>RGPS01000348.1 GCA_010084195.1 Terriglobia bacterium
GCGGGAACTTGTGGGGGGCCTTGAGGCTGAGAAAGTGCCCCGCGATGTTCCTCGTAGTCGAGGCTGTCCACGTTCGGCTTCACGACCAGGCCGGCCCTCTTGCTGGCTCCGTTTCCAGCTATGCGCCCTTCGGGGTTAAAGGACTTCGCCTTGATGTCCTTCCCGACGCGGTCAATCGTATCGAGGGCTTCCACGGCCCAACGAGTGGGTACCGGTTCGGGACAACAGGGAAACGCGAAGCTCTCGCGCCTCTCCAGTTCCGCCCTCTTGACCGCATCACGGAAATCCTTAAGGGCCTGGTCGTCAAGGACTACTGCAACCGTCTCACTGCCACTCTTCGGTTTGAAGCACAGACCGACTGCAACATTTTCGGGGAACCACCCGGCCTCGTCGGTCTTGCGGGCGATAAAAGGCGAGTAATAGGGTTTCTCGACTCCAAAACCCTCCACCCGATCCGAGTACTGAGAGAGATCGAAGATCTCGGAAATCTTCGCCCGACGTGACTCGCGCAGCTCCACGAGCGCCAGCCTGAGTCTCGCTACCTGATCCGGGGTATCTCCGAGAATCTCAAGATCGTAACCTTCCCAATGGCAGCATTGCGCCTCCGCCTCGATCTTGCCTTCAATCTTGACCAGAAACTTCTCAATATCGTCCGGTCCCCGAAAAGTGACGGTACTGGAATGAATAATGCCCATTAGGCTTTCTTCAATCACCAGTTCACACGCTGGGCTCTGTTCGCTGCCACTCCTGCGAACTCTTGATGTAAACCTCGCGAACGAGATCCCTGCGGCCTCCCGGGCGGCTTCAAACTGCCCAGCGTCTATTACCGACGAGGCGGAGGGGCCGAGGACCGAAAATGGATTTCGAATGAAGCCTTCCGCTCTCTCTCCGGCTATCCGGCGACCGGGCATCCGACGAAGCTCCTGAAGCACGGTGCGGACTTCGGGCGAAAGCAGCACGTGGACGACTCCTTGACCGTCTGGTATCTCGTATCGGTCAGGGACACCCCGAGTTCTGTCGAAAAACTCCAGCCATCGCTCAGGCGCACCATCAAAATCCGGTACGACCTCGATTAGCTTGTTGCCCAGGAGGTCGCCCTTCCTCAGCTCAAGACGAAGCCGCTGCGGTGTCAGCACCACAGTCTTTCGCAGAAAGTCGGATAGATCCGCAGACGACCTGGCGTGCTCCCGAATGTTAGCCCATGCCCGACGATTTGCGTCTGGGCTACGCATCGATACTGGCAGGGCTCGATGCGTCCGAATGGCCTCAAGTAACAGCCAGACGTCCATCGGCAGAACCGAGCACCGCCCTCCAGCGGTGATGACTGCTCCGTTGATCTCCACGTTGCCCGTCGGGCGACGCCCCTCGGGATCGTACCACCCACTTACAACAACTGAAAAATCAACATCAGTCAGCGCTCCCCTGCTGGTCAGCGAAGGACGCCAGGCTTCAATCGGAGGCAGACCCAACGGTTGCAGACTTCCTGCATATTCGGCGGATCGGGCAACTCTGAAGAGGTCACTCCAGCTGAGGACTGAACTGCTTCCGTCAGCCGTCACGTAGCCTTCATCCTCCAATTGGCCCAGAATGAGAGCCCGTTCGGAAGTTTGACCTGACCGCGTCGCCGAAGGCGAATGTTCCGCCTCGGTGTTAAGCCTGAGCCTTACGCCTTCTCTGTTCCATGACGTCAGAGCATGCTCGTTCATTTATACTCCTTGAACCAGCCGCGCGGAACTCGTTCTCGGAATCCCCACGCTTTTAGCTTCCGGACTATGCCCAATGGCAGGTCATGGCCGAGCACCCAAAGCGCCCCCCCGTAGCTGCGGCGATCTTCAATCGTGAGCTTAAAAGTCCCCACGAAATCTAACCACTCAGTGGGTGTAGGCCCCCGCGCCGCTCTGGCCCTCGCCGTTCCAATATCCCGGGCCGGATCTACAGGCTCCACTCCGAACAAAGGGCAAAGTCGCTCATCGAATTTACTCTCCCACGTTCTGGTTGCCGAATCGATGTGCTTCATTCGCTCTTCGTAGACGAGTAGTCTGAGATACTTGTGGCTGATTCTCGGGCGCCCATAGGTCGACGTCAAGGTGTCGATGAAGTCAGCGCCAAGGTCTGTCCACCTAAATAACCGAAAGTACCCGGTCGCCCCGAACTCGACTGCCAGGTACTGGCCAATCCGCATCACGAACGCATTGTTGTCGGACGTAGATTCTTCCAACTGCAGGAGTCGTCCCTTAGCCATCCTCGTGAACTCGTTGAACTCTTCACCTTTTCGAAGCTGGGTATCCCTGCCAAGCGCGAACCACATATCTTCAATGTAAGGTTCGAATCGAAGCCAGTAGTCGAGGCGCCGCCTGTCGCCGGTGCCATCGGCGCTAAGCAGAAGAAAAAAATCTGAGATCAAACGCCGCTTCAGCCAGCCGTTCACCATCTCGCGGGCTTCCCTATCTGGCTGGCCTCTTCGATCCAGAACCCACGCGTCCCACTTCGTTCTATTTAGCCACGGGTTTCCTACGACAGAGACCGCTGCATCGCGCAGACCGATGTGTTCGCGACGTTCTTCACATCTGGCGTATCGTGACACCAGATGCGCGACGCACCGAATCCGCAGTGCAGTACCGACCTCCACCCCGGACCGACCCATGGCCATGGGCACGAGTTTCGTCAGCGACTCATTAAAGCTGTCGTCGGCTAGCGCCGTTGCCGCCTTCATCTGGGCAAAGACGGCGTCCGCCATCACCCAGGAATCTCTCGGGATCGCCAGGCTCTCTATTGCATGATTGAACTCTGTTGAATCCCCCTGGAGGAGGGCCTGTCCAAATTTCTCGCAGGGTTGGTCACTCAATAATTCAATATGCCGAGCCAGGGATTCAAACCAGCTCGGCTTCGGTTCCTTCGTGCGCACAATGATCCCGCGCTCGGAACGAAGCCAAACGCGAAGTTCTTTCCATCCTTCCCGGGCCTGCTCAGAAACTGAGTCCGAGTGAACCGGAAATGCCCAGTAGCTCGACAGCAATGCCTGAAAGCAGCGGATGCGCCGACGCCAGTTGGGCAATTTTTCGATAAGTTCAGCGAGTCGGTGTCGCAGGTCGGCGTCGGAGAGCACGCACCAACCTCTTTCATCCTGTATCCCGACACCGAGGCATATGT
>RGPS01000349.1 GCA_010084195.1 Terriglobia bacterium
ATGCAGCATGTTCAGTCAGATTTTGCGATGGTTCCCGCGAGGGGAGTTTGACGCGGCGGTAAGAGAGCACAAAGGGGAGCGGCATCCGAGGGGGTTCACTTGCTGGCAGCAGTTCGTGGCAATGCTGTATTGCCAGTTGGGGCACGCGCAGAGTCTGCGGGAGATTTGCGGTGGTTTAGGGTCGGTGGAAGGTAAGCTTCGTCATTTGGGGATACGGAACGGCCCGAAGGCGACCACGTTGTCGTACGCCAACGCTCACAGACCCTGGCAACTCTACCAGGGGCTGCTCTACACGATGCTGGAACGCTGCCGGCGCGAGGCGCTGCTGTACGGGAAGCGGAAGTTCAGCTTCAAACCTGCTGTCACTGGATGCCAGCATGGTTGAATTACGCTCGGGCTGCCGTGTGACACATTGAAGGCGGCCCCTCTGCGCATCGCTAACCAAGTGCACTGATTAAGTACCTTTTTTGCTTCACGGGTGAAACGAGACGCAAGGGAAATACACTGTAATGATAGTCAGAAATAACGAACCGTGAAGTGCCACACTTTCGTCTGCCTACGATTCAAAACCAGGGAGAATTACACCAGAGATGCACGCATTCCGAACTGCCAGCCTGAAAGTATCGACAATGTTCTTCGCAAGCGCCACCATCATGCTTGCTGCAACTTCTCAGCCGAACGAACTTCGTCCATCAGGCCGAAACAACCATTCTCGTTTTAGTGCGCGGTTTTCAGCGCAGGCTGCTGCCGCCCCCAGCGTTACATCCGGCAATGGAATTTCTTATCATAATGGCCCCGTTATGATCGCTCCGGCCCATATTTATTACATCTGGTACGGAAACTGGAGTTCCGCGCTGGCGGGGTCTAATCCTAAGGGGATTTTGACAGACTTCGCGATGAACCTGGGGAATTCGCCTCGTTATAATACCAATACAACGTACGGTGATCCGTCGGGAAATGTTTCCGCCAACGCGATCTTCGTCGCCGACACGGTGGACGCCGGAACCAGTCTTTCGCTTACAGATGCCAATATTGCAACAATTGTGAGCAACGCCTTAACCACTGCCAAATTGCCGACTGATCCGGCAGGTGTCTATTTCGTGCTCACCGCACCGGGCGTGGCTGCAACTTCTGGCTTTCTCTCACAATATTGCGGCTGGCACACCTACCAGACCGTTAATGGAACCGTCATCAAATACTCATTCGTTGGCAATGGTGCCGGGACGGCACTCGGTGGGTGCGCAGCGCAGGTGGCCGCCAGTCCGAATGGAAATCCGGGCGTCGATGGCATGGTTTCGGTTATTATGCATGAGTTGGAGGAAGCAGTAACAGACCCGCAGTTCACTGGCTGGTACGACGATGCAGGCAATGAAAATTCGGACAAGTGCGCCTGGAAGTTCGGCACCACATATAGCGCGCCGGGTGGCGGCGTGGCAAACATGAAGCTTGGCGGCAGAGACTTTCTGGTTCAACAGAACTGGGTGAATGCCTCCGGAGGTTATTGTGCAACCAGCTATAGCGCGACAACCCCGTCTCTGGTCTCCATGTCGCCAACCAGCGGCAAACAGGGTACAGTCGCAGCGGTAACCTTGACGGGGACCAACTTTGTCTCCGGTGCCACCGTCGCTGTGGGCGGCACGGGCGTGAGTGTATCGCAGGTGACGGTGGTGAATGCTTCCACCATCACGGCGAACTTCACCCTTGCCTCCGGCGCCACGCTGGGAGCACATACTGTCGCGGTGACATCACGGCGAACTTCACCCTTGCCTCCGGCGCCACGCTGGGAGCACGTACTGTCGCGGTGACAACTTCGGGCGGCACTACCGGGACCGTGAACTTCACGGTGAGGTAATTCGCTCCGCAGCAGCGCTCGTTACAGCGTCCGGGTTCCGCGTCATTGAGATATTGTTTCTCGCGGAATCCGGACGCTTTGCGTTTTCATACGGTTTCGTTAGCCCTTGCCTCCCCGGGGCGACCGCCATTTCCCCCGCGGCCTCGATTCCGTTCTGAAATACAGGATTCAACCCGCTCGTGATGTCTCGCGTGCCGGCATATCGATAAGCGTATCCCGAGAACAAGCAGCAGATCCTCAAGCACTTCCCCGGTACTCCAGATGAACCTGTCGGGCAGCCGTCACCCAATCTTCTCGCCACCATGCACCGCGTCTACGCCGGCGTCATGGAAGGGAACTTCGAAGTCTTTCATCCTGAAAACGGCAGTTGAGGCCTCGCTTTCAGCCCAGCTCTAGTGGCTGCAAGCTGTTACAGCCACGGCAGTTGTCACCAAATTGGTGAAGTGCGAAGCAGTTGCAGGCTCAACGGCTTCCGGTGCGTGGGGGAATAGCTTTTCCTTTATTCTTTTTCCTCTTCCCTCGCTCCTTAACCAGAAAGTTTGGGGAGTGGCAGGGGTTCAGGCCCGCGGCGTAAGCCCGAACAACCAGGTCAGCCTTTTTAACCGAGCCACGCTGCCCCGGCCCGCCAGGCACACGCGCTGGATCCACTCGCCCTCACCCCGTGCGACTCCATCAGCTATCAGAGCCCCGGCAACGCCAGCGTCCCCTCGTGCGTCCGTCCGCTCAGCGCCCTTGCCACTGTCCCGGATCACGCCGCCCGTGAAAACAAGCAATCACCACAATTCGGCTCTCCTCCACGAGGAAGATCAGCCCATATGGAAATCGATGCACTCCCGCCCGCCGCCGTCCCTTTTCCACGACAGCATAGCTCAGGGGTGCCGCAGCAATTCGGTCAACCGTATCCGCCACTGCTCCCGCGAATCGTTGTCCCAATTCCGGGCGAATACCGTCATATCGCGTCCACGCTTCTTTCAGTTCCACATCAGCTTCGGGCAGCCAGACAACGGGCAGCTTCACTGCTTTCTAAGCAGGCCCGTCCTGACTTGCTCCCACGGGATCACTTCGGAAGGCTTGCGCTCATATCTGGCGGTACGATAATCCAACTCGGTCCGTTGAGCCTCCGTAAGGGACTGCGCGTCTCCTTCCAGGCTTTCCCACAGGATGTCCAGTAACTCAAATTTCTCCGCTGCGGAAAGGCTGCCGATTTCGTTTTGCAAATTGCTCATCGCGTCACCTTCTTTCTACTGTACGAAACGAATGGGCCTCTCGCACTTCATCTTGCAAATCGAAGAACCC
>RGPS01000350.1 GCA_010084195.1 Terriglobia bacterium
CCAGGGTGAAGATCTGATCCAGCCGATTGAGAGCGACCGCGTCAGCACCACTGCCACAGGCCGCTACCCCATCGATCCGCTGCCCATCATTAAGAACTTCAACATCAACACCGCAACAGGCATTGGTGTCCGCGCCTACGCCCCAGGTTACAAGGTTCCCGAGAAGATCCTGTCCTACACGTTCTCGGTGCAGCAGACCCTGCCCTTCAGTTCCGTCCTGCAGGTTGCCTATGTGGGCAGCCAGGGCCGCAATCTGTTCCTGCGCAGCATCGCCAATAAGGTCGTCGGCTTCACCATGAATCCAACCACCGGCGCGGCAACCGCAGTTCGTGAATTTGGGTCGCGTTTCGGTGAGATCGACTACAAGACCACCGGCGGCACTGACAATTACAACTCGATGCAGACCACGCTCAACCGTCGCTTCAGCAAGGGTCTCACGCTGGGTGCACAGTGGACCTGGGCACACTCCATCGGCAACACGGGCGGGTCCAACGAAGCCAACACGGCAACCAACCCCTTCAACTTCAAGGCCGACCATGGCAACAACTCCTTCGATATTCGCCACTCCGCGAACCTGACGGCCTTGTATGAGCTGCCCTTCGGTAAGGGTCGGCGGTTTACGTCGAATCTGAACAAAGCGGCCGACGCCATCATTGGTGGCTGGCAACTTGGTGGCGTGATGAACGCCCGCAGCGGCCTGCCAATCGACATCCGCATCACCCGCCCGGACATCGTCTATCGCGACACGCGCAACAACACTTTCGTCAACTCGCCGATCGTGGTGAACGGCGCGCCTGTAACCGTGCCGGTAATCAACACCCCTGGCGGCGGCAACTCCCGTGATGTTCGTTTCCCCAGCGTGGTGGCGGGCGTGAATCCGTTCCTGCAGAACCCCACCGACAAGCGCTTCATTCTGAATCCGGCTGCTTTCACCATCCCCGCTCCGGGCACCTTCGGGAACCTGGGTCGGGGAGCCCTGCACGGCCCCGGTCTGAGTCAGTACGACCTCACGCTCCACAAGAAGTTCAACCTGACGGAGCGGGTCAACACCGACCTTCGGATCGAAGTCTACAACCTGCTCAATAAAGGAAACTTCGCGAATCCTGCGGTGCGCCTGAACAACGTCCTGGGGGCTTCCGGCAACACTCTGCAGCCCGGCCAGCCGTACACGGCCACTACTGGTGGTTCCTTCGGTTCTGTGCTCTCCACGGTGGAAAGTGCCGTCGGCCTGGGCGCTCAGCGCCAGGTGCAGATTTCACTTCGCGTCAGCTTCTAAAAAACAAGCGACCTAAATCGCTTACGGAAACGGGCCTTCCTCGAAAGGGGAGGGCCCGTTTCTTTTGCTGTTTGCGATATCCTTGCCACATGCGGTTGCTGCTCCTTTTGTTCCCTGCCCTGCTCCTCGGTGCCGATGGAAACGAGTTTTTCGAGACCAGGATTCGGCCTGTACTGGCAGAGCGCTGCTATGGCTGCCATAGCTCGCAGTTGAAGGAGCCCAAAGCAGATCTCCGGCTGGATGGGCCGGCACCAACCGTAGTCGTCCCAGGGAAGCCCGAAGAAAGCAAACTGCTGAAGGCCATCGCCTACACCGACTTCCGCCTGCGGATGCCCCCCACGGGCAAGCTCCCGGATTCCGTGATTGCAGATTTCAACGAGTGGGTAAAGATGGGGGCCCCCGACCCTCGTGCGGCGACGACGATAGTGGCGAAACCCCTGCCACCTGGTCTGGATCTGGAGCGCGGTCGGCGTTTCTGGGCGTTCCAGCCAATTGCGGGCGCACCCCTTCCTCCGGTAAAAAACAAAGCGTGGCCGAAAACCACTGTGGACCGCTTCATCCTCGCCGGGCTGGAGGCGAAGGGTTTGAAGCCTGCAGCCGAGGCGGAAAAGCGTGCCTGGCTGCGCCGCGTGACCTTTGACCTGATCGGCATGCCGCCCACGCCCGCAGAAATGGACGCATTTCTCACCGGGGCCAGCTACGAAGCGGTAGTTGACCGCCTGCTCGCCTCCCCTCACTACGGCGAACGCTGGGCCAGGCACTGGCTCGATCTGGTCCGTTATGCCGAAACCAACGGCCACGAATACGACAACAACAAACTCGATGCCTGGCAGTATCGCGACTACGTCATCCGTGCCTTTAACGAAGACCTTCCCTTTACCCGTTTCGTGCAGGAGCATCTGGCGGGCGACCTCCTGCAGGACCCGCGAACCTCAAGAGATGGCCGCTTCCTGGAATCCCCCATCGGCACCAACTTTTTCTGGTTCGGGGAAGTCCTGAATTCCGCCACTGATTCCGCGAAATCGAAGGCTGACAATGTAGACAACCAGATCGATGTCGTCGCCAAGACCTTCCTTGGCCTCACGGTGGCCTGCGCCCGCTGCCACGATCACAAATTCGACCCCATCCCAACCCGCGACTACTATGGTCTGGCGGGCATTATGCATTCCACCGGGATGCGGGAAGTGGTTATCGACTCGCCCGCGCAGACTGCCGCAATTCGCCGGCAACACGAGGCCGCACCTGCCGTGGTCAGGAAGCCCGGCAAGGCGACGATAAAGCTCCGCCCCGGCGAGACCCTTTGGGAGGACTTTAGCGACCTCTCTGCCAACGCCTGGTACGCCAGCGGCGAAGCCTTCGCCCAGGGCGTCCGGGATGGCGTGATCGATTCGGCAGGTCGCGGCGTAAACGAACTGGTCGGCTCACTGACCTCGAAGAAGTTCAAAATGCCGAACCATTACGTCCATGTGCGCCTGAACGCGACGAAGGGGACCCCAGGCCTGGTGGAGCGTGAACCCGTCCGCCTGACCCTGGTGGCCGACGACTACAAGAGCGTGCATTATGTGGGGTCCGGTAAAACACCCGGCAAGTTCGAATGGATCTCCTACCGGATGACGCTGCCGTTCGAGCGCCAGTGCTACTTCGAACTGGTGGACCGATCGCGGAACGGAGCCATCGCGGTCGATGCCATCGTTTTCTCCGAAGAGAAGGACCCGCCCCCGACCGTTGAAGAAGAGCCCTCCGAGTGGGCTGAACCAGCACCCGCACCACAAATCCCGGCGTCCACTTTCGGGATGGTGGCGTGGGATGAGGCGCCTGGCAATACGAAACTCCACATTCGGGGC
>RGPS01000036.1 GCA_010084195.1 Terriglobia bacterium
TGTCGAGGAATCTCCAGCCCGAAAAAAAACAACCATTTCAAAACCCGTCAGACCATGAATTCTATCCGTGGCTTGACAAGTCGCTCCATATCAGAACGTCAGTTTCAGCGCCAACTGCAATACACGCCAGCTCTCACCGTTCTGGTTGGTAGTGGACGAGCTCGCCGTGGACAACGTAACGCAGCATGCCTGGCCGAACACACCCGACGTAATGGCCGGGCTGCCGACAGAAGCATCGCGCGGGTTGCGGAAGCTGGGGTGGTTCAGCGCATTGAACGCTTCTGCGCGGAAGACCGCCTTCACGCGTTCATTGATGGTGAAACTCTTGGCGACCGAAGCATCCAGGTTGTAGTAGCCCGGACCCTGGAAGACGTTGCGGCCAATACCAAGTCCGCCGGGATCGGGGAATGTGAAGGCGTCGGCATTGGCGAAGAAGACCGGGCCAATAACGCCTGTCTTATCCTGCAGCTGCGCTTTCGGCAGGGCAACGCCCGGCTTGAGCGCCGCGCGAGACTGGGCCGAGAAGTTTGCTGTCAGGACACCCGAGCGGACTGTGAAGGGTTCACCCGACTGGTAGGTATAGATGCCGTTGATGCTCCAGCCGCCCGCCACCAGATCCAGGGCGCGATTGGCCGTACCCAGGAATTTCTTGCCCTTGCCGAATGGCAACTCATAGACTCCGGTCATGTTGATAACATGCCGCTGGTCGAAGTCGGAACGCGCTTTTTCGTTGCGGTAGTTGCGCGCGTCCGCCGGAGTCCGGGAGTTGGTGGTGGTCTGTCCGCCGCCCACGGTTGCAGCGACAGGGTCCAGCGAAAGATTGTCGAGCGACTTGCTGAAGGTGTAGGCACCGCTGAACAGGACACCTGCCTGATCGAAGCGCTTGCGGAACGTGAACTGAGCCGCGTGGTAGCTGGAGTCGGCACCATTATCCAGACGGAGAATCTGGGCAAACTGTTGATTTCCTCGCAGTTTGGCGCCAAGGCTGGTCTGTTCCACGCGCCCGGCGAAGTTGCCGGCGCCATTCTGCGTCAGATCCGTAGACGTGGCGGCAGAGTTCAAAAACGTTGAGTTAATCACGCCCTGCTGGAGCAGCGGAACCGGGACGGCACCTGCGCAGACGGCACCGGAAGTCAGCGTTCCGTCTGCGCGGCAGCCACCGCCGAGGGCAACGTTCTTCTGCATCGCAGTGAACGAACCCAGGATGGGCTTCGCATCGATCTGGTTCATATCCCATGACCGATAGAGGCGCGTTCCGCGGCGGCCCACATAAGCGGCCGACACCACGTAACCGCCCGGCAATTCGTGTTGCACCGTAAGGTTCCACATGTGTACGGTTGGCAGCTTCATGTTCGGGTCGAAAATACGTGCAGCAGGGGAGTTTGCGAGGTTCTGCAGCGGCGGCGTCAGGAACGTCGAGGGCTTCGCGCTGGGGGGCGTCATTTCATTCGGGAAGCCACTGCCCAGGCGAGTGTCAGTGACGGGCTGGCAACCCGGCGTGGTCACCAGGGCACCGTTGGTGCCGGAGAACGAGGAGTTACAGGTAAAGGTCTGGCCTGGAATCGAAGTGGCTACCGAAGTCACCTGGAAGCTGTTGATGGGATCGAAGGCCTGGCCGTAGCCCGCACGAATCACGGTGCGGGGCAGGCGGCCCGGTGCCCAGGTGATACCCAGACGGGGTGCAAAAGCCCCGTAGTTGTAGTTCTTGTACCAGCGGTCTGCCTTAACAAACGTGACCAGCCCTTCGCTGCCGTCAATGTTCTTGTTGGGAACATAGACACGGTTGCCCGCTTCTGTAGGCGGCGGATTCACTTCCCAGCGGACACCATAACTGAGGGTGATGTTCTGACGGAACTTGTACTCGTCCTGCGCGTAGAAGTTGTACTGTTTCATGCGCTGACCCTGGGCCCAAAGCGTCACTTGCTTGCCGCTGCGGAAGGGCTGGAAGGTGTCATTGACCACGTCACCAAGGAACACCTGAGTCAGACCGGCAGGGATGCCCAGCAGGTCGTTATAGGTGCCCTGCAGGCGGTTGAGGTCAACGGCCGCGATTCCGGGGAAAGCAGCTGCGGTCAGACCCGCAGGCACCCTGGTGGTGCGCGAGAGCGAGATAGCCGGTACCAGGCTCGTGCCACCTACGTCACCGCGCTGGTCATTGTGCTGGTACATGCGGATGTTCGCGCCGACATGGATGACGTGGCGACCATTCAGGTAGCTCAAATTCTCGACGATCTGGGGCGTATTCACCGCCCGGAAGGTCCGGGGGTTCGCCGTGTAATCGACGGTGGAGTTATTGAAGGTGAAGCGGGGAGTATCCGGGAACAGGGGGTTCGCTTCGCCCTGCGTGAACAGGAACTGCCAGCGGGAGTAACCCAGTGTCAGTTCATTGACGAGACGCGGCGAGAGGATGGTCCGGAAACCGAGCGCGAAGTTCTGCGCCGGGCGGAAGACTTCACCGCGAGCCGGATAGCCGGGAATGACGATCGGACGGCCATTCAGCGGGTCTCCGTTGAGCGTGTTTTGTTCGGCTCCCAGCCAGCGGAAGAACATGTTGTTCTTGTCGTTGATGGTGTGGTCCACGCGCAGCATATACTGCGGGCCGCGAACCTTCGTGGGGGAATTCCAGGAGTAACCGCCCACGTTCAGACCGTCGCCGGAGGAACTGTAGTTGTTCGGAGCCGGGTAGCCGCCGAGGATTTTCTTCACTGCCGAATCCATACCAACGCCGCGGGGGTCACCGGCGAACACGTTGTAGGATGCCACGCAATTCCGGTCCGAGGATGAGGCGCAGTTGCGGATTCCGTTGGCGAGCGCCCCGGTCCCGGGATCGACCAGCAGCACGCTGTTCTGCGTGATGGCCTGGCCGCCGATGCGGAGCGGGTTCGCTGCGTCGGGAACCCAGTAACGGTAGTTCCCTGCGAGAGCGCTGGGGGTGTAAAGGCTTACCGCGCCGAAGGTCTTGTCAATCGGGTCAGAGAAGTTCACCTGCTGGCCCTGCCAGCTGCCGAAGAAGAACGTCTTGTTTTTCCGGAGCGGGCCGCCGACTTCAAAGCCATACTGGTTCAGCTGGATCAGCGGCTTCTTGCCACCCTGTGCATTGGCGTAGAACTCCTGCGCGTTCAGCGCCGTGTTGCGGAAGAATTCGAATGCCGAGCCGTGGAACTGGTTGGTACCCGAACGGGTCGCGATGGAAACGTTGGCTCCGGAGTTGCGACCTTCTTCTGCGGACGGGTTCGAGGTTGTGACCTTAAACTCCTGCACGTTGTCCGGGTTCAGCCGGAAGATGTTGCTGGTCGGGTTGGGGTTGGTGGATTCGTTGGCTTCAATACCGTCGATGGTGACGTTGGCCGCGCCGGAGCGCGCGCCGTTCACGTTGACGGTGTTGCCCGAACGCTGCACCACACCGGGTTCGTACATCAGCAGGTTTAGCGGATTGCGGCCGTTCAGCGGCAGCGTGACAATAGCCTTGCGCTCGATCACGTTGCCGATGACAGCGTTGGCCGTCTGCAGGGTTTCTGCGGTGGCGGTTACCTCGACGCTTTCGGAGACGGCGCCGACTTCGAGCGCAAAGTCGGCCGTGAGAGGAGTATTGACCTGAACGGTATTCCCGTTGCGGACCGAGACTTTGAAGCCTTTGGCTTCCACACGAACCGAGTAGGAGCCGACGGTGATTGCAGGGAACGCGTAAACGCCGGCTTCGGTGCTCTCCTGGCGGCTGGCGACACCGGTATTTTCATTCGTCAGTGTGACGGCGGCGCGAGGTACGGCCGAGCCGGAGGCGTCGCGGACAGTGCCGGAGATTTGAGAAGTTGAAGTTTGCCCGAACGCGGATAGCGCAAGAACGAGCGTTGCAAGCGGAAGGGAAAAACGTGGTGAAATCTGCAAGACAAATACCCCTTTTCAAGCAGTCGAATGAGGTGCTTACTTTTAATTGTAACCAAATCGGATAATCAAAGTTTATGGACCGACGCATCTCTCTCCTTCTGACCCTGGCCCTGGCGTTGTCTTTGTTTTCTCAGGAGCGCTCCCAGAGCGGTATTGATCTGGACGCTTCCGTGCGCCCCCAGATCTCCCAGCCTGAGCGCGCCCCGCACGCCATGGTGGCGTCCACGCACGAACTGGCTACTGCGGTTGGACTCAGTATCCTGCGTAAGGGCGGGAACGCCGTGGACGCGGCTGTGGCGGTCGGCTTCGCGCTGGCCGTGGTCCACCCGGAAGCCGGAAATCTGGGTGGTGGTGGCTACATGGTCGTCCGCATGAAAGATGGCAGAGTGAAGGCCTTCGACTATAAGGAAGCCGTTCCGGCGGCGACCCGGATCGAGGCCTTCCCGGCAGGCACACGGGTTCCGGTCGGTTACAAGTCCGCCGGAGTGCCGGGGACGGTTGCCGGTCTGGCACTCGCTCACCAGCGTTTCGGTAAACTGCCCTGGGCAACGGTGCTTTTGCCCGCACAGGAACTCGCAGCGAAGGGGTTCCCTGCTTCGCAGCGCATGGAACTGGTACTCCGCGTTCAGGTTCCGGTGATGAAGCAGTTCCCGGAGACGGCCAAGGCCTTTCTGCACGGCAGCGACCAGCCCCTGAAGCAGGGCGAACTGGTGAAGCAGCCCGATTTGGCTGCCACCATTGGACGTATCCGCAAGCACGGCCCGAAGGAGTTCTATGAGGGTGAAACTGCCCGGCTGATTGCGGCGGATATGAAGGCCGAGGGTGGCTTCATGACGCTGGAAGACCTGAAAGCTTATCAGGCGCTGGAGAAAGACCCGCTGGTTGGAACCTATCGCGGCAACAAGATCCTCACGATGCCACCCAGCAGTTCCGGGGGCTTCGTGCTGCTGGAGATGCTGAACGTTCTCGGCCACTTCGATATGAAGCCGGGCATGGAAGGTTCCGTGGAATCGCGGCATTTGCTGGTGGAAGCGATGCGGCGTGGTTTCCGTGATCGAATGCTGTACGCGGCTGATCCGAAAGTGGCACCGATGCCGATGGACCAGCTCTTGAGCGCAGCCTACGCGGACCGTATGGCCGCTACTATCCGCAAGGATGGCAAGCCCACTCCCATCAGCGAACTGCCGTCATTGGCACCAGGGCAAGGAGGCGTCTCGCCTGCCGAATCGCCGCACACAACACACTTCAGCGTGGTGGATGAGGAAGGCAACCTCGTTTCAAATACCTATACGCTGGGCAGCTTTTACGGGGCGCAGGTGATCATCCGCAAGACCGGCGTGTTGCTGGGCGACATGGTCGGGACGATCGTTGCGGGCGAAAGGGCGAACCGGGGGGAGCGCCGGAAAGCCAATCCTCTGACGCCCGGAGCGCGGCTGGTGTCCACGATGGCCCCGACTATCATCATCCGCCCCGACGGTTCGCCCTGGGTTGCGCTTGGTACTCCCGGAGGTGTGACGATCCCGAGCACCCTGGTCCAGGTTGTAGTGAACCTGATCGACTACAAGATGCCCCTGCGGGATGCGATCGAGTATCCCCGAATCCACGATGCGTTCGTGCCGGAACAGATCGATGCTGAACCCGGAGCGGTCGTCTTCGATGTGGGCCAGAAGCTGACCGAACTGGGTTATAAGCTCAATCCGAAACTACGGGCGCAGGGCGACATCCATGCCGTCGCCATCGAAGAGAAAACCAATATGCGTCAGGGCTGGTCGGACGGTCGCCGCGGCGGCCACGCTTCAGGATATTGACTTCAGGCTGACAATCGGGGGCTTGCTGTTGAGCAGGGGTTCCCGGTTCAGCTTGATCTCCACCAGGGTCGTGGTGAACGGGAAGAAGAAGGTTCCGCCGGTGGGGAGCTGATTGTTGAATTCGAGGACGAAGGGGCGGGGGCCATCCTTTCGAATCATGTCGCTTCGGCCCATCGTCCGGGCCTGGTCGCTTTGGCTGTCAAAGCCCAGATAGCCCACCATTTCGGTTCCGGTATCGGCGGTGATCTTCACCCGAATCTGAAAGTTCCTGGCCGAAAGCCCCTGGCCCAGCCGGATATGAAAGCAACGCAGGCCGGGGTCTCCCTTATAGGGGTGGACATTCTGGTACATCTGGTCCATCAGGTGCCACTTGTTGCCGTCGTCGCTGGCCTCGACTTCGATCATATAGTCGCGAATCGAGTCGCCCCGCTCATCTTTGGCGTAGACGATAAACTGCTGCCAGCCGTCAATTTGTGCACTGGCAGCAGGCTTAATCAGGCTGAGCAGTTTGGCTGAGAGGTTTCCCGAATCCGCAGTGCGAGCCTTCTTGATTTTGTTGAAGGTCTCTGTTGGCCATTCCTGCTGCCACACATCGAAAGCTGCCTGCGTATCCAGCTGCAGGAATTTGACGATGTGGTCCATCATCGCCTTGTCGGGTTCCTGCACAATAGTGCCATGGTTCTTGCCGGGTACCGGCATAATCGGGACGTCCTGGCGGGTCACCTTCTTGCTGATGGCCCAATCCGAGAAGCTGAACCGTTCTTCCTGCTTTTCCTTTGTCAGGTCTACCGTAATCTTTCGGGTATTCAGACCACAGCCTGCCCAGCGAACTGTGCCATCGGTTCCGGGGTCATTGGCGACGCTGGGAACCCCGTCGTAGGGCTGGTCGCCAATGTAGACGGCAACCCAGGGGGTATTCGCGCCAGTGTCGAAACTGGGTTTGGCACCGAGCAGATCGGCATGGGCCAGGTCCCAGGTAAAGCGGCTGCCCAATTCCAGTGCATCCAGAATTCGATCCCCGGCTTCCATGAAATCGGGCCCCAGGTTTCGGTTGCCCTTGACGAGCGCCCCCAGGAAAGTCCTGCCTTTATGGGCCTGGGGGGAGCCCCAGGTTGCCGGAGCCACGCCGACAAGATGTTTCAGCCTCTTGATACGTTCGCGATCCACTTCCTGGCCATAGGCGGTCAGCCAGCAGCGGATCACCAGCATGCCAGTGGAGTGGACGATGGCATCGAACGTCTCGCCATTCTTCAGGCCCGCCTGGTTCAGGAGAGCACGGTCCAGGCCTTCGGCAATGTCCTTAACGGTGACTTCGTTGCTCAGCGAAACGTAGTCGCAGATGTTGATGTCTTTTGCGTTAATATTCCGGGCCTGCAGCCCCTTAGAGAACGCAGAAAAATCATGGCTGTCTGCGGAATAACCGTGGATCAGGACGATAGGTCTTGCCATTGGATATTTGCTCCCGGTATCGATATTACGATCAATTCGTCGGGATTTCAAAACATTTTTACGTGAATCTATTCCAGCGCGATGGCGAAGCTCTCTTTAGCGGCTTCCACGGTCCGTTCGATATCCACTTCCGAGTGAGCTGTGGAGACGAAAAGCGCTTCGTACTGTGAGG
Source organism: Terriglobia bacterium (assembly GCA_010084195.1). GTDB lineage: Bacteria > Acidobacteriota > Terriglobia > Bryobacterales > Bryobacteraceae > BOG-234. The sequence continues at coordinate 7,315 of RGPS01000036.1, forward strand.
GCGGCAGATAGATGCCGCGTTCCAGCATGGCGTGGAAGAATTTGCCGAAGCGAGCGGTGTCGCTGAGCTTGGCGGAGTCGTAGTCGGTCACCGGCGAAGTGGTGAAGAACCAGGTCATCATCGAGCCGATGCGGTTCACCGTAACGTTTTCCGGGGCGCAGGCGGCCAGGCGCCCGGTAGCTTCGTTGAGCTGGTCGTAGATTTCCGGGTGGGCCTGGATATGCCGGAGCATCGCGAGGCCGGCACCCACTGCGAGGGGGTTGCCGGAAAGCGTGCCGGCCTGATAGATGGGACCGCTGGGCGCGACGAAGCTCATAATGTCGCGTCGGCCACCGTAAGCGGCAATCGGCAGACCTCCGCCGATGACTTTGCCAAAGGTGCTCAGGTCGGGGTGGATGTTGTACAGCTTCTGGGCTCCCCCGGAAGAGACGCGGAAGCCCGTCATCACTTCGTCAAAGATCAGCAGGGCGTTGTGGCGCGCGGTGATTTCACGCATCGCTTCCAGATAACCGGGCAGCGGGGGGATACAGCCCATGTTGCCGCAAACCGGCTCCACGATGACGGCGGCGATCTTGCCCGCATGCGTGACGAAGGCCTGTTCCAGGGCATCCACATTGTTGTACGGCACCGTAACGGTGGTATCGCTGAAGCCCTTCGGGACGCCCGGTGAATCCGGCAGGCCGAGGGTGGCGACGCCGGAACCGGCTTTCACCAGCAGCGAATCCACATGGCCGTGATAACAGCCTTCGAACTTGATGGTGATGTCGCGTCCGGTGAAGCCGCGGGCCACGCGCAGGGCGCTCATGGTGGCTTCCGTCCCGGAGTTCACCAGCCGGACGAGCTCCATGGAGGGCACCAGTTCCCGTATCGTCTCAGCCAGTTCGATCTCCAGTTCCGTCGGAGCCCCGAAGCTGGTGCCGCGGGTCAGAGCTTCGTTGATCGCCGCGAGGATTTCCGGGTGGCGGTGGCCCAACAACAGAGGCCCCCACGAGCCGATGTAGTCGATGTATTCGTTATCGTCTTCGTCGAAAAGACGGGAGCCCTGCCCCCGCTTGATGAAGCGAGGCCAACCGCCCACGCCACGCCACGCCCGGACCGGGGAGTTGACTCCCCCGGGGATGGAAAGTTTGGCTCTCTCAAACAACTCTCTGCTTCGTTCCGCGCTCATGCATGGCTCCGGCACTCGTTATAGATGCGTTCCACAAGCTCCAGGGCATCGCAGCCCTCTTCCCCTGCCACCAGCGGCTTCCGCTTGTTGCGGATGGCGTCCGCGAGATCGAGGAATTGCCGCTCGAACGGTTCGAGCGAAATGGCCATGGGGTCGGAGGCACCGGAGGAGACAGAAGTGGCTAAAGGTGCGGGTTCGCCCTCGTCATCCTGCACGTCCCACGTGGTGAGCTTGTCGCCCGTAATCACGCAGGTGCCTTTGGTGCCGTGGAGTTCCACCCGTTCGGAGTAACCGGGCCACATTGCGGTGGAGGCCTGAATAATGCCGGTCGCCCCGTTCTCGTAACGGAGCAGGGCGTTCACCACGTCTTCGGATTCAATCTTGTGCAGCGCTCCGAGTTGCCACATGGCATTCACCGTTTTCACCGGTCCCGCGAACCAGCGGAGCACGTCGATTTGGTGGATCGCCTGGTTGATGAGCGCGCCGCCACCTTCCACCGCCCAACTCCCCTTGATGGGGCGGCTGTAGTATTCGGCGGAGCGGTACCACTTCACATAGGCGTCGGCCTGGATGAGCTTGCCGAGGCGTCCCGCATCAATGGCGCGCTTCACGAACATGGAGGAATCGTCGAACCGATGTTGGCTGACCACGCCCAGCACGATGCCGGCGGCGCGGGCAGTTTCCACCATTTCCCGAGCGGTGGCGAGGTCGGTCGAGATCGGTTTCTGGACCTGGATGTGCTTGCCGTGGGCCGCACAGATCTTCAACGGCTGGAGCCGAAAATCGGGGAAAGTGCAGACGTCAACATAATCTACGTCCGGATGTGTGCATACTTCTTCGTAGGTCGGGAGAAAGACTCCGCCGTGTTGCGCAGCGAACTTCCGACCGTTTTCCGGGTTGATGTCTGTGCAGGCTACTATCTCAAAACCGATGTTTTTGTAGGCTTGAGCGTGTTTGTGGGAGATGGCTCCCGTTCCTATGATTCCAACGCGCATGTGTAAGGTCATTATAATGAGGAGTCACCGATGATTAGAATTCGAATCTGGGCTTCGGCCACTCTATTGGTCGCCTGCGCGATCCTCGCAGGCTGCAACAGTTCGGCTCCTGCCGGTGTTGCGGCCACCGTGAATGGTCGCCCGGTTTACACCGCCGAGGTTGATCGCACCTACAAATCTCAGTTCCCCGGAAAGGCTGAAGGGGAAAATGAGGACCAGGTGCAGTTGCGCCGCCTCGAAATGCTGCGGTCGCTGATCGACAACGAGATCATGCTGCAGCGCGCCGAAAAGGCCGCCCTGGTGGCGACGGACGCAGACGTGGAATCGCGTCTGACGGAGATGAAGACTCCGTACAGCAAGGAAGAATTCGAGAAACAATTGCAGGACTGGGGTCTTTCTCTGGATGAGCTGAAGGCCCGCGTTCGTAAAGACGAGAGCGTAAAGAAGCTCTTCAATAAGGAAATCACCTCAAGAATCAATATCACCGATACCGAAGTCAGCGCCTTCTACAACGCCAATCGGGGGATGTTCAACCTGCCGGAACCGCAGGTTCACCTTGCGCAGATCGTTGTCACGCCGCGTCCCGACCCCAACGTTCGCAACTTGAAGAACGACAAGGCACGAACGGACGACGAAGCGATGCGCAAGATCAAGGCGATCGAAGCCCGCCTGCGTCAGGGCGAGGATTTCGCCATGGTCGCCCAGAGCTATTCGGAAGACCCGCAGACGACGCCGAACGGTGGCGATCTCGGCTTCCTTCCTGAGTCTTCCCTCGACAAGGCGAGCCCGGATCTCCGCAAGCTGGTGCTTTCTCTGCAGCCCGGGAGCCTGTCGAACATCATCCGCACACCCGACGGCTACCGCATTCTGAAGGTGATTTCCAAGGAACCGGCGGGACAGCGGGATCTGAACGACCCGCGTGCGCAGCAGTCTATTCGCGAGATTCTGATCGAGCGCAAAGATCAGTTGCTGAAGACGGCTTATTACGAGATGGCCCGGAATGAAGCCAAAGTGGTGGATTTCATGGCACGTCAGGTGTTTGGCACGACGTCGGGTAAATAATTCCGCAGCCCGTTCCTGAAGTGGGAGTAAACTGATGGCGTGGAGGGTGCGAGACCTGATCAGACGGCTTGAGTCGGACGGTTGGTGTCATGTCAGGACGACTGGCAGTCATCGGCACTTTAAGCACCCAACGAAACCGAATGTGGTAACCGTTCCCGGTCAGCTCAGTGACGATGTTCCTGTCGGTACTTTGAAATCAATTCTTCGAGCAGCTGGTCTGGAGGACCGGAAATGAGCGTCAGTTACGCAGTGGTGTTTGAACAGGCTCCGGGAAACTGGGCTGCATGGGTTCCGGATTTGCCGGGTTGCTTCACCACCGGTGCGACTCTGGAAGAGACGAAAATAAATATCAGGGAAGCCATTACCGGGCACCTGGAGACCATGCGAGCTTTTGGAGATCCGATTCCGCAACCCACCAGTACGGCTGCCGATGTTCGGGTAGATATCGCCGCGTAATCGGGAATAAACCCAGCGTGTCCCGGCATTTCCCGGTGATGACTTCCCTCAAAAAGATCTCTCTGTTTCTGCTGGCGTCGCTCAGCCTTCTTGCCGGACAACCCGCTGTTGGCGAACCGGCTCCGGACTTCAGCCTCAAGACCGTCGCAGGCAAAGCGGTCCGCCTCTCCGAATTGACCCCGACCTCGCCCGTGGTGTTGGTTATGCTCCGGGGCTACCCCGGCTACCAGTGCCCGTACTGTCAGTTGCAGGTTCGCGATTTCACCCAGAACGCACAATCGTTTGTGGATGTCGGTGTTCAGGTGGTCTTCGTCTATCCGGGGCCCATCGACAAGGCCAGTGAAGCGATTGCGGGCAAAGACTTTCCCTCCTCCAGGAAGATGCTGGTGGACCCCGATTACGCCGTCACGAAGCAGTACGGTTTGCGGTGGGATGCGGCGAAAGAGACGGCCTATCCTTCAACGTTCCTGCTGGACACGAAAGGTGTCATCTACTTCGCGAAGATTGCGAAAATGCACGCAGGCAGGACATCGGCGGCGGAGATTCTGGAGTTACTGCCGAAGAAGAAGTGAGTACTTCGGCGCGTCAGGAGGGGCCTACTCGGGCAGCGGCTGACCCTTTGTCTCCACGGCGAACCGCACCAGGAACAGACCCAGGACGAAGGCAATCGAGGTGAGTGCGACCGGCACTCCGAGGCTTCCGTAGGCTGCGACTCCCATCCCCACCAGGAATGTGGCGCCGGCGGCTACGAAGCGTCCGATACCGAAAGCCAGCGCGATGGCGCTTCCCCGGCATTCTGTGCGGTATTGCTCAGGTAACCACGCGAGATAGACGGGGAAACTGCCGCCCCCAATGCCGACAAAAAAGAGACACGTAATGAAAATCCCCAACGCTCCGTGGGGCAGGTAAAATGCCCATCCAAAGCCGACCGAGATCGACACTGCCATCAGGCTGAAGAAAAACGCTACGGCACCTCGTCGGCCCAGGCGTTCGGCCAGAAGATGCATGCTGAGACAGGCGATCACGGTGCCGGTGGAAAGCAGCATCGTGGCCCAGGAGGCAATCTGCGCTGCGTCCTTCGGGCTGTAGCCATCCCGCATCGCGACCTGGGTCACTGCCCCCGGCGCGTAGACCGTTCCGGCCCAGAGGCCGATCATCGAGACCAGCGCCAGCGTGCAGTTGATGATCGTCCGTGTCCTGTATTCCGGCGTGAACAGAGCCAGGAACGACTGCTTTGCCGAGACTACGCCCGCAGACTTCATCCGGTTCTTCCACTTTTCCGGCTCATGAACCCCATACCGGATCCAGGCCACAAACAACGCCGGCACGCCGCCGATCATGAACATGGCCCGCCAGCCGTAATGGGCACCAATCGTGTAGTTGAGCGCCGCAGCAATGAACGTGCCGACGTAATAGCCGCTGTTCAGAAAACCGGCACCCTGCAGGCGGCGATTCTCAGGCATCTCTTCGGCCACCAGCGTCGCCGCGCCCACAAACTCTCCACCCACACCGAACCCGGCCAGCATGCGGAAGACCGCGAGTTGCCAGACATCCTGCGCCAGACACCCCAGAAAGGTAAACAGCGAATAGCAGAGCACCGCCAGCATCATCGTCTTCACACGGCCGAAGCGATCCGCCAGCGGCCCCCAAAGCGAGGCCATACCCCACCCGATCAGGAAGACAGAGAACAAAATGCTGCCGTAGGCCCCGAGGTTGCCCGGAGTGGCAGCGATGCCGCTTTTTGGCAGCAGTTCCTTCATGGCGGGCACCAGGACGAGCGCGAAGATAAACGAATCGACGCCGTCAAGCACAATGCCCCCCCACGCAGCGAAAAGACTTCGTTTCTGGTTGGTAGTGAGTTTGGTCTGGGTCACGCGACTCCTGCGAGTTTACAGCACCGCCTCGAGCATGGCTCTGAGCGAGGCAACTTCCTGGCGGAGGGTGTCGACTTCGTGCTCGAGCGCGGTCACCCGGTCCCCCAGTGGCCCACTCCCCGCGTGGCTGGAAGCAGCGGCGACGGGCTCGGCGACGGCCTGTTCCAGGAAGCCCCCCAACGTCTGGCCGAACCGGGCTTCCTTCATGCCTGGTGCGGGGGCGAATTTCTGGGCGAGAACGCCTTCCTCCCGCTCCATCAGCTTGCGCAGGATGAGGTCAACTTCTTCCAGGTCAGAAAAGCTGTAGATCCGCTCACAGCGACCCTTGATCTCGCCCGGAGTCTGCTGTCCGCGCAGCAACAGAACACAAAGAATGGCGGTTTCGCGTCGCCCCAGGTTGAGTTTTTCCGTGAAGCGCTGGGCGTACTTTTTAACCCTTGCTCCGCCGCTGATCTCGGCCGCGAAACCGATATGCCGCAGGCTGTCGATAGCGTTCAGCACATCCGACTCGTCATACTCCACAACCGGGTACCGGCTGGATTTCTGGTTGCACGCAGACACGAGGCTGTTGAGCGAAAGAGGATACGTCTCGGGGACGGTATTCTCCTTCTCGATCAGAGCGCCAAGGACGCGAATTTCGGGCGGGGTGAGCGAGTAATCCACGTTGCCTAACTTAGCAAGCCCGAACCAGCAGGCCGGCTCGAACCGCGTTTCGGTGCTCTTTCAGGATGCAGAGATCCATCACCACATCCAGACCCGCAGCCCGCGCCTGTTCTGCTGCTGCCTCATGCACAACCTCTTCCTGGAGCCACAAACCCTTTGCGCCGATTCGGATAGCCGATTCCACAATCTCCGGCACAAACTCCGGCCTCCGGAACACATTCACAATGTCCACCTTCTCGGGAATCTCTTCGAGCGTCGCGTAGCACTTTTCGCCCAGGATCATCGACTCGCCCGGGTTTACAGGGATGATCCGGTACCCCATGGCCTGCATGTACTCACTGACGCCAAAGCTCGGTCGCCAGGGTGAGTTGGAAAGTCCGACCACCGCGATCGTCTTTGAGTCCCGCAATAACGCTTCACCCGCCATGGCTGCGGAAACTAACGCCCGCGCTTGGGCCCGGAGGGGCGCTTCGAGGGGGCGCCCGTACGTCCTGCCGCTGGTCCCGAACGCTTAACAGGTGGTCCGGAACGCTTCACCGAGGGTCCGGAACGCTTCACCGAGGGCGCTGAACTCTGGGCTGCCGGCCCTGAAGCCTTGATCGAAGTCCTTGTCGTAGTCCGGGGTAAAGCCTTACCGGACGGAGCACGCTTCGCTGCCGGTTTCCGGGGAGCAACCGCACGTCTGGCCAGGGTCAGTTCACTCGGCGCAACCTCGTCCTTCGCAACGCGCACAGGCCGGGACATTCTCTGCAGGCCCTTGATTTCGTGCGGCTCCAGGAAGCGGAACTCACCCGGTTTCAGGGTGCCCAGCTCCACATCGCCGATACTGATGCGCCGCAGCTTTTCGACCAGGTGTCCAAAATGCTTGAACATCGTCCGAATCTGCTGGTTCCGGCCCTCAATCAGGCGGACCTCGTACCACGGGTTATCGCCGCGCCGCACCAGCCGCAATCCGGCGGGGGCCGTACGAATACCACTCAACGGCACACCATTGCGGAACTGTTCTTCCTCTTCCGGCGTGAGCGAACCCTTCGACTTCACCATGTACGTCTTCGGGATATGGCTTTTCGCAGTCGTAATCGCGTTCGCCAGTTCCCCGTCGTTCGTCAGCAGGATCAACCCCGTGCTGTGGTAATCCAGTCGACCCACCGGAAAGACCCGCGTTTTCAGGCCTTCCAGCAGATCCATCACTGTCTTCCGCCGCTGCGGATCACTCGCCGTGCTCATCACATTGTCGGGCTTGTGGAGCGCGAGGTAAATCAACTCGGTAGTTTCACCGCGTTTCAGCAGATGACCATCTACCTTGATGTAGTCATGGCTCGGGTCAGCTTTGGTGCCGAGTTCGGTGACCACTTTGCCGTTCACGGTGACGCGGCCTTCGGTGATCAGTTCTTCAGCTTTGCGGCGCGAGGCTATCCCAGCCTGGGCCAAAATCTTCTGCAGACGCTGCAGGTCTTCCTCATTCGAAAAGGACACTAAGTTTCAAACTCCACCGGGGGGTCTTGTACGGCCGGAGCCGGGGTTTCTGCGGGGTCTTCTGTTGCGACGGGCGCGGGGGCGGGTTCAGGTTCCACCGCCGCTGGTTCCGTGTCAAAACGAGCCAGTTCCTGGAATTCTTTCAAAGTGGGTAATTCCGCCAGGTCACGCAATCCAAACTGCACCAGAAATTCGCGGGTGGTCTTGTACAGGATCGGTTTGCCGATCACCGCTTTGCGGCCTGCCGTGGCGATCAGGCGGCGTTCCACCAGCGTCTTCAGCACGCCGGCACCCTGCACGCCGCGGATCTCCATAATTTCCGGAGCTGTAATGGGCTGCTTGTAAGCGATCACCGCCAATGTTTCCAGCGCCGGTAACGACAACTTCAACGGCGGGTTGAGATCTGGTCAACTTTCTCGTCATCGGTGGCTTCATCCGGCAGCAGATCCTCGGCCGAGACCTCTTCCCGAATCTGTTCCGGCAGGTCGAGGCTGCCGGGGAAGTCCGCGACCCCCGGTTGCTCCGCTGCGGCTTCTGCCACCGCTTCTGCCTGTACTTCTACTACTTCTTCTTCAGGTGATGCCATTGCGTTCTACTTGTAATCCTCTTCTATATCGGCAGCCGCTGCGGGCTCACCATCGAAATTGTCGCCCTTGCCAAGCGCAATTTCGCCAAACAGATCCTTCTGCAGAATCTGCGCCTTCTGTAACTTCACCATTTCCAGTACCGCCAGGAAAAGGCAGATCATCGCCCTGCGGCTCTTCTGCTGCTCCATCACCCGCAAAATAAACAGAGGTTTATCCGCACGCGTCAGGGCCAGCAGGCTGTGGACATGCGTCACCATGTCGGCCACCGAGACTTCCTCATCGGTAACTTCGTAAATTGGCCGGGATTTCAGACGCGACAGCACTTCGCCGAACGCCTTCATCAGGTCGAAAAGATCAACGGCGAGGCCGGGGTCTTCGTCCTCCGCCATGAATTCCTTCATTTGCGGGTTGGACCAGACGTTCTCCTCGATCATGCGCTTCTGCTGCAGCATCTCGGCGGCGTCCTTGAAACGCTGGTGTTCCAGCAGGCGCTGCACGAGCTCTTCGCGGGGATCCTCTTCCCGTTCCCCTTCTTTTTTGAGAGCGGGGTCAACCGGCAGCAGCATCCGCGATTTGATGTGAATCAGGGTCGCCGCCATGAAGATGAATTCGGCGCCGATGTCGAGATCCAGCTCTCTGGCTTTCTCCAGGAACGTCAGGTACTGCGACGTAATCGTCGCAATCGGAATGTCGCGGATGTCCACCTGCTGCTTGCGAATCAGGTCAAGCAACAGGTCGAGCGGCCCATCGTAGTGTTCGAGGTGAACGTTTAGCGGCGATTGTGAATCCGGGGACACTCCTTCTATTATCGCTTGGCAGCCAGTAACTGTGCAGCTTCATTCACCAGGAGGCCCATTTTGGGGTGGCTGGGCTCAAAACCGGCCTTCAGTCCCAACTCTTCCAGGGCTTCTGAGGTGGTGGGGCCAATCGAGCCCAAAAAGATCCGGCCCAGCCCGGCGCGAACGGCTGCGGCGATCCCGTCTTCTTCCGCCACGCGCATCAGGTTCACCAGTTGCGTGGCCGTAGTGAGGAGCAGGGCATCTGCTTCCCCGGCGGCAATCCGCCGGGCCGCTTCGCGAAGGGGGGCGGTATCTTCCGGCAGGTCCCAGCCATAGATTCGAATCGTGGAGACATGCCGACCCTGAGCGCGCAGGCCATCGAGGAGGTCAGGGTTCGATTTGCCGTATTCCTGGACGACGACGCGGGTTTCCGGGCGAGGGGCCATGGTTTGGAGCGTTTCCCGCCAGGTGTTGGGTTCCGGAACCAGGACATTTGGCGGCAACCCCAGTTCGCGGAGGGCAAGAGAGGGTTTCGGGCCTCGGGCGACGAGGGTGATGTTCTTGAGGGCTGTCCGGACGGCGTCTTCGCCAAACCGGGTGAGGAGGGTTTTCCAGAGGAGGCGAGTGCCGACGCCTGTCAGAAAAATGGCACAGTCATAGTCCCCGGCGAGTAGCTGTTCTCCGAAAACGACGGCTTCCCCCTGGCTCTCCAGAGGAACCTCCCGCATGGAGGGGGCCACAAACGGATCCCCCCCCTGCTTACGGATCAGAACAGCAATTTCCTCAGCCCTGCGGCTTTCGAGAGCGAGAATGCGGAGACCGTTGAAGGACATGGCCTATTTTCTCCTGACGAACGCCGCCACGCGGGACTCTTCTGAATCGCCCTGAAATCCGGAAGCCATCTTCAACCTCATTTTTTCGCTTCCAGGCGGAAGATGACTGTTTCTGTCCCCTTCCGGTCTTATCCAACGCTTTGAATATTTGTAAGCCTACAACACCCCAAGGTGAAAATTTTATGCGACGGTTCGTTCAGACAGCACTGCTTTGTGCAAGCCTCTTCGGCTTCGGAGTTCCCGAGGCCATGGCTCAGACTAAATACAGCATTGCAACGGTGGTAGAGCAGGGAAACACCGACTCGATGCCTATGCAGCCGCGGGCCGTGGCGGTCGATTCTGCGCGCAATGTCTATATCGCTGATCCAGCCAGCCACGTCATCCGCAAGCTGGAGTCGAGCGGCTTTATGTCGACGTTTGCGGGAACGCCCGGGACCTCCGGCTTTGGCGGGGACGGTTCTGACGCGACGCAGGCTTTGCTCGCCTCACCGGCGGGTGTTGCCGTGGATTCGTTCGGCGACGTCTATATCGCAGACACCTTCAACAGCCGCATCCGAAAAGTCTCGGCCAAAACAGGAATTATTACCACCGTCGCGGGAACAGGCGCCTTCGGCTGGGCCGGCGACGAGGGTCCGGCGGCCAATGCGCTGCTCAATCGGCCGGAGGGATTGTGGGTGGATGCCGCCGGTAACCTCCTGATTGCCGACGCCCAGAATGACCGGATCCGCAAGATCGATCAGGCGAGTGGCGTGATTCATACTGTGGCAGGCGGCGGGGCGAACAAAGGCTTCGCGGGTGACGGCGATTTGGCGCGACTGGCGACGCTGGATCATCCGGTTGCCGTGGTCGCTGATGCAGCCGGGAATATTTATGTCGCCGACTTTTACCACCAGGCAGTCCGGAAGGTGACGGCGGCGACCGGGATCATTTCCACGGTGGCCGGGACGGGACCTTATTCTGGCTTCTCGGGAGATGGTGGCCCCGCAACCAGGGCCGCCCTTTACAATCCGGCAGGCGTAGCGGTGGATGCGGCGGGAAATCTCTTCATCGCGGACAGCAGGAACGGACGGATTCGTAGAGTTGATGCGAAAACCGGAGTGATCGATACCGTGGCGGGAACCGGCATGGACGGGGCTTGCTGTGACAGCGATGCAGCGACGAAGGCCAACATCCATGCTCCCGCCGGAATCGCCGTCGATGCGGAGGGGTCTCTATTCGTAGCGGACCCGGCGGGAAACAGCGTTCGGCGGATGACAGCGCAGCGTGCCAAACGGCTTCGCACGAACCTGAATGGCATTTGTTGCCCGGCAGATAATCCGGACGATCCGGACTGCCTGGATTTTCCTGAGCCGTGTCCTGAGCCGCCTCAATGCCCACCCGGCGAGATTTTCCGTGGAGGTGCCTGCATTGTTCCGCCTACGTGCACTGGCCTCTTCGTCTTAAACCCTGAAGGTACGGCTTGCATATGCGTGCCCCCCAACTTATTGAGCGCTGGAGGTACTTCTTGCAGTCGTCAATGCGCGGGGAACCAGGTTTTAAGTGGAGGTATCTGCATAACTCCGACACCGACGACAACCACGCTCAGTTCTTCCCCGAATCCGACGACGTCCGGACAGCTTGTGACATTTACGGTGACGGTCTCCCCGTCAACGGCAACCGGTAGCATTGCTTTTAAGGACGGCGTGAACGTGCTTAGTACCGCCACGTTGGTCAGTGGTGTGGCGACCTACTCTACGTCAGGGCTCGGCACGGGGTCGCGCAGCATTACGGCTGCGTTTAGCAGCAGCAACGTCAGCTTCGCCAGCAGCACCAGTCAGGTCCTGACGCAGACTGTAAGCAGCGTTCCGTCTACCTCCACCGCGCTGAGTTCTTCCCCAAATCCGGCGATAGTTGGGCAAGGCGTTACGATGACAGCGACGGTCACGCCTTCCACGGCGACGGGAGTCGTGACATTCTCGGACGGCGGAAGCACCCTCGGCACCGGCACCCTGAGCGGCGGTGTTGCTTCGTTCATCACGTCCTCGCTCGGTGCGGGCTACCACTCGCTCACGGCATCCTATGGCGGGAACGCCAGCCACTCCGCCAGCGCGAGCCCAACAGTGACGCAGACTGTGTTCAGCCTTGCGCTGGCTCTCACCTCGCCGAATCCTTCCGTTTACAACGACCCCGTCACGCTCGTCGCTACGGTCACCCCTGCGTCTTTAATCGGGATTGTGACGTTCGAAGATGGCGGTACGTTCCTCGGTTCCGATGCGTTGGCCGGTGGGGCGGCTTCATGGACAACTTCAGGGCTCGGGGCGGGCAATCACTCGCTCACGGCCCGTTACGGCGGTGGGTCGGGCGGTTCCGGTGGTTCGGGTGGTGCGGTGGGTGGGGGCGGTGCTGCCAGTGCGAGCTTGCCGCATGTTGTTAACCCGAAGCCCCTGACCATTACGCTGAGCGGACTTAATGCCACGTATGATGGCACTGCCAAAGCCGTGACGGCCACGCCGTCGATCCAGGGCCTGAGAGTGTCGATCACTTACAACGACAGCAGCACAGCTCCAATCGCTGTGGGAACTTATGCGGTAGTCGCGACGGTGGTTGGTTCGAACTACACCGGCACGGCGAACGGCACGCTCTACATAGTTCCGCCTGCCGGTTCAGGCTCCGGCTCAGGTTCCGGGTCCGGCTCAGGCTCAAGTTCCGGTTCCACCCCCACGAGAGCCAATCTCGTTATCACTCGCGCAATGACCCGCACGGGCGGGAACATCGTTGTTACTCTCACTTTCACCAATACCGGAGGCTCCGTAGCGAACAATGTTTCGCTGACAACCGTCAAAATTGGCACCACGTCCGGGACTCCCTTGCCTTTCGCGCTTGGTTCCATTGCCGCAGGGGCTTCCGCGCAGGTGGTCGAGACGATTCCTGGGTCAGCGGGCGCATCAGGCACAGCCAGTAGTATCAGCATCGCCGGCACATACACGGGCGGCAGTTTCAGCAGCGCATCACGTATCACATTGCCGTAAGCGGCAGGGAGAAAAGAAGATGAAAAATTACGTTCTTATGGGAATGGCTGCCCTGTTTTTGGCGGCAAGCGCGCAAGCGGGAGTTGTTATTGAATTCCAGTTCGGTGGGCAAATGGCCGACGCGGGCGACCTTCTGTCGTTCACAGGAAAGATCACCAACCAGAGCCCGGAGGTGGTCTATCTGAACGGCTTCAACCTCAACCTGGCCGGCAACGACTTCACTACCGACGGCCTGACCAACTTCTTCGACAACGTGCCGGTTTCGTTGGCGGGCGGCGCGAGTACTTCTAACATTGCGCTGTTTAGCGTGGCCGTCGCATCGCCGCTCACCGACGCTCGGGGAGTTTTCTACGGTACCTGGTCGCTCGCAGGCGGAATTGACGGAGACGCGCAGGAACTGTTAGGGTCCGCCAATTTCGCCGTCGCGACCGCTCCGGAGCCGTCGACGCTGGCGACACTGGTGTTGGCTGCGGCTGGATTTTGTTGTCGATCCCTGTATCGGCGCCGGGGGAGTCGAAGCCTGACCGGCCCAACAAGGTCCAGTTAACGGGCTGTGCCCATGCTTGCAGGAAAGTGGCCGACCAGCGATAGGCCCGATTCTGATTAGCAATGGGGCCGAGAAAATCGCTCGCTGCCCCGCTGGCCTACTCGAAGAAGTGCGTGCGAAAATAGCCCCATTGCTCGGGTAGCGTTAACCTGAAGTATTAAACATCATGGCTGAATCTCCTATCACTCCCGGCTCGAAAGACTTCGCAGCCTGGTATCAGGACGTCGTCCTCCAGGGCGACCTTGCTGAACCCGCCGAAATCGTCAAAGGCTGTATGGTGATCAAACCGAATGGCTACGCCATTTGGGAAATCCTGCAGCGCGAACTCGATACCCGCTTCAAGGCCCTCGGCCACCAGAACGTCTACTTCCCCCTGCTGATTCCGGAAAGCTTCCTGAAAAAGGAGGCCGAGCACGTGGAAGGGTTCGCGCCCGAACTCGCGGTCGTCACCATCGCGGGCGGGAAGAAGCTGGAAGAACCGTATGTCATTCGTCCCACGTCGGAGACGATTGTCGGCCACTTCTTCGCCAAGTGGATCCACAGCTGGCGCGATCTGCCTGTCCTGGTGAACCAGTGGGCCAACGTGGTTCGCTGGGAACTGCGGACCCGCATGTTCCTCCGCACCACCGAGTTCCTCTGGCAGGAAGGCCACACCGCCCATTCCAACCATCAGGAAGCCATTGAAGAAGTGCTTCGCATTCTGGATGTCTACGCCGAAGTGGCGGAAGACATTATGGCCATGCCGGTGATCAAGGGCGTAAAGACGCACGGCGAGAAGTTCGCCGGGGCGCTCCGCAGCTATTCCATTGAAGCCATGATGCGCAACGGCCTCGCGCTGCAGGCCGGAACCAGCCACGACCTGGGTCAGAATTTCGGCAAGGCGTTCGACGTCAAGTTCCAGAGCAAGGAAGGCCAGCTGGATTATGTCTGGCAGACCAGCTGGGGTGTCAGCACGCGTCTGATCGGCGGTTTGGTGATGAGCCACTCCGACGACAAGGGTCTGGTTCTGCCGCCGAAAATTGCGCCCGTGAAGGTGGTGGTGGTCCCCATCTATCGCAAAGATGAGGAGCAGGTTGCGGTGATGGAAGCCGCACGTCGGATCGCGAAAGAGGTTGGAGCAGCCGGGATCAGCGTAAAAGTGGACGAGCGCGAGGGGCAGTCGCCCGGCGCGAAGTTCTTCCATTGGGAACGCCGCGGCGTCCCTGTGGTTCTGGAACTGGGACCGCGCGATCTGGCGTCGGGGAACGTGGTTCTGAAGCGCCGCGATACCGGCGTGAAGGAAGTTGTGCCGCAGGCGGGCATTACAGCACGACTGGCCGAAGTTCTGGACGCGATGCAGAAGGACCTCTTCCATGCCGCGAAGGAACGGATGAAGGCGAATACCCTGATCGCGAATTCGCTGGGCGAAGTGGAAGAAATCCTCTCAGACGTGACGGCGGAAAAGGGTGGCGGCAAGTTCGTGATGGCTCACATCAAGGACGATCCAACCTGCGACGCCCGGCTGAAAGAGTTCAAGGCCACCATTCGGAATATTCCATTGGTGGACGAGTACGATGGCGGCGGCAAGTGCATCGTCACCGGCGGAGATGTGGATCGCCGGGTGGTGGTCGCTAAGTCGTATTAATTCCGCCCCGGGATGAGGAACTGGCGGCTGTCGCTCATTCCGGCGCGCTAATCTGGGGCGACCCAGCCATGACTCTCCTATCGGGCATCTACGCGGCGCTCTCCGCCTTTACGGTATTCTTCGCGGTGGTTTTTGCGCAGGCCGTCTGGCGCCTGCCCCTCGTCTCGAAACGCCCGTCCTTCGAAGCCCTGCTGACGGGCTTTGTCACCAACTTCTTTGACACCCTCGGTATCGGTTCCTTCGCGCCCTCCACCGTAATCTTCCGTTTCCGCCAAATGGTGCCCGACGAACTGATTCCCGGCACCCTGAACGTCGGTCATACCCTCCCGGTCGTCCTCCAGGCCTTCATCTTTTTCGCTGCCATTCAGGTGGACCCGGTCACGCTGGTCCTCCTGATTGCCGCCGCAACTATAGGGGCCTGGTTCGGTGCCGGGATCGTCGCCGGGCTGCCGAAGCGTCCCGTTCAGATCTGCGTTGGAGGTGCTTTGCTGGTAGCCGTGGCGGCCATGCTGATGCGCCAATTGGAACTTTTCCCGGCAGGCGGGACCGCGCTGCAGCTCGACGGGTGGGACCTTGCCATCGGCGTGCTGAGTAACTTCCTCTTCGGGGCCATCAGCACGCTCGGTATCGGCTTCTATGCTCCGTGCATGACCATGGTGAGCCTGCTGGGCATGAACCCAACCGCAGCGTTTCCCATCATGATGGGGTCGGGCGCTTTCCTGATGCCGGCAGCGAGTGCGCGTTTCGTCCGCAGCAAGGCGTACTTTGCTTCCGTCGCAGTGGGCCTCACCCTTGGGGGGCTGGCCGGAGTGCCTCTGGCCGCCTTCGTCGTGAAGTCCCTGCCGCTGACCACGCTGCGCTGGCTCGTGATTGTCGTTGTTTTCTATGCAGCGGTGATGATGCTGCGGTCCGCTTGGTCGAACTCTACCGGGGCCAACGCTACTTCCCGAACACTTCCTTCAACAAAGCCGTAACCCGTGCGGCAGGGTCGGTGCGGATTTTCCGCTCCTCTTCGCCCAACATGTAGAACAGGCCGTCCAGGCTTTTCGAGACAACATATTCATCAATGTCGACGGCGTCCTTCTTCAGGAAGGGCAATGAGGGCAGGCCTCCCATCATCTGCTTGTACTTCGCCGTAACGTCAGTCTGGGCCATGGCGTTGGCAACGATGGGGCGGAACGCGGACTTCAGAGTGTCGCTGGTCTTTGCCTTGAAGTACTCCGTCCCGGCGGTGTTGCCACCGGTCAGAATTTTCCGACCATCGTCCAGCGTCATCTGTTTAATGGCGCCCACGAAGATGGCTTTGGCTTCCGCGGCAGCCTTCTCGGCGGCGCGGTTCATGCTGAGTTCGAAGTCGTCCACTTTTTGCCCCAGGCCAGCGGCGCGCAGGCCTTTCTCGATTGTCCGCGCCTTTTCGGGCAGCAGGATGCGGATAGCCTGATTCCTGAAGAAACCATCCGGCCTTCCGGTCAGCGAGATCGCGTTGCCCGCACCGACCTGCAGGGCTTCCTTGAGCCCCGCCACAATGCGATCATTGCTGCCCGCAGTACCTGTCGCTCCCGGAACCTTCGTCAGCCGTTCCCGCAGTTTGTCGAACTGCCCAAAACCGCTGGTCGGCGTCAGCATCGCGAGGCAGAGAAAACTGGCTGGGATCTTCATGAGTCCTGCTCATTATGGCAGCGTTCGAAGGAACTTTTGCGCGGCTGCTTTCGTTCTGCTCACTTATGACTTCCACAGGCTTCGCCGATACTGCCCTGAAATCCGCGAGCCGCTTCTGGGTAGTGGTGGCTGTCGCGGGCCAGCTGATTTTTGCCTCCTACGTAGCGATTCTCTATCGCCGCGGCGCTATCCGGGGTGATTGGACCGCTTTGAACACGGTGATGCCGCATGGCTATGTGCCGGGCGACACTGCAGGCAACTTCACCGTGGTACTTCATCTGCTGTCTGCCCTGGTCATCCTGGTCGGTGGTGCCATTCAGTTAACTCCGCTGATCCGCTCGCGCGCGCCGGGGCTGCACCGATGGAATGGCCGCCTCTACATGGTGAACGCTGTCGCCATCAGTCTCGGCGGCCTCTATATGGTTTGGACGCGCGGCACCGTGGGCGGCCTGTCGCAACATCTCAGTATCAGCCTGAACGCGGTGCTGGTGATAGCCTGCGCGGCTATGGCGTGGCGACACGCGCTGGCTCGCCAGTTCGGCGCTCATCGACGCTGGGCCTTGCGCCTGTTTCTGGTGGCCAGCGGCGTTTGGCTTTTCCGGGTCAGCCTGATGCTTTGGCTGCTGATCCATCGCAGGCCGGTCGGCTTTGATCCCCATACATTTCAGGGACCGTTTCTCACGTGCCTGGGCTTCGGGCAGTATGTTCTGCCGCTGGCGGTGTTCGAGCTTTATCTGCGTGCACAAGCCGGTGGCAGTGCGCCCCAACGCGTGGCGATGGCAATGGGGTTGATGGTGCTGACCCTCGCCATGGGCGCAGGGATTTTCGCGGCCACAATGGGCATGTGGCTGCCTCGCCTTTAGAGCTCTGCTTCAGCTCTTGGCATACGAGCGCAGCAGCCGGATGGCGTTCGGGATTGTAGCGAACTTATCCGCCTTCCCCTCGTAGATCATGCTGATGAACCCGTTGAAGTGTACTTTGCCCAGGATGTTAAACACTCGGTCGTAATCAATCCACTTTTCCCGTCCATTCTCGTCCAGATCATAGACCTTGGCGCGTACGAACTGGGTGAGCGGCGCCACCTGTTCGATACTGCGGTAGTAATCGTCGTAAGTCGTGCCGGGGATCTTCGGCCCGTTCGGACCATTGCGCCCCGCGAAATGCCCGGTATCGAGAAGCAGCGTGAAGTTGGGGTGATTCACTTCGCGATGGAATCGCAGCATGTCGTCGCCCGTACTGGTGAGACCGCTGTGGTTCTGGAGTGAGACCGTCATGCCCACTTCCGCGCCGAACTCGGCGGTTTTGCGCAGCGCGTCCACACCTCGGCGGAAGGCTTCCTCCTGCTTATCGGGCGAGGGCGGCGAGCCGACAAACGTGCGCAGAATCGGTGCGCCCAGGAACATTCCCGCCTCAATGGCCGCCCGCGCTTTCTCCAGTTCTTTGGGGATCGCCTCCGCTGACCGCCCGAACTCCGTACTCACGCAAATCGAAGCAATCGGCATCCCGCGGTTCAGGCAGCCGCGGCGCACCTCTTTCAGGTACGCCCGGTCCGTCTGGCTCTTGAGCTGCCCGACATGAATGTCCAGCCCATCCAGGTCAAGACCCCGGCAGGTGTCCATGAAACTGAAAATGTCCATCTTCCCGGCGTTGAACTCAGCCTGGTAGTTGATGGTCGATTGGCTCATGTGGAAGTACTTCGGTCTGACTGCGGGAGGGGCGGGCGCGGCGGCCAGAGCGGTACTTCCGACAAGACCTACACTACCTGCAAGGACTGCACGACGGCTCAGTTCATTCGACATAAGGTTTCTCTCTTTCGACGCGATTATACACTTCTGTACGTGCACCCTTGACAGTATTACTGTACTACGGTAGTATGACTGTAGAGCTGCTGGCGATGCACTTCCGTCTCAATCCCAACTCCGGTGTCCCTATCTATCTCCAGCTAATGGAGCAGATTAAGCACGGCGTAGAGACGGGTGCCTTGCGGCCGGGGGACCAACTCCCGGGCATCCGCAAACTGGCCGAAAGCCTGGTGATGAACCCCAACACCGTGGCCAAGGCTTTTCGTGAACTGGAGCATGAGGGCTACATCGAAGTCCGCCATGGTGCCGGGGCATTCATCAGCGAAAGGCTCAACACCAGCGAAGTGCATGATCGTCTCGATCTTGCGCGCCCGCTGATGGAAAAAGCGGTGGTCCAGGCCAGGCAGCTTGGACTGACAGACGAAGAGCTTCGAAGGCTCATGGAAGCCGAACTTCTTCAGCTCAGCGATTCCTAACAGTAGTTTCAGGAGACGTCTACAATGCCGAACCCGGCTATAGAAATTCAGGACCTCGTCAAACGGTACGGGTCCAATATTGCGCTCAATGGTCCTGCAATCATTTCCGAACCTCTTTCGCCAACTCCAGAAACGTTTCGCCGTTCTGATGACGATCTCCGTTCTTGCCGACGGCGGCGTAGGTTACGGCATCGGGCACATCCTGAAGGGTACGCCTCACGCCCAGCCCTCTTTGTGGATGATTCCGACGTTCGTGGTCATGGTTCTGCTGGCTCTGGCGCTTCATGAAGCAGGGCACGTGATTGCCGGCCTGAGCGCAGGCTTCCGCTTCCACCTCTTCGTCGCAGGGCCCCTACGCATCCAGCGCGATGGAGACCGCATCACCTTCCGCCTGAATCGGATTGCCTCCCTGTGGGGTGGTGTGGCGGCCTGCACCCCGCAGACGTTCGGGCCGGAACTCGCCGGCAAGATGCTGCAATTCACTGCGGGTGGTCCAATGTTCTCCGCTCTGGGTGCGATTATGCTTTGGCCCGCCTTCGTTCTTCGCAATACGAGTCCGAACGCGGCAGCCTGCCTGCTCGTGCTGGGTTTTATTTCCGGAGCGCTCTGTTTCGCCACGCTGATGCCAATGCGCCTCGGAGGCTTCGTCAGTGACGGGGGTCGAATCCTGATGCTCCTCCGGGGGGAACGAGGAAAGCCGCCGCTGGATCGGGCTTGCCGGCCTGTCTCTGGCGGAACGTCCCCGAAACTGGCCCCCCCAACTGTTTGACATGTTGGGTGACAGCGCAGATGGTTCGCCGGACGCCCTTTTAGCTCCGTCCGCCGGGTCCAATCCCACCGCCTTTAGGCGGTAAGCTTTCAGCAGCGTCATTCCAATGTCGAGCACATGGAAATACTCGATTCACAGGGCCGATACCTGCGAGGGTGGCTCGGAGAGGCCAGGCGAGGCGCTTTCGGGGTGAGTTCCCCAAAATGCACGACGGCTCGGCTGAATGGGAGAGCCGCCGGCCGGCTTCAGCCGCAACTCCGACTTTCAGTCGGCGACATCCTGCCGGCGACATCCTGCCGGCTTTGCGCCGGTAGTCGTTATTGTTTATCTCTGTGGGGCAGGTTGGAAACCTGCGGCGGGTTGGCACCCCGCCTCTTGCCCCGAATGGTAGTTACTGCATTCGCGGGATCTGCATCGTAACCGTGTCCAGGTTGATCATATGATCCGGCACGGCGAGGTCTCGAGACCATGGCGTGTCTGCCGCGAACTTCACCCCGATGAAGTAGCCAAACTCGCCGGACACGCAGTAGCGGACGCGGCCATCGAATCTCTGCCCCCGAAACGTCACCATGATCACCGAGCCGACCGGGATCGGCTCCTCCAGTTGGACACAGCCCCCGGTCGCGCAGATATCTTCCAGAATCGCTTCCTCAGTCTGGTGCCTGTCCGGTCCGACCATCCAACTTACGCGAGCCAGTTCCGCGCACAAAAACCGACTTTCCATACGTCTCTGGTGCATGACCAGCTTATCGGCAAAACAGGGGAATTAGTTTAGGTCGACTACGTTTTCGCTACCAACTACGCCAAAAGATGGCCCATCTTCTCGCGCTTGGTGTCCAGATACGCACGGCGTGACTCCACCGCCTCGGCAATGCAGGGGACTCGTTCCGCCACCCGGATACCGGCGTTTTCCATCGCCTGCACTTTTTCCGGATTATTCGACATCAGCCGCACGGAGGTAATCCCCATGTGGCGCAGAACTGCCCCCGGAAGCGAGTAACTGCGCAGATCGCTTTCAAAGCCCAGTTGCTCATTGGCTTCCACAGTGTCGGCACCCTGGTCCTGTAGTTCATAGGCGCGCAACTTATTCATCAGGCCAATGCCCCGGCCCTCCTGGTGCTCATACAAAACAATGCCCCGTCCGGCCTCTGACACCGCCCGCAGGGCGATCTCCAACTGCGCCCGACAGTCACAACGCAGGCTGTGGAAGACGTCGCCGGTCAGGCATTGAGAGTGAATCCGAAGCAAAGGGGGTTCGTCACCCGGTATCGCCCCCATCCGCAGGACAACCGCTTCCTCCACCTCGACGGCACCGTTCCGACGCGTTCGTCCCTCGAAACCCAGGATACGGAAATGGCCATATTCCGTAGGGAAATCGGCTTCGGCGGCCTGTACGAGTTCAAAGTCCGGGGTTGAGTCTGTTTCTGAAGCCATTTTTGGAGGGGAAGCGCGGAGAGGGGACCGCTTCATTCATTATAGTGAGGACGCCGCTTTTCTAAAGGTTCAGCCCGCCGCCAAATGGAACAGTATCTGATTACGTTGTTCGTGAAGACAGGTTTGGTGGCCGCGCTCGCCAGTTTCGGAGTCCGCAGCGCTGCCGTCAAACGCATGCTGCAACGCGAAGAACGAACGCTCGCCCAACGGGTACGCCTGACTTTGTGGTTCACCACCATGTTCCTGCCCGGTGTCACCACCCGGGTCATCACCGGCAACTACCCGGCGCTCGATATGGGCGTCGAAGGCAGTATGCTCGCAGGCCTGACGGGCGGCTATGTGTGCGGCTGGCTGACCGGCATGATCCTTTCAATTCCAGCCATGTTGAACGGAGAAATTCTGGCCCTGCCATTCTTCTCCATCGTCGGCGTTGCCGGCGGCCTCCTCCGCGATTCCGCCTCCGACCGCGAAGATATCTGGAGATTCTCGCCCTTCCCCGACGTCAACATCTACCGAATCTTTCAGCCCGGTCGCGACTTCCAAAGCGCCCTGCTTCACGCTTACTTCGCCCTCGCCGTGCTGGCCGTCGAATTCCTGCGGCAGGCTCTCGGCACACCCTTCCAGCCGCCGCGGCTCTTCACTATGGGGAAGTTGGGCGACTCCGCCCCCATGCTCGCGGGCCTCTATGTCTCCACCTACTTCTGCATCACCCTGCCGTTGAAGGTATGGAGCAATACGCGTGCCGAAGCCAAAGTGGAGGAGCA
Organism: Terriglobia bacterium; assembly: GCA_010084195.1. Taxonomy (GTDB): domain Bacteria; phylum Acidobacteriota; class Terriglobia; order Bryobacterales; family Bryobacteraceae; genus BOG-234. Next base: position 29,291 of record RGPS01000036.1, read on the forward strand.
GCGGCGGTTGCTGCTGCAGGCGCGCCTCGAAGCCCTGTCGAGCCAGATCAACCCTCATTTTCTGTTCAATACGTTGAACTCTGTCTCCACCCTGATCCGCCTCGATCCCGAACAGGCGCGAACCATGGTCATGCGCCTGGCCCGCATCATGCGCAAACGGCTGCAAAGCCCCGACCACTTCACCCCCCTCCGCGACGAGATGGACTTCCTCGACGATTACCTGTCGATTGAACGGGTTCGTTTCGGCGAGAAGCTTCGGGTCGTGAAGCGAATTGACCCGGCCGCAGGCGATATGGCCGTCCCCAGCATGTTGCTGCAGCCGCTGGTAGAAAACTCCATCAAACACGGCATTTCCAGCAAAGTGGAAGGAGGCACTGTCACCCTGACTGCCCGGCGCGTGGCGGATCGGCTACTGCTCGAAGTGGAGGATGATGGCGTCGGCATGTCCGAAGCCGATCTCGCCGTCGTCTTCAGCAAAGGAATAGGCGTCAGCAACGTCCGCGGCCGCCTCGAAGTCCTCTACGGACGCGACTACCGGATGAACATTGAGAGCAGGGAAGGGCGAGGCACCCGCATCGAGATTGAGGTCCCGGAGTCAGTTCCCCGCCGCACGTAGTTTTGCGTGCCGCATCTGCTCCAGTTCCCGCTTTAAGGGATCCCAGTAGGCCTTGTCCGCCTTCCGCTCGGCCTGTTCTTCATCGAACAGTGCCTGGCGGGTCGAGTCTTCGTCCCCGAGGATGGCAGCCGCAAGGGCGGGTCTGCTGTCGGCCAGAAGTGCTGCCTCTGACGGGAACCGTGCAGCCATTTCGATCAGGTCTTCTGCGGTTCTGGCCTCTCGCAGCCAAAACGAAATTTGCCACGGGAGTGGCGACTCTCCATGCGCAAAGTAGTCAGCCTGGACCAGGCGTTCCACCATGGGCCAGTCTTTGTTGCGCTGCGTCTTCTTGGCGCAGACAAGATCCTGGACGCCGAGCATCTCGATGGTACCGTTGTTTCCCGTGACCGTGGCCCGGCGTGCCCAAAGCTCGTCAAAACTATCGACGCCCCGAAGTTTCGACATCAGGTCAATCCGTAAGTCCTCAACCCCAGGGGCTCCGCATCGAAAATGAACTGCATGACCTCTGGCGAGCAATTCGGGGTCGAAGTCGGGAATCGCGATGGGTTTGGCGTCCAACTCCGAAAGCGCAGCCATCAGGCGATACGTATTGGCGTCATCAACGAATATCAACAGGTCCAGATCGCGGGTAAATTCAGCCGCGCCGTACAACACGCACGCCTGGCCGCCGATGAGCATACAGCGCACGCCATTCGCTTGCATCGAAGAAAGGGCTTTGAGAATCGGGTTCGGGGTCAAGGGTGCCTCCCAGGGCGAGAAAAACCGGCCATAGCTTCATAGACTCCGCCCACCGCTGTTCCGGCGTCATCATGTACCATTCAGCCCACTCCCCGCCAACAACATCCTCGGCACGACGGTAGTCCATGTCCCCAGTGTATCCAAAATCGGACCGGTAGGTAGACGCGGCACACCCTGAGTTGGGTTTCAGCGTTCGTCAACGTCGATATGGTAAATTAGAGTTTTCCCCGGGCTGTACCACTTCTTCCTTTCCAGATGGATCAAATTCTGAACGACGTAGCTGGCCTGATTGTTAACGGTCTGCCTACTTTCATCCTTGTAATAATTCTCACGGTCTGCGTGAAATACCTGTATCTGCAGCCCCTTGATAAGGTGCTGGCGGAACGGTACAAGCTGACCGAGGGCGCTCGCAAGGCGGCCGAAGAAAGTCTTCGCAACGCCGATTCCCGTGTTTCCGAATACGAAACTGCGCTCTCCCAAGCCCGCTCCGGCATCTATCAGGACCAGGCCGACTTCCTCCGCAAGGTTCACGCCGAACAAAGCGCTCAGGTTGCTGCCGCGCGTGTCGAGTCGGACGCCCGCATCTCCGCCGCGAAAGCTGCGATCGCTGCGGAAGCCAAGGCCGCCAGCATATCTCTGGATGCCCAAAGCGACCTGCTGGCCACCCGGATTGCCGACTCGATTCTGAGCGGGAGGGTTTCGTGAAGCGCTTTTTGGGTTCGTTTTTTCTCGCCGCGTGCATAGTTGTGCTTCCTGCCTTTGCCCAGGAAAGCCACGAAGCCGTCTCTCATGAAGCCAGCCAGCATGAAAAAGCAGGCGGGGCTGAGCATGAAGGCGCTGAGCACAAGGACCTCGAAATCTGGAAATGGGCCAACTTTGCAATTCTGGCCGGTATCCTCGGTTACCTGATTTCGAAAAATGTTGCCCCCATGCTGGTGGCCCGGTCGGCTGAGATCCGTGAGGGTCTGGCGGCAGGCGAACGAGCCAAAGCGGAAGCCGATGCCAAGGCAGCAGCCGTCGATGCCCGCCTCGCTGGTCTCGAAAAGACCCTCGGTGGCATGCAGGTGGAAGCTCGCGAGGAACGCGAACGCGAAGCTGGCCGCATCCGGCAGGAAACACAAAATGAATTGGGGCGTTTACAGCGCCACGCGGAAATGGAAATCGAGTCGGCAGGCAAACTGGCCCGGCTCGAGGTTCAACGCCACGCTGCAAAGCTGGCGATCGATCTGGCAGAGCAGAAGCTCAGGGCGCGTATGTCGCCTGAGACTGAAAAGACTCTGCTGGATCGGTTTGTTAAAGATATCGCCGCTACTGCAACCGAGGCCCGCCAGTGACATCGACCTCTGTAGTCAATCGTTATGCCAATGCGCTGGCTGATGTAGTCGTGTCGCCCGGCGCGGGCATTGAAGCCCCGGTGGCTATCGAACAACTCCGGGCCTTCGGTTCCATGGTGGAAGGCTCGCACGAGCTCCGCATTGTTCTCGCGTCCCCGGCAGTTTCTTCAGCGCGCAAACGCCTCGTGATTCGCCGTCTGGCCGACACGATGAACCTCCACCGGATCATCAAAAACTTCCTCCTGGTCCTCACCGATCACCGTCGCGCCGGCGCTCTCAAAGAAGTCATCGAAGCGTTTGATATCGTCCTCGACGAGCGCCTGGGCTATCTCCGCGCGGAAGTGATTTCGGCAACGGAACTGGCCGCCTCTCAGCAAGACCAGCTTGCCGCCGAGTTGGCGCGGCTCGCTTCCAGCAAAGTACGCATGAAATTTTCAGTGGACCCCAGCCTGATCGGTGGCGTGACGGCGAAGGTCGGTTCCAAAGTTTACGACGGTTCGGTACGTGGGCAGCTCGCCGTTCTTCGGCAGCGCCTGCAAGTCAACTAGCGTTTCGATAACGGTTTCAAAGAACGGATTTTTATGGCTCAGATTCGGGCAGATGAGATAACAACAATCCTCCGGCAGGAGATCGAGAACTACGACCACGCTATTGATGTCAGCGAAGTCGGCTCGATCATCTCGGTGGGTGACGGTATTGCGCGTATTCACGGTCTCGACAAAGTGATGTCGGGCGAACTGATCGAGTTCGGTGACGGCGTTTCAGGTATCGCCATGAACCTCGAAGAGGATCAGGTCGGCGCGGTGCTTCTGGGCGACTACCAGAAGATTCGCGAAGGTGGCGAAGTTCGCCGTACGGGCAAGATTATGTCCGTGCCGGTCGGCGAAGCCATGATCGGCCGTGTCGTTGATGCTCTCGGTCGTCCCATCGACGGCAAGGGTCCCATTCTCTCCGTGCAGTTGAACGCCATTGAGCGCATCGCGCCTGGTGTTATCGACCGTCAGCCCGTCAAACAGCCCATGCAGACCGGTATCAAAGCCATCGACGGCATGATTCCGATCGGCCGCGGCCAGCGCGAACTGATCATCGGTGACCGCCAGACCGGCAAAACCGCCATCGCGCTCGACGCCATCATCAATCAAAAGGGCGGCGACGTGATTTGTATCTATGTCGCCATCGGCCAGAAGCGTTCCACGGTCGCCCAGGTGGTGAAGACTCTCGAAGACGCCGGCGCCATGGAATACTCCATCGTCGTTTCCGCCAGCGCCTCTGATCCCGCCCCCATGCAGTATCTGGCGCCCTACGCCGGTTGCGCCATTGGCGAATACTTCCGCGACACTTCACGCCACGCTCTCTGCGTGTATGACGATCTTTCCAAGCACGCCGCTGCGTACCGCGAAATTTCTCTCCTCCTCCGCCGTCCCCCAGGCCGCGAAGCCTATCCCGGTGACGTGTTCTATCTCCACAGCCGTCTTCTGGAGCGGGCCGCCAAGCTGAGTGACGAAAAGGGTGCAGGTTCGCTCACCGCTCTGCCATTCATCGAAACCCAGGCCGGCGACGTTTCTGCGTACATCCCCACCAACGTGATCTCGATCACTGACGGTCAGATTTACCTCGAATCGGATCTGTTCAACTCCAACATTCGCCCCGCCGTTAACGTCGGTCTCTCCGTGAGCCGCGTCGGTGGTAACGCGCAGATCAAGGCCATGAAGACTGTTGCCGGTCCGCTGCGTCTCGACCTCGCACAGTATCGCGAACTGGCCGCCTTCGCGCAGTTCGGTTCGGATCTCGACAAGTCGTCGCAGAACCAGCTGAATCGCGGTAAACGCCTGATCGAAATCCTCAAGCAGCCCCAGTACCAGCCACTTCCCGTAGAAAAGCAGGTCGCCATCATCTATGCCGCCACCCGCGGCCTGCTGGACGATCTGGCCGTGGAAGATTGCCGTCGGTTTGAGACGGAACTGTACAAGTTCCTCGAAAACTCACGCCCCACCATCCTCACCACCATCCGCGAAAAGAAGGCGTTCGATAAGCCTCTCGAAGCGGAACTGACTGCGGCCATCAACGAATTGAAAGACCGCTTTATGAAAGAGCGCTCGGCGAAAGCATAGTCCATGCCAAGTTTGATCGATTTCCGGCGGAGAATCCGCTCGGTCAAAAACACGCAACAGATCACCAAGGCCATGAAAATGGTCTCGGCTGCCAAGTTGCGCCGCGCTCAGGAGCGCGTCATTGCGGCGCGACCCTACGCGAAGACCATGCGCGAGTTGCTGGCGAATTTGTCCGCTGCCGCAGCTTCGTCCGAGAGCGCCGAGAGCCCCTGGCTCGCGAAACGCGAACCGAAACGGATCGACCTGATCCTCATCACCAGTGATACTGGTCTGGCCGGGGCGTTCAACTCAAACCTCCTCAAGGCCGCCGTCAAGTTTTACGCCGATCATCAGGGGGCGGAAATCTTCCTCACGCTGGTCGGTCGCAAGGGCCGCGATTTCTTCCGCAAGCGTCCGTCCAACATTCTGGCTGATTACATCAATATCCTGAACCGTCCCACGTTCGCCGATGCGACCGGGATCGCGAAGGAAGTGATTCGTCGCTACCGGGACGGCGAAACCGATGCGGTCTACGTTCTCAACAATGAATTTAAGAGCGTCATGAGCCAGACGCTCGCTGTACTCCAGGTTCTGCCGCTTCAGGTAGAGGGTGGCGCCGCTCCGATGTCACAGGATTACATCTACGAGCAGGAACCCGTAGCCATGCTGGAGCAGTTGATTCCGCGCTATGTGGAAGTGGCTGTATTCCGTGCCCTGCTGGAAACGGTGGCCTCCTATCAGGCCGCCCGTATGACGGCCATGGATACCGCGTCGTCCAACGCGAAAGACGTTATCGAGGCGCTGACTCTGCACATGAATCGTGTGCGGCAGGCAGCAATCACCAAAGAAATTATCGAAGTGGTTAGCGGCGCGGCGGCCGCAGAATAAACGCCGGCTGAAGAGGATTTGAATATGGCAACCGCCACTGAAATTATCGGCCACGTCGTCCAGATTGCTGGACCGGCTATCGACTGTCAGTTCCCCGAAGGACAGATTCCGGAAGTCTACACCGCCATTCGCATCATCAGCGAAGGCTTCGACGTCCCGGAACCCATCGACATCATTTGCGAAACCGCGCAGCACATCGGCGAGGGTCGCATCCGTACCATCGCCATGCAGCCCACCGAAGGTCTGGTTCGCGGCATGAAGGCGATCTCGCTCGGTGGTCCCATCTCGGTTCCCGTCGGCAAAGAAACCCTGGGCCGCGTGCTCAATGTTCTCGGCCAGCCTGTGGACAACATGGGCCCCGTCAATACGGCACAGCGCTTCCCGATTCACCGCCCCGCTCCGTCCTTCGAAGACCAGTCCACTAAGCTCGAAATGTTCGAGACCGGCATTAAGGTCATCGATCTTCTGGAACCGTATCTTCGTGGTGGCAAAATCGGTCTGTTCGGGGGGGCGGGCGTCGGCAAGACGGTCGTGATCATGGAACTCATCCACAACATCGCCATGCAGCACGGTGGTGTGTCCGTGTTCGCCGGTGTCGGTGAGCGGACCCGTGAAGGTAACGATCTCTGGCTCGAAATGCAGGAAGGCGGCATCGTCGACCCGCATGATTACACCAAGTCCAAAGTGGCGCTTGTATATGGCCAGATGACCGAGCCGCCCGGGGCGCGTTTGCGCGTCGGCCTCACTGGTCTAACCGTTGCGGAATACTTCCGTGACGTCGAAAACCAGGACGTGCTGCTCTTCGTCGACAACATTTTCCGTTTCACCCAGGCCGGTTCCGAAGTGTCCGCACTTCTGGGCCGCATGCCTTCCGCCGTCGGTTACCAGCCGAACCTCGCGTCTGAAATGGGCGCGCTGCAGGAACGCATCACCTCCACCAAGAACGGTTCCATCACCTCCGTGCAGGCCATCTACGTGCCCGCCGACGATTACACCGATCCGGCCCCGGCCGCCGCGTTTGCCCACCTCGACGCGACCACCAACCTGTCGCGTCCTATCGCCGAACTCGGCATCTACCCCGCCGTGGATCCGCTCGCTTCCACCTCGCGTATTCTCGATCCCCGCATCATCGGTGACGACCACTACAACGTGGCCCAGGCCGTGAAGGGTGTACTGCAGCGCTACAAGGATCTGCAGGACATCATTGCGATTCTCGGTATCGACGAACTGAGTGACGAAGACAAGCTCGCCGTAACCCGCGCCCGTAAGATCCAGAAGTTCCTGTCACAGCCCTTCTACGTGGCCGAGCAGTTCACCGGCATCCCCGGTAAGTACGTGAAACTGGCCGACTCGATCCGCGCGTTCAAGGAAATCGTCGCCGGTAAGCACGATGATCTGCCCGAGCAGGCCTTCTACATGCAGGGCACGATTGAAGACGTGATCGAAAAAGCCAAGCAGCTGAAGGCGGCTTAAGACCATGTCTACGCTGCATCTTCAGGTGGTAGGGCCGGAGCGCATGCTCGTGGACGAGCAGGTAAGCGAAGTCCAGATCCCGGCCCTCGACGGTTACGTCGGGGTCCTGCCGGGTCACGCGGCCATGCTCTCCGCCCTGAAAGCGGGCGGAGTCCTGACCTACGTAGCAGCCGGCCAAACCAAAAAGCTGGCCGTCTACGGCGGTTTCGCCGAAGTCCTCGCCACCAGCGCCAGAGTCCTTGCAGACGGAGCCGAATTCGGC
>RGPS01000351.1 GCA_010084195.1 Terriglobia bacterium
TTCGGCCAACATATACTCGTTCCGAAGTGCGGCGGCGTTCGGGTCGGCCACCGGCAGGAGGAGATGATGATGGTGGCAGCGAACGCACACACTTTTTCCAGAGCGGCGGCGGTGGGACTTTTGGCGCTGGCCCAATTACTCGGGCAGAGCGGAGACCTGGCGCGGGGCAAGGCCCTGTTCCAATCGGGAGGCTGCGTGAACTGCCACCGGATTGGGGACGCGGGATCCCGGGTTGGCCCGAACCTTTCCGACATCGGAGACCGCAGGGAGGCCGAGAGGCTGCAGCAATCCATACTGGCGCCTGACGACGAAGTGATTCCCGAGAATCGGTATGTGAACGTCACCATGAAGGACGGCACCACCGTCCGGGGCAGGCTCCTGAATCACGATGGCCTGAGCGTCCAGCTGATGGACAGCAAAGAGCAGCTCCGCTCCATCGAGATATCGAAGATGAAAGGCTACGCCATTGTCACGAAGGGCCTGATGCCTTCCTTCCAGGGCAAGCTCTCGGCTCAGGATATCGCCCATCTTGTTACGTACCTCGGCTCGCTCAAAACGCCGGAGTAATAAAGACGCCGGAGTAATTCACCGCAGTTAGTCCGGCAAAGCAAACACGTACATGGTTCCTTCACCGGTACCAACAATATACTGTTTGCCGTTCACGGCGTACGAGATCGGGCCGCTCGCATTAGGCCCGCCGAGATTGGCATGCCACAATACTTCGCCCGTCCTCGCGTCCAGCGAAACGAATGTGCCGTCCATGCCGCCCCCAAAAACCAGGTCGCCCGCTGTGGACATCACGCCGCTTTCTGTATAACCCGCCATTTTGAAGTCCCACTTCTTTTCGCCGGTTTTCGGGTCGAGGGCGCGAATGGCCCCGTAGCCTTCTTCCTCGGTTCGGTGATTCGCTGGTGCCCGTGCCGGACCGCGACCGCCCGCTGGTGCACCACCTCTGCCGGCTGCGGCAACGCCTCGCCCGCCGGGCGCCTGGCCGGTTCCCGTATATCGCCGTCCCTCTATCCACGGGCCCGGGTCTCCCTTCGGGGAAACTCCGCCGTAGTTGTCCCAGACGCCCAGATAGAAAAGTCCTGTCCTCGGGCTATACGATGGCGGATACCAGTTGGTTCCTCCCTGGCTGCTGGGCTCCACATAGGTGCCACCCATCGCCTTGGGCCAACGGGCAGGATCCTTAATGGGCCGCCCTTTCGCATCCAGGCCAAGCGCCCAGTTCTGCTTGATGAACGCCTTGCCCATCAGAAACTCGCCCGTGGTCCGGTCGAGGACATAAAAGAAACCATTCCGGTTTCCCCACAGCATCAGCTTGCGGGGCTGGCCCTTCCATTCCATATCCACCAGCACCGGAACCTGTGTCGAATCCCAGTCGTACTCATCGCCCGGGGTGAATTGGAAGTGCCATTTCAACTTGCCCGTGTCGGCGTCGAGCGCGATCACGCTGTCCGAGTACAGATTGTCAGCCGGCAGCCGGGAATCGCCATTCCAGCCTGGGTTCGGATTTCCGGTGCCCCAATAAGTCAGGTTCGTTTCCGGATCGTATGAGCCGCCATTCCAGATCGGGTTGCCACCGTGCTTCCACGATTCTCCCGTCCAGGTCTTCGCTATCGGATCATCCGCCGACGTCGGGGCCGTGTTGAACCGCCAGATTTCCCGTCCTGTCTTTATGTCGTAAGCGGCCATCCAGCAGTTGGCACCGGACTCGTTGTTGGCCGGCCCCAGGATGACCATATTCCTCACAATCAGCGGAGCCACGTTGTATTGGTAGCCTTTGCGGAAGTCAGCCATCACCTTGTCCCAGATGACGCGGCCGGTTTTGGTATCGAGCGCGATCAGGTGGCAGTCCACCGTTGCCCAATAGAGCGTGTCGCCCGAAATCGCCATTCCTTTGTTCACTTCGTACGCGTTGTAGTAGGCGGTTGGATCGAGAGGTCGGGAGTACTTCCAGAACGCCCGGCCTGTAACGGCATCCAGCGCGACCACTTCCAGCGCGGTACCCGTATACATGATTCCATCCACCACCAGCGGAGTGTTCTCCATCTTGGATTGGTTGTTGGTGGTCTTCATGTACAGGGGATGGTAGACCCACTTCAACTGCAGGTTTTTCACATTGGACTTATTGATCTGGGTCAGCGCACTGTATCGATGGCTGGAGTAATCGCCGGAATAAGTGAGCCAGTTCTGAGGTTCACGTTCAGGCTTGAGCAGGCGGTCATAGCTGACCTGCCCGAGCAGAAACGGTACGAGCAGAAACACCGGTATAAATCTCTTCATGGCTGCTGAACCCTCTCCGACGGCGCAGATGCAGGACGCAGTCGCTGGTTTGACCTTGCCCTTCGGGGCTGGTACGACGTCAGCATACACCCCGGCGCGTCGGGCGGTCAAATGGTCAAGCGGTCAAAAGGTAGGTGGGCCTGCCGTAATCAGCCATCGAAAAAGAAAAATCTCCGGGAAAACCCAAAAAGGCTTGCAACCGACCGCGACGACATATAGAATTGCCTCGATCCCTGTCAGCCCGAACCCGTTCCCATCAGTATCGGTCCGAGCGGTAACGATTAAGCCAAGGATTAAGCCATCCATCCGACTCGGGTTGATGGGTGCATCCAGTTCTCAAATGATGAAGGAGTTTTTAATGGTCGATCGCTCTTTATTGAACCGCCCCCTCGCGCACCCGCGCCGGCTTCCGTCAATCCGGTACTTCGCGGCAATGGCTCTTCTTGCCCTCTCGGTGCCGGTGGCCCACGCACAGGTCGTCTACGGCTCTATGGTCGGCAGCGTCGTGGATGCGACGAATGCGTCGGTGCCGAATGCCACCGTTCGTATTACGCTGACGTCCACGAGTGACGTTCGCACGGCACCGACCGACAGCGCCGGAAGCTATACGATCGCCAGCGTGACGCCGGGCACATACACGGTAGAAATTACCAGAGATGGGTTTCGCTCGTTTGTGGCCAAGGATGTTCTGGTGAACCAGAACAACGTGGTCCGCGTGGATGCCACGCTTCAGGTGGGCTCCACCTCCGAACGGGTCGAGGTCACTGCGACCAGCGCGGGCCTGCAGACGGATCGCGCCGATGTTCATGGCGAACTGACCACCAAACAACTGT
>RGPS01000352.1 GCA_010084195.1 Terriglobia bacterium
CCTTCGCCATGAACCACGGCCTGGCCCTGATGCGAGCCAAAAACCTTCCGGCGGCGGAGCGTGAATTCTTAAGAGCTCTCACCCTGGACCCTTCGCTGATGCAGGCCGCCGCCCAACTCGCCAGCCTCTACGACCGCCAAGGCCGCAAAGCCGATTCCCAGGCAGCTATCGCGCGGTTTCTGAAATGGAACCCACAAAGCATTCAGTTCCGACTCTCCGGAGGCCAGGAGCGGCCAGCCCCAAAAGCCTTTCTTGAGTCGATCCCTCACCGCCTCACTTTAGCGGATATGGGGCGGCGTACGCGCGATTAACCACTGAAAGACCACCAACACGGGAAGGCGAGGCGATCCCATCCGGCAGCGAAAGTTAAATGAGATCAACCGAGCTACTGCCGATTACGCGAGGGAGGTTGATACTTGCCGCAGAGCGGCTACTTACGGTCTGCGAGACCGAGCTCTACCGCCGGTTCCTCTGCCAATGATTGCTTGCGGCACAACGTAAGGAGAGCACCTGTGCGCATCGCCCAAATCGATCAGGGGTTAGTTAGCATCAGCAGTGTTTCGGAAACCTTTGAGGAAGCGATATTCGATAAACTACACGAATCAACAACGCTGCCATAAGCATTCACAAGCCCTCCCACGGTTCAACAGGACAAGGCCCATATTTCCATCCTCAAGAGGCGGGAGGCTGGCACGAACCTGGCAATCAAATTGCCACGCCACGCTGAACTTGATACACGGTGAGCCGTGAAGAAGGGCGCGGCTACCGGGCGCGACCGCTACTCGGCACAAATACGATCATCGATTCGATGAATCAATGGCTCGAAATGACGTGCTCCCCAAAATCGGAGTTGAATCTGGGAATCCGGCATTCCTTGCGCTGTCAGCCAAGTCAATATTTGGTGCCGCAATAGGTACGGCTTGTAGCGGGCTGGTGCGCAAACGTGCAAACATCACAGCCGGACGGCACGGTACCACCTGGACAGAGTCGTGAACACGTATGAATGGATTCAATTACTTAGAATCTGGCGGCACGAGCTGACACGGCATTATCCAGGTTCGATTCCCGTTAGCGCTACCATTTTTAATCCATCACACGTGCGACCTTTACGCGCCCTCCCGGCGGTACTGGACGCGCTCCGCGCACAGATCCGGAAACAACCAACCGAATCCCGCAGCGGCGTCACACCACGCCTCAGATTCCAGAAATGATCACGCCTCTCCTGCCGTAGTCAGAAAACAGGGGCCTGCCACGGGCTGTTGAACCAGCCAGGTCAACTTGCCCGAACTGGCGGTTTCAGCGCGTGGACCCAAAATCCACACTGCCAGAGCTCAGCCGAGGAAGCCGAAGAAATGTCGTTGACGGCGTACCATACTGGGCCGGAAAGGTCTCGCGGCCTCCCTGTTTGGCCGTGTGTGGCAAAATTTGAGAAATGATGGGTGATGAATAACTTTGCTGAACGCGCTCTATGGACCCTGGCCGCAATGGCAGGCCCCCGGATGGCCTCGGGTAAAATCCGTTGACAGTCGACTCCCGATGGCCGCCTGACGTCGCCGGGGAGTTCACTCGGCGCGGATGATCCTCGGAAAACAAAGTAAGTCGGAAGCAGTCCGTCTCCACTATCCAGCCTTACAAGCCGCTGCTACGCTACTTGCCCCACGCTTTCCTGCATCGATAAACCACCGCCGGCGGCAGATTGCGCCAAACGGTCTCAGTTCTCGAAACCGAAGCGAAAGATTCCGTCAACAGACGCCCCAATCGCTGCCCCCCAGGCATGACCAGACCCTGCAGGTAACCAAACGTCACAAACTGGCCTCCAGGCTTCAGCGCCAACAGTCCGGCCGCAAGCACTTCACGCTGCTTTTGATCCGAGAACGTGGCCCACGGGAGGCCCGAGATAATACAATCCAGCGGCCCCGTCTCGGCAACGCGGCAGATTTCACCCAGTTCGCGGACATCGGCCTCGTAAACCTGAACCCGGGAAAAGCGCTTTCTCATGATCGCGGCGAAGCGAGGACTGATTTCAATACCCAGAAACCGCGCATGAGCCGGCAGCCGGGTCAGGATCGCTTCCGTGAAAGCCCCGGTTCCCGGCCCAAACTCTGCAATCGCCGTGGCGGTTTCCAGTTCCAGCCACTCCGTCATGCGAAGGCACAACTCCGCCGAACTGGGCGCGATGGCACCCGTAGCCTCCGGGGTTTCCAGAAACGTCCGCAGGAACTGCATGTAGGTACCCGAACGAGGGCTGTCCGTATTTCGAACCGGCCCTTCAAATACCGTCAAATTGTCTGGCTCCCCATTTGTCTCAACCTAAACTATATCCGTCTTTGCCATTCTCGCGCATCACTTCTTATCTGGTCCAATCCCGTTTGGCCTACCCGATCAGGTAAACTGGTTACGAACTGTCCCCGCGGCGGAATGGCGGAACTGGCAGACGCACCAGACTCAAAATCTGGCGAAGTTCACTCTTCGTGAGGGTTCGACCCCCTCTTCCGCCACCAACTACCTTTTACTTTATTTCTGAGAACTTTCCTCTGCTGAGCCCACTTTAGTTACTGGAGCGATTTTTCGCCCCAGGAAAACTCAGGGTTCATGCCTCTCTTCAAGACCAGAAGTGCCGCCGTGTACGGAATCGACGCCCATCCCGTCGACGTCGAGGTCGATCTTTTCCGCAGCGGTATGGCCCGCGATTTCATGCTGGTCGGCACCCCCGATAACGCGGTTCGCGAAAGCCGTGAGCGCATCAAGTCCGCCCTCATGAACTCCGGCTTCGGATACCCCAACCAGGCCGTCACCGTCAACCTCGCCCCCGCTCAGCTCCGCAAAGAAGGTGCCGGTTTCGATCTGCCCATGGCCCTCGCCATTCTGGGAGCAATGGGCACCTTCAAAGGTCTCGACGACCATCTCATCGTGGGAGAACTCTCCCTCGACGGTGCCATTCGGCCGGTCCGCGGTGCTCTTTCTGTCGCCATCTGCGCCCGCGACCAGAAAGTTCGCAACCTGATCCTCCCCGCCGAAAACGCCTCCGAGGCCTCCGTCGTCGATGGCGTCAACGTCTTCGGCGTCCGCCATCTCGCCGAGGTCGTCGCG
>RGPS01000353.1 GCA_010084195.1 Terriglobia bacterium
AGGCAACGACCAGTCTCCCAGTTGCGGTTGAACGCGGGGTAACTGGCTTAAGGAAACACGCGGTTGCTCGATCCCGTCCGTTCGGCTATCGTCATACCAGAAAGGCCCGAATATGCCGGAACCAAAATCAGAAGCCGAACTGCAACTGCTGGAGAGCGGGTTTCCTGCGAAGTCTGGATTGGTCTTTGCGGCAGCACGGGAGCGGGTTCTGGCGTCCGGACAAAGTGTGCTTCAGTCAGAAGGCGGCTCCATCTATGAGGTCTTTCCGGACGGTCGCAAGGTGTTTGTCAAAGCGGTTGAGCCACCTATCCGCGTGACCTCCGGACGCAAGTTCAGCCTTTCGTGAAAGTGCCGCAGCCTCGGATGCGGATGTTTGCTGGCCCCAATGGCTCGGGCAAAAGCGCGTTGAAATCGGTTTTGCCGCCCGAACTGCTGGGGACCTACCTCAACCCTGATGAAATTGAGGCCCAAATCCGACGTGATGGCCTGCTGATGGTGCCGGACTTCGGGGTAACTGCTACTGCGGATGAATTCCTCAGTTTCCTTGCCAACGCTCCGCTGTTGATGACTACCGGCCATGCTGAACAGGTGCGGCGGTTGGATTTGGCCGAAGGTCGATTGAGGTTCAATGGGGTGCCGGTAGATGCCTATTTCGCCTCCGCCATTGTTGAATTCCTGCGGGAGAAGCTGTTGGTGCAGCAGGCGAGCTTCACAGTCGAGACGGTCATGTCGCATCCCAGCAAGGTGGACTTGTTGGAAAAGGCTCAACATGCCGGTTACCGCACCTACCTCTACTACATCGCGACCGACGATCCAGCTATCAATGTCTCCCGGGTGGCCAACCGGGTGAAACTGGGCGGACATCCGGTGCCAGCGGACCGCATCGAGCAGCGCTACCACCGGTCGTTGGGTTTATTGTGGGAGGCCATTCGCCACACCAACCGCGCCTACGTGTTCGACAACTCAGGCGACAACGCGGACCACCGGCATACCTGGCTGTCAGAGATCACCGACGGGCGGGAGTTGGAGTTGAAAACCGATTTGATCCCGGCGTGGTTTCGGAGAGCCGTACTCGACAAGATTCCATCGCCAGGCTGAGTCTCATTGGAGCCGCGCCAGTCCTTGGGGGTGGTTGGCCCGAACAGCAATCGACGGTAGGCAACGACCAGTCTCCCAGCTGCGGTTGAACGCTACCTGATGAGCTGAAATGCCAGGCGCTTCGAAAACTGCTTCCACTTGGCCGTGTCGATGAGCAATTCCGCCCCCAGACAAGCCAGGCCCATGAACCCCGCAACTACGCCCAGCAGATGCAACCCGCAGAATCCAACGTAGAGGAAATCGCTCTGAAAGAAGCGGAACGTCAAGATTGTCAGGTAGGTCGGACGGATCGCGAGGTGGAAGATGGGAAACAGCAATACAAGGCCAGCGAGGTATCGAGCCTGGCATAGAGCGGCTACCACCGGCGGCTGCATCGGCGGCTGCCAGCGAATCAGTCGGGTCACCCCCCACGCAATGAACCCGATGTAGAACCCACCAAGGCCGTTGAGGAAGTTGGCGGCACTGAACGGCAACATCACTTCTGCGAGGTCAACCGGTTTACCATCGATATCCAGGCGGAAATAAACGTCCAGCACGGTCAGCCAGGAGATGAAGAAGCTAGTCGCGAGGAAGATCACCACCCGCTCGGTTTGGTAACGGCGGTAGGTGAGGATTCGCAGCAGCCAAGGTCGGCGCAGGCTTTTGGCTACCGCCTTGACTGGGCCGAAAGCTTCAATGGCACGTTGCTGGGCAGCCTCAGTGCTGAGGTTCAAGCCAACACCTTCCCGCCATTTCTCCTGTAGATGGGTTGCCAGTTCGTGCGCTTTCAAAGGCCACTCGTCGAAATCCAAAGCCGCCCGTTCACAAACCTCTGAGGCGAGCCGTTCAAAGGCCAGGCTGACTGCGGGAGGGATTCGCTCGCCAGAATCCATGTTGCTTCAGGTCTTCTTGAGCAGCATCTCGGCCCAGGCTCCGATCTCAGCCTGGATCGCAGACTTCTCAGCCACCCGTAACCCGCCGGCATCAGTCAGCCGATACATTTTCACCATCCGGGTGCTGCTTTCCCGCCATTCCCCTTGCAGCAGGCCGGATGATTCCAACCTAGCCAACACTCCGTAGATGGCACCTTCCCCCTGGCCGGCCAACCGGAACAGCCCCTGGTTGAGCTTGCTGATCAACTCAAAGCCGTCTGCGGGTTGTTCAGCGATGAGCTTCAGCAGCAATGATTCCATCTGCTTCTCCGTCAACTCCTTCGGCAGCGGGAACTCTTCGTTCAAAACCCGCTCAAAAGCAGCCCGCACCCGGTCCGTTTGCCCAGCCGGCGGGTCAGCGAGCTTGTTGACGAGCGGCCCCACCTGCCTCAGCAGTTCTTCCAGCTTCAATTTTTCAGCATCATTCATCTAGGTAGATAACGGGATCGTTTCAACTTTTCTTACAGCATGAACTGCTTTTTTTTCAATACCTTGGCCAAGGCCTGCAAACCGCGGTCCTTTGTAGCGCCGATGGTTTTTAGGTTCAGCCCATGCCGGTCGGCGATCTCCTGCTGGGTTAAGTCGTTGAAGAAGGAATCCTCGAGAATTTTCCGGCTTTTCTCAGGAATCTGCTTCAAAGCCTCCCTTACCATTGCGGCCCGCTCGCCTTTCATCGCAGCAACATCCGGTAGTTCCTGGGCAGGATCAGCGGCATCGAAGCCTTCTTTCGCCTCCAAGCTCTCCCCGAGGTCATTACGACGTTTTTCGGTTGAATCGTGGCTGAAGCGGTCATTCAGGCGGTTCTTGCTGATCGTGACCACCAGCTTCTTGCACTCCTCGAAGCTTTTGCCCTCCTTCACGTATTTGACGACTGCCGTGATGGCCGCAATAGCAACATCCTCGTGATCGTGGTGGTTGAGGTCAGGGGCCGTTGAGCAGCAAACACTGAGGCTGATCGCCTTCAATATCGTAAAAGCCCGGTCCCATGCGGTCCGGTCTCCGGTTCTCAATTGTTCAATCTCGACGTCCACTACAATGCATTCCCGTTAAGCAGCCCTGATCTGGTAGCAAAGTAGCGGC
>RGPS01000354.1 GCA_010084195.1 Terriglobia bacterium
CCGGCACTGGCGGAGACAGGAACGGGCGAGAGGCGTGAAGTGGACAACACCGGCACCGACCAGAACGAGGCCGGCTATCACAGACGGGAGTCTGCCGTCGTGGTCCAGAAGCCGGGCCTGCTGAAGGGCGAGTTGCAGCAGTGCGCCCAGCACGCTGTAACCGAGCCAAACGAGCAACGAACCGGAGGCAAAGGCGGCAATCGAGAAGTACATGCGCCGGGCTTCGCCCGGCCCAAAGAGCGCGGCGAAGGCCAGTATCCAGTTCAGCGTGGTCGGCGTCATCATCGCAACGGTCATGGCCTGCCACATGACCACGGAAGAGAGGAAGGGTGCCAGTTCGAAGCGGAGATGCGTCTGAGGCCGCAGGATGGCGCTGTGCAGATGGTGGGCCGGTTGCCGAAGGAGCCACACCCAGCCGACCACCATGACGATGCCGCACATCGCCAGGAGTATGGCTTTGTGGATGCGCGCCAGCGGCAAGTCAGGACGCCTCGACACGCCACTCGAAGTTGGAGAACAGACCGTGGGACTTTGCGGTCTTCACCCGGATTACGCCATCGTCATACTCGGTGTCGCCAGTCGCCAGAACCTGTGTGGGGGCGTGGATCTGGTTGAAGATATTCTCGAAAAGAACGGGCTTACTGCGGTCGCGCCCCCGGATGCGGGTAACAACGGATTTCAGCAGGCCAGGGATGGTTACGGATTTACTGACTTCGTCCTCATTGAAATCAATCGGGACATACCTGATATCAAGGCGACGAGCAACGAAGCGACCCAGCGTTTCCCAGGGGCCGCCTGCCTGTCCGGCCAGAATGGTCTGGAGGGCAGCACGTTGTTCCTGGGTCGAGGCCTCATCAATCAGGATCATCTCGGTCCAGCCACCCGAGATCATGTGTTGCGGCGTATCAAAGGCAATAACGGCGCGGAGCCCGGCCAGCGATACGTCGCCGTACTGGCCCGAATCGATACGAATGGCCCAGTAACCGATGCATCTCTCATGAGTGCAGAGTTGATCGAAATGCATATGGCCCGGGCAGACGAGCTGGCAATTGCAGTTTTCGAAGATCAGGCCTTTTGCCCACCAGTTCTGTGCCATTTCTGTCCGTTCAGGCAGAATAGCACCGGGCGCTTACTTTGTGGGCCGCCGGGACCCCTGTTTCGCGGAAATCGACTGGATAACGAGGCGCCCCGGGTTCGCTGGGTTGATGGGGTACCCTTCCGCAAAGAGAGCCCTGTCCATCAGCTCCGCAATGGCTGGCTTGTCGAGATCTTCTGCGGTCTGGATCACAACGTGGCGATACGTGATTCCGGTCCCTTGCAGAAGACTTTTCGGGTCAGATAATCCCGCCCCCTTCGAAAAGAACAGGCTCACCCAGCGAGGGTAAACAGCAATCGAGGGTAAACAGCAATCGAGGGTAAACAGCAATCGAGGGTAAACAGCAATCGAGAAGATCGCGTCTGAAACCTTCTCGGAAGGACCATATCGATGGCCAGAGCATTGTAGTTGTCGTAGACCATCTGCACCGCACCCGGCAGGAGTTGGCTCATGCGGGACAGGATCGAAGTAGCCCGCGCTTCCATTTCGGGCGTGTATTTGGCAAGGAATGATGCCAACTGGGTTTCAGCAGGGCGGCGATCAGCACTCAGGTGAACCATGGTAGTCACCAGTGCCCCCTATTCGTAACGAAGCGCTACCAGAGGATCCACCTGGGAGGCCCGCCGGGCAGGCAGGAAGCCGGCGATCAGGGCCACGGCAATCAGGATGCCGACCGAGACACCCAACCTCAAAGGATCGGCCGCTTTCAGGCCGTAGAGCTTGCTCTGGACCAGCCGCCCACAAGCCAGGGCCGCAGGAACTCTCGCCGCAAGACCAATCGCAATGAGGACCGAGGTCTCTCGGAGAATCATGCCGATAACAGTTCCCTGCTGCCCCCCCAGCGCCATGCGGATTCCGAGTTCATTCGTCCGCAGAGCGACACCGTATGAGAGCACCCCATAGAGACCAATGCTGGCGAGGAGGAGGGCCAGGGCACCGAAGCCTCCCGAAAGCTGCGCGATGATCTTTTCCTGGACGAGTCGACCGTCCAGCAGTTCGGTCAGTGCTTTGGCGCTGTCCACATCAATGAGGGGATTTACCTCGCGGACTTTCGCCCGCGCTGCCTGAATCACCGCACCCGGATCGCCGGTTGTCCGAATCTCGAAGTTCATGAACGGCGGAAATTCGGCACCCATGGGACGAACAGCCGGAATGTAGAAGCGCCGGTTGATTGGGTCCCGCAAACCATGATCCCGCACATTCGCCACCACGCCGACGATTTCCAGGGTGACACGGGTGTCCGGGAAGAGGTCCTTGACATGTTTCCCGATAGGATTGGCGGTGCCAAAATAAAACTTCGCGAAGGCTTCGTTGATGACACAGGTGCGAGGCGCAGTTTCATTGTCCTGCCGGCCAATTTCCCTGCCCAGAAGGACCGGAATACCGAGTGAGGAGAAGTAGTTAGGGCCAACCATGTCAAAACGCGAGCCATCATCCCCCTTCTTCGCCGGTTTGAAGCCTTCCACTTCAATCTGGTCGGCCGATTCGGAGCCGCTGAAAAGGCCGTTTTGGGACCAGGCCACGGCGCGAACGCCGGGGATACTGCGGAAGCGCGCTTCGAGGTCACGGTAGAGAGCCGCCGTGCGCGGTCCAGTATAGCCCGCCGTCAGGGCATCCAGTTCAACCAGGACGAGCTTCTCGCGCTGGTAGCCGAGATCGACATTCTGGAGATTCTTGAGGGTCCGGACAAACCAGCCGGAGCCCACAAGAAGAACGACCGAAATCGCGATCTGGAGAATGACGAGAGACTTCCCCAGACCGATTTTGGCCTGCGAACCGGAGATGCCGCGACCAGCCTCTTTCAGCGTGCCACTCACGTTGACGCGGGATGAGCGCCACGCGGGAGCGAGGCCGAAGATCAGGCCGCTCAAAAGCTAGGCGCCCGGTGGCGGGACCAACGGGAGAGGAACTGGCGTAGCCCGGTGGCCTGTCGCACACTGAAGAAGTTCAGGCAGCGGAAGTAG
>RGPS01000355.1 GCA_010084195.1 Terriglobia bacterium
GCGGCTGCCGGGGCGACGTTTGTGGTGAATGACCGGGCGGATTATGCGGCGTTGTTGGGGGCCGGACTGCATGTTGGTCAGGAGGATTTGTTGCCTTCGGACGCGCGGCGAGTGATGCCGGCCGGGGCGCTGGTAGGTTATTCGACGCACAATACCGCGCAGATGGTGGCGGCGGGGGAAGAGCCTGCGGACTATGTGGCGTTTGGGCCGATATTCGGGACAGTATCGAAGGAACGCCCGGATCCGACGACGGGGCCTGAGCGGTTGCGGGAGATTCGGGGGCTGACGGGGCGGCCTTTGGTGGCTATTGGCGGTATCACGCGTGACAATGCGATGACATGCTGGAAGGCAGGGGCGGACTCGGTGGCGGTGATCGCGGATATGCTTCCGCTATCCTGCACTAAGCAGACTCTTCGAGATCGGATGACCGAATGGCAGCAACTGACCCAAAAATAGACGGCGCACGGCAGGGAAAAAATCAGGGCTTCGTGAAAGGCCTGGGGCTGATGGACGCCACCATGCTGGTGATGGGGTCGATGATTGGCTCTGGGATCTTCATTGTGAGCGCCGATGTGGGGCGGCAGGTGCGGTCGCCGGGGCTGCTGCTGGTGTGTTGGATTTTAGGGGCGCTGCTGACGATTGTGGCGGCGCTGAGTTATGGCGAACTGGCGGCGGCGATTCCGGATGCGGGCGGGCAGTATGTGTACCTGCGGGAGGCGTTCGGGCGGTTGTGGGGGTTCCTTTACGGATGGACGCTGTTTGTGGTGATCCAGACGGGGACGATGGGTGACGACACAGCAGTTGCTGGCGATTGTGGTGATTGTGGTGCTGACGGCGGTGAATACGCGGGGGATCCGGACGGGGGCGCTGGTGCAGAACGTGTTTACGTTCGCGAAGGTGGCTTCGTTGTTGGGGCTGGCGTGTTTGGGGTACCTGATGGGGCGGAACCCAGAGGTGATTGCGGCGAATTTCGGACATTTGTGGGAGTACATGTCAGTGGGGGGCGCGCCGGGGGCTCCGGTGACGTTTGAGTGGGCGGCGATTGCACTGGTGGGCACGGCGATGGTGGGGCCACTGTTTTCGTCGGATTCCTGGAACAACGTGACGTTTGCGGCGGCTGAGGTGCGGAATCCGCAGCGGAATTTGCCGCTGGCGCTGGGGCTGGGTGTGGGAATTGTGTCGTTGCTTTATCTGGCGTGCAACCTGGTGTACATGTCGGTGCTGACATTCCCGCAGATTATTGCGGCTCCGGAAGACCGGGTGGCGACGGCGGTAGTGTCGGTGATGTTTGGACCGGCGGCCACGAGCATTATGGCGGCGGCGATTATGGTGTCCACGTTTGGGTGTCTGAACGGGATCATCTTGTCGGGTGCGCGGGTGTACCTGACAATGGCGCGGGACAAGCTGTTTTTTGCGAAGGCGGGGGAACTGGATGCGAAGACGCATGCCCCGGTTCCGGCGCTGGCGATGCAGTGCGGGTGGTCGGTGTTGCTGACGCTGAGCGGACAGTACAACGATTTGCTGGACTATGTTATCTTTGCGGTTCTGCTGTTTTACATCCTGACCATCGCAGGATTGTTCCGGCTACGCCGGACGCGCCCGGGTCTGGCGCGACCGTATAAAGCAGTGGGTTACCCTGTGGTACCCGCGCTGTACATATTGATGGCTGTGTTGATTGAAGTTCTGCTGTTGATGAACAAGCCCGAATTCACGGTACGAGGCCTTGTTTTGGTACTTCTTGGGGTTCCCGTGTACTTTTTGTGGCAAAGGAAAGGTGTTGCAGCATGAGTCTATTTGCAACGAAGTCTATAGCGCGGATCACGCGGGAGAGTGAGGCGGGCGAGCACCAGCTGCGACGCACGCTGGGGCCGTGGCATCTGATCGCGCTGGGTATCGGTGCCATCATCGGTGCGGGGCTGTTTGTGCGGACGGCTGCAGCTATCGCGGAGCGCGCGGGGGCATCGGTGACACTGGCCTTCATCGTGGCCGGCATTGGGTGCGCGTTTGCGGGGCTTTGCTATGCCGAGTTCGCTTCGATGATTCCGATAGCGGGAAGCGCATACACGTATTCATACGCCACGATGGGTGAGCTTGTGGCGTGGATTATCGGGTGGGATCTGGTTCTGGAGTATGCCGTAGGTGCGGCCACGGTGGCTATCGCCTGGAGTGAGTATTTCAACAAGGTATTGAACTTCGTGGGTATGAGCATCCCTTATGAGTGGTGTCATTCCCCGTTTGAAACAATGCAGGCTGGTGGCGGGCACGGCATTGTGAACATACCGGCCATTATCATTCTGCTGTTCCTGTCGATTCTGCTCGCGCGGGGTACGCAGGAGTCCGCCTTTGTGAACAGTCTGATCGTGGTTACGAAAGTCACGATTGTGCTGATGGTGATCTTCATCGGCTGGGGCTTCATGAACCCGGCCAATCATACGCCTTACATTCCGGCACCGACTACGTTTACGACGCCGGAAGGCATTGTACATCCCTTTGGCGGCATCATGGGGATACTGGGGGCGGCCGGGGTTGTGTTCTTTGCGTTTATCGGTTTTGACGCCGTCTCGACGGCTGCACAGGAGACGATCAATCCGAAGCGCGACATGCCGATAGGCATTCTCGGTTCGCTGGTGGTGTGCACAATCCTGTACGTGGTGTTCTCTCATGTTCTGAGCGGCGTGGCGACGGTGGAAGATTTCCGGACTGCGGGCAAGGAAGCATCGGTCGCATTCGCGATCACGAAGTACATGACAGGTTACGAGTGGCTGGCGAAGTTTGTCACCGTTGCGATTCTGGGCGGCTTCTCGTCGGTGATTCTGGTGATGCTGATGGGGCAGTCGCGAGTGTTCTTCTCGATGAGCAAAGACGGCCTGGTGCCGGCCCTTTTCTCTGACATTCACCCGAAGTACAAGACACCCTACAAGTCAAACATGTTGTTCTTTGTGCTGACAGCGGCGTTTGCCGGGTTCGTCCCGGGTGACATTGTGGGCGAAATGACGAG
>RGPS01000356.1 GCA_010084195.1 Terriglobia bacterium
CCAACTGCCTCGGGTGGCGGGGGTCGTGCTGCTGTTTGTTGTGCCGTCACTGTTCACAATGGCGGCCTGACCTTTGCCGGTTCCGCTGATCGTAAAGATGCCCGGCACTACGGCTGCGGTCGTCAGGCCGTTGAAACTCCACGCCGTTGTTCCATTACAGGCTACCGTTAAGGCCGCTGGCGAGGTGATATTGGCCGGCACTGCGTAGTTGATCTGACCGGCAACATAGGAACTCCAGCTAATTCACCTGCTGGGGTAACGTGGCGATAATCCCGGAGACGGACATCTTCACCGGTATGCTGACACTGGCAACTCCGGGGCTGCTGACCACGATGGAATCGGTATAGATCCCGGGCGTCGCTTTACTCGGGTCCAGGGTTACGGTGATGGGAGTTGGTGCAATGCCAGAGGTGGGGCTTGCAGTCAGCCAGCCAGCCGAAGATGCCGACGTGGAGGCAGTGAACGCCAGTCCGGGGGCACCTGTCTGAATCGAGAAACCAGTGGCCGAGCCAGCCGGATAGCTGGAGGCCATTGAAATAGCCGTGGGATTTGATGTGAGTGCTGCCGGACTGTTCACCGTCAGAGTCACCGGAATGCTGATGGTTTGTGTCCCCCCGGGAGCGGTCCCGGCCACCGAAATACTCCCGGTATAGCTACCTGCGGCCAGCCCGGCTGCGTTGGCGATTCCGGCGACAACGCCGGGAAAGGCACCGATGCTTTGTGTTAGGGAAAGCCACGGTGTAGAGGTAGTTGCTGTCCACGTCCCACTCTGATTCGCCACCACTGCGACCGTACCGGTTGCCTGCAGAGACTGGTTCGGGACTACGGAAAGAGTCATCGGAGCGAGGGGAGTGATGACAAGAGCCGCCACCGGAGTCACCGTCTGCGGGCTGGTGGCGGAGATGAACACAATGACATTACGGGCATTACTACCAGACACGTAGGTAGCCAATACAGTGCCGGCCGTGCTGTCCACAACAGATACAGTATTGCTGTTGCCGTTTGTCACATACAGCTTGGTTCCATCCGGACTTATAGCTACGCCTTGAGCCCCGCTCACGCCACTGAATGTGCTGGTGATAGCGGTGGTGCCCGCATTCAAGACATAGACGGCTTCGCTCGTAGTATTCGCTACATACACGCGGCTCGCATCCGCACTGATCGCAACACCATAGCTGTTGAAATTGCCACTCGTAACTCCAACTGCCAGAGAATGATGCAAATAGCTGCTTGCCGGTGTTGTCGAGTCGATCGTATCCAGTCCATTACTCGTCGTGACGTACACACGCGTTCCATCCGGACTCACTGCGACGTTCCACGCATTCGCCCCTACCTGCACCGTGGTGACTACCAAATTAGTACTCAGATCGATCACCGCTACCTTGTGAACGCCAAGGTGACCCACGCTGTACGCATAGGTGCCGGCTGCATTCACCGCGATATCCACAATTGTGTTTCCGGAGGCCGACACATCGATTGTCGTCAGGTAAACAGGACTAACGCCGATAATGTCGTAAACCAACACACTGCTGCCCCCGTTCGAAGTAGTTACATACAGCCGGCTGCCATTCGGGTGAACCGCCACGCCTTCCGGACGGGGAATCCCGGTAATAGTGGATACAACCGTATTCGTTCCCGTATCAATAACAGACACCGTACCGGCGCTCCAGTTAGCCACGTATACCCGTGTATGCGCTGGATTGACTGCCAAATGAACGGGCGTAGCCCCGACCGATATATTCGGCACCATGGCGGTGCCGTTTGCAGCGAGGAGTGCGGATACATTGTTGTTTCCCAAATTTGCCGTGTACACACGGACTTCGGGATTGGCCACCAGCGGCGTCATCCGAATGGACGCCGACGAACCCGCCTCTGTTCCTGCAGTGTTGAAGCTGCCAGCTGTTTTCCAGTGCGTGTTTGTTGTCCAGCTATCGCCGTTGGTGCTGTTGTACAAAGCAATGAGCACATCTCGTTCCGTCTGTGGGATAGCCGCACTCGCCACACCCGTCGCCAAAACTAACAACCCGACCAACTTCTTCATCTTTAACCTGGTTTTCCGGCTCTGCGAGCCTGCGTAGGCAAAGAATCGACATCTAATGGCCGAGGATGAGTGCGCGAGGCTATGTTATCACAGGACTTCTGTACGTATCAGTACTGTGTATCCCGCACCATCCACCCCGCCGGGTATGCTCGATGGCCCGAAATGACACAATCCTACGGAAGCCTCTACCCCCGAGGCTGAAATTGTGCTGGCACAACGTAAAAAAGAGGCCAGCGTTGCCGCTGGCCTCTTTTTTGGATCTGTAGATTGAACTGTTGCAGGCCGTCGGTGGATCCCGGAGAATTTCCGGCATAAATGACGGTTGCATCCACGCCCCCGATAGTCGCTGTCACGTTACCAGCAACCGCGCGAAGGCCATTCGTCCCGGATTCATTGAAGACTCCGAAACCGGTGCCGTAGACCGACAGCCAACTGCCTCGGGTGGCGGGGGTCGTGCTGCTGTTTGTTGTGCCGTCACTGTTTATACCGGCCGCCTGACCTTTGCCGGTGCCGCTGATCGTAAAGATGCCCGGCACTACGGCTACGGTCGTCAGCCCATTGAAAGTCCACGCCGTAGTCCCGTTACAGAATTGTCGCCAATCACATGCGGGAACTTTGGCGAGCTGAACTCCACCGCTTCGAGGGCTTGCTGGACGCGCGCCTCAGCCGAATAGAAGAGCGGTCGCGGCCGGTTTCCGTCGGTTGTTTCTGGAGGAAGCAAGGCCGGTGAAGCGTATGAAGCAGGGCTTCGAGCTCCGAAGTATAGTCATGTGCCGGCCCGCACCCCGCCCACCAGCGGTATGTTGTCGCAAGTCATCTTCAGCCTCTCCACCACCACCGGGTAAGGCGTCCCCAGGGGAACCCTTTCCAGGCCCACCACCCCCAGCCCGTCAAATCTCGGGCCCCCACCTGGCGGGGAGTTTACCGGGGCTCAGGGTGGAGGGCGCGGTGC
>RGPS01000357.1 GCA_010084195.1 Terriglobia bacterium
TGTCGTTATCTGCCGCAGAGGTGAAATTCACCGTTACAGCATCGCTAGAACCAGCAGAATTAGCGAGCGTGTCGATGGACGTGCCCCCAAAATTAAACCGGAATCCGGCGGTTTCAGGTCGCGGGGCTTCCGCGTTGCCCGCCGAAGCTGCCGCAGGCTCGACACGGATACCACATTTTCCGCAAAATTTCCCACTTGTAGTGTTTCCACACTTCTGACAGATCATGTTAATTTCCTTCTTCTTTCCGCAATTACTTCAATCTTTACTTGCGACGGCGCCGCTATTTGCTGTTGCTGAAACGTATTTTCACAGCACCATTCTCCGCCATACTCTCGATAACAATTCCAGAGAAATCCCGAAGCGTTTTTCAGCTTCAGCGGCAAGGCTGGGGTTATTGAGACAGGCTGATTTCAATCTGCTTTCGGGATCGGGATGCGATGAATTGCGATCCTCACCGCGACGCCGTTGGGACTGTAGAAACAAAAACAGAGTTGCCAAATGCCCGATAAACAGGTACTCGGCGAAGGGTGCCTGGGACAGGGTGGAACTAGCAAAGCTGTCGGCTTCGCGCTCCTGATTGCGTTGGACATCTTCAGGCCAGACGACATCTGCCTGAACATGGCCCAATGCGAGATGGCCGATTTCGTGGGCGATCACATAGCACTCACACGCAGTGGCTATAGAACGGGCAACTGACAGGTTAGGTAAAACCGAGCCGGGGGCAAAAGCGGGTGAGTCAAATAACGACTGAAGCACTTCGATCCCCTCTGATGTATTCCATGAATCTTTCCTGCCGATGCGATCAAAAACACCGGTAAGGAGAGAATCCGCTGCACTGTAAGACAGGGGCGTCACCGAGTGATTTTTGTCCAATACTGAAATCACGGCCGCCGTAACACGTTGCGCGACAGCAAGTCCACGAAGGTACACAATCGTTTCATCGGCACATGCGTATGCGTTTAATTCATCGGCTGTAGCATCGAAGCTAAAACTAAGACGGCTTACTGTGTTTTGGTAGAACTCATTATTTCGAATAAAGCGACTACTACAGACCAGCCCAAGAGAACTTGTCAGCTCCTCGGATGTTGGCTCCAAAAACTCCACCCACTCAGGACTGGCGGCCCCCCCGCGCCCATGCACCAGGCTGCGCGGGAAGGCGCGCGCCGCTCGCGGTGGATTCACTTCTCTGGTGTGCATGCCAATCGCAACAGAAGAGCCGCAATGCTCACAGAACAAAGCCAGTGAGACCAGCTTGGCCCCGCAAGTCTCACAAAACTGCATATATGGATACTAACAGCTCGGGTGGAAGAGCCGCCGAGGGTATGCCGTCCCGAGGAAACGCTGGCCGCGCAGGTGCAGCGCCTGGGGGAGATCCGGGCGGCGGAAGCGGACTGCGGGAAACTGGAAACCCGGATGGGCAAGGAACAGTAGTTTAATTGCAAGGTGGAGATGAACAGGGCGCTCCGGCAGCGGCGGGCTGACCTTGCACGACTGGAACTCAGTAACTAATTCACGAGCTGGCCGGCGTTGGGTGGCACCTCTAAATTGGTGACGCTCTCGCGTCCCTCGTAAAGTTCACGAAGAAGTTTAACGTCAGGCAGAACACGAATACCGCGAACTCCACAGAACGCGGTTGCCTCGGGCGTGCCGAAGTGCTTTGTGTTGAGCGTGCAGAGAATTTCGGCGTTACCATCCGCAACGGTGTAAAGAACAGGGTCGTCGTCAGGGCCGAAGGGGATTACTGGCTCCAAAATCACCGGTTCGAGCATATACGCCGCCGCCCCCTGCGGCGTTATGCAGTACCGGGCCTGAATTCGGGGATACATGGGGACGCGTTCCAGTTCATCAAGAATGAAGCGGGACAGGACGAGAGTGTGGTCCTGCAGGACAGCGTCGAGCAGAGCCAGAGCCGGACCATACGGGCTAACCACGGCCCGAACGAGGACGTTCGAGTCAAGAGTAATTTTCACGCCCTTGCGTTACGAACTGACGTGAAGGCCTCATTGAGAAGGTCGTCGGTGTCGTCGGACTCAGCCTGAGATGCGCGCAGACCGATTTCACGGGCTTGCCGGATGATCTCGCGATGAAGGGGATCCCGGCGTTTCTACCCCGGCAGAGGGTGGGGTTGCCAGACATTTACGCTAATCGTCTCGTCAACGGCGAGCGGGCGTCCCAGCCATCGCTCCAGAACGGCACGTTCGTCTTCGCCCAGATCCATTGCTCGATTTACGGAATAGTTCGCCAAAGCCGATCTACCTTTCGAAGGGAATCTCTATTTTAGCGTAAATTCTCCGTTGTCCCGAGCTGCGGGGCGAAGTGTGCATAAGCGGCCAGCCGGACTGGGCGATTGCTTTCCAGCAGGGCGCGGTGAAGCATGTGTATTTCGTGGCGGAGACGAAGGGGTCGATGTCGACGATGGATTTGAAGAAGATTGAGCAGGGGAAGATTGACTGCGCGCAGAAGTTCTTTGCAAAGATCACGTCTGACCAGGTCCGGTATGAGGTGGTTAAGGATTACGGGACTTTGATGGAGCTGGTGAAGTAGGGTTCTTGATTGGTTAGAGACGCTATCGCGGCCCCTGTGGCGGTGGCCCCACATTACATTTGGTTGCGCAGTTCCCGAAATGATCCGTAGCGGTTCATCGTTGCCGGGTTGTTTGCCTCCGCCATAGCCGCAACCGTTTCCGTGTTGGGAATGGCGACCGAAAACGGAAGTCCCTGGTGCAGTTCAACCTGCTTCAGGAAAAGGCGAATTGTCTCGGTTGTCGTGATGCCGAGCTGTGCAAAAACCAGTTCGACCGACGCCTTGAGCTTTGGGGCGATTTTCGCATGGAGCGTCCGTATTTTCTCACTTGCGTGTTGCATGGTGGGTACTCCTGCCTCATGGTATCTCAATTGAGACATGCACGGGATTGCCAGACTGGCGTCTATTCGGCGGTTGCCAACCGCCGA
>RGPS01000358.1 GCA_010084195.1 Terriglobia bacterium
CTGTGAATGAGGCTCGTTGTGGATACCGATGTCGTGGTGGCAGCGATGCGGAGTCCCTCCGGGGCATCTGCGGCCTTGTTAAGCCTCCTGTTGACGGGCAACGGCGTCTGGCTGTTGAGCGTCGCGATGGCCCTTGAATATGAGGCCATCTGCATGCTCGCAGACCACCGGTTGGCTGCGAATGCCAGTGCCGGAGATGTCACGAACCTTCTGGACACGATATTTGGTGTGATTGAGCCGGTGGAAGTTCACTACCAATGGCGGCCCCAACTGAGCGACTCGGGTGACGAGATTGTTTTGGAAGCTGCCGTGAATGGTCGCGCGGACGTGATCGTGAGTTTTAATCACCGAGACTACAAGGGCGCGCCCGGTCGCTTCGGAATCGCGCTTCGGACGCCAGGGGAAGTATTGCGGGAGATAAGGAAATGACGACCAGAGTATCCACGTTTTCGCTGCGTTTGCCGGTTTCACTGAAAGCTGCCATCGAGAAACTGGCCGAGGCGGACGGCACGAGTATGAATCAGTTTCTGGTGATGGCGGCGGCTGAAAAGCTGACGGCGATCCAAACTGCCGAGAGCTATTTCGCAGGCCGTCGCGGTCGGGGTGATCTGGACCGGGCGTTGGCGTTCCTGTCCCGTCCGGGGGGCGAACCTCCCCGCAGCGAAGATCAGTTGCCGGACTGAGCGCACCTGAAGCGGAAGTGGGCAAACGCCTCGCGACGAAGACCGGGCAACGAATCAACAACGGCGCTGGTGAGATGGGTGCCGATGGAGATGGGGACACCTGAATGGCCAGCGGAGATGCGGATTCGTGAGGTAATCTTATGAGGTCTTACGATGTTGAGGTCTTGTCATGGAAACCACCAGGCTCTCCAAACGAGGGCAGATTGTTCTGCCACTTAGTATCCGAACGGCCCGGGGCTTGACGCCTGGGACGGAATTCCGCGTTGAGGATACTGCTGAGGGCGTGTTGCTGCGTCCGGTGCGGTCGCTGCCTGAAACCAGGCTGGAAGACGTGGCGGGCACCCTGAAGTACAAGGGGCCTCCGAAGTCTTTCCAGGAGATGGCGGAGGCGGTCACTCGGGGTGTGCGGCAGAGGCATGGACGCGGTCGATACTAATATCCCCGTGCGGCTGTTGACTGCGGATGATGCAGGACAGTCGGCTGCACAGGCTTTCCGCAAGGTGCTGAGCCTGAGTAAAGCAGACCCAGTGTGCGGCGGGCCAGGGGGGGGAGGCATCTTCTCGCTTGACCGGAAGGTGATTCAGTGGGAGCGACGGGCCGGGCAATAATGGACTAACGCCCCTTCCGGTTATCGCGGACCCTCATGCTGCAAAGTGTTCCCATTCTCGAGACTGCGCGACTGCGGCTGCGTGCCCACCGCGTTTCGGACTTCAGCCATCTTGCGGAGATGTGGGCTGATCCCGAGGTGACTCGTTATATCGGCGGCCACCCTCTTTCCACCGAAGACTGCTGGGCGCGGTTACTGCGGTACGCCGGGCACTGGCAATTGCTGGGCTTCGGTTTTTGGCTGGTGGAAGAGCGGAGTACGGGCAAGTATGTCGGTGACATTGGGTTTGCCGATTACAAACGTGAAGTTCCGGTTCCCGCTGCCCTGCAAGGGGTGCCGGAGTGCGGCTGGGTTGTGGCTCGGCATGCTCAGGGTAAGGGCTACGCGACGGAGGCCGTTCGCGCCGCGCTTGCGTGGGGCGATGATCACTTCGGACCACGCGATACGGTGTGTTTGATTCACCCTGACAACGGCGTCTCGATTCGGGTGGCTTTGAAGTGCGGCTACCGCGAACTGCAGCGGTCCATGTACCGGGGACAGCCGACCCGGATCTTTGTCCGCCCAGGTCTTTGACCGGAGTGTTCGCATTCCTTAGCGATATCATGGGATTACCTCTTCCGGTCCGCGTTCTACAGTGGGCACACCCCAGGGCGATCCTACATGACTACAGCTGAGTTGCACCCCCTTCGTAAGATTCTCGAAAAACGTATTGCCATTATTGACGGTGCGACGGGTACGACGATCCGTACCTATGGGATGACCGAGGCGGATATCCGCGGGGAGCGATTCCGGGACTCCAAAAAAGATCTGCTCAACAACGGCGATATCTTCTCGCTGACGCAGCCTGCCATGATTTGCGATATCCACCGGCGGTTTCTGGAGGCCGGGGCGGACATCATTGAAACGAATACGTTCGGCGCGACCAGCATCACGCAGAGCGAATTTTTCGTGGATGATCCGCGCGAACATGGCGGCAGGAAAGACCCGGAGTTCTACCAGAAGATCATTCAGGACAAGTTCCTGAGTGGGCTGGCGTGGGAGATCAACGAACAGTCGGCGCGGCAGTGCCGGGAGTGGGCGGACCGCGTGGGTACGGCCACCGGGAGACAGCGATTTGTGGCGGGGGCGATCGGGCCGCTCACCGTGTCGCTTTCAAACTCTCCGGATGCCGATGATTCCGGCTTCCGGGTGATTACCTTCGACCAGGTCAAGACCGCGTACATTGAACAGATCCGCGGGCTGATTGCCGGGGGCTCTGACCTGCTGCTGGTGGAGACGATTTTCGACTCCCTGAATGCGAAGGCGGCACTGGTCGCGATTCGCGAGGTGTTCGACGAAGACGGCAAAGAACTGCCGGTGATGATCTCGGCGGCGGTGGGGCGTGGCGGCGAGACGATGATCTCGGCGCAGACGATTGAAGCTTTCTGGAATGCGGTGAAGCATGTGAAACCGCTGTCAGTGGGGCTGAACTGCTCGCTGGGCCCGGATCTGATGTACCCGTTCCTGAGCCAGCTTTCCGGTAAAGCCGATGCGGCGATTTCCTGCTATCCGAATGCGGGTTTACCGAATCCTCTTTCGCCGACGGGGTTCGATCTGGAGCCGCCGGATATGGCGCGTTATCTGGGCGAGTTTGCGCAGGGCGG
>RGPS01000359.1 GCA_010084195.1 Terriglobia bacterium
GATGAAGTTGTACGGGAGACCGTATGGGCCCTCCGACCGATGCTGAAGGAGCCACTGGTACTGCTCCTCAGGGTCTGAGGCATCACACCTACTGACCGTATGGTGCCAGTAAATCCCCTGTGACGGGCCGGGGTTACGACGGAAGGACTCCTGAGCCCACTGGGCACAGTGCCGCACGTCGTAAACGGTGACCTCCCATTCTGACCCTTCAGCGATGACGAGGGTGTCAAGGTTCTCCATCAGAACACCACTGGGTGCCATCGAACGTTCCCCAGGTCGTAGCGACGGGCCAGATATTCGGCCCATGCGTTCGCCAGGGACTGGGGGAATGGGACGGGTAACGGGGTCACCAGATCGAACGTCGGGTAAGCGTTGACGAAGGCTACTACGTCTGCTGGGATATCCGATACGGGCACATCGGCGAATGCCCGGCCCGTCGCTTCGTTGGTGACGACGCCGGAGAATGTCGGCAGGTCAATGGCGAACGGGTCAGTCTGGGTACCCGAACCTATGAGGGCCAGTCTGATAATCATTTATTCGGTCCCTTACGCATCGAACGTTGTAATCTTGGCATACAACGAATAATCAATGCTGCCACCAGTCGAACCGTCATACGTCCTCAATATGACGGTCTCACCAGGGTAGATAGTTGGCTGTCCCACCCCATGATCAACTCGTGAGGTATTCACGACCGTTGAGGAGTTGCTATCAATACGGGCCATGTCCATGATATCCGTCCCCGATGTGATACGTACCACGGAGAAACTCCGACCGACAACGGTGGCGGCCGTCTCCTGTCGGAGAAAGATCGCCGCCATCTCGATATAGGCCTTTTTCCCTGTCGCCGTCGTAAACGTTGCCCGGGTAATGACAGCGTGCGGGACATCCGTCGCGGAATAAACCAGGACGGAAGTTGCCCCGTTCCTATCGTAGTAGGCCGGTCGTGCAACGGCATAACTGGTGACTTTCATACCCTCATCACCTCAACGACGAAGACGCTGGTGGTAGCCGTTGTGGCCCAGCACCTGCGGTTACTGAAGCTACATAGTCGACATCCACATTGTTGACCCCACGGTTATAAATGGTGATGGAAACACGACGTGGGTTGTTCCCCGCAATCCGGGTGACTGTCGTAAGCACCGAAACGGTGGACGTACGAATAGTCGTAGGCCCACCGAAACGGGTGATGGAGAAACGGCCCGCGGTGGTATCAGCACCGCGGGTGAAGGTATCTGGGGTGATACCCAACCGTCCCATCTAACTGCGGCCCGGCCCGGAGAGACGGCCCGACAACAGCACCAGGTCAAGGTCAACAGTCTGGGAGGTGTCGGCGGACAACGACAAGAAGTCGACGGTCGGCGGGGTGTTGTGGGCGAACTCGCCCCAGATGCCGAGTTGACCGAAACGAAAGACCGTCGCACCCTGCTCCCCGAGGGTGTCGGATGCAATGCAACCGGGCCGCCACGGGTACTGGGAGAAGACCAGACGGGCGGCAATGAGGCCGGAGGATGATGCCCGCATGCCTACGACACCGTACTGTCCCGCCGGTAGGGTGTCATTGAACGTAAGGGCCCCGTTCGTCCAAGCGTAGGTTGCCAGCGTGCTGGTGTTGGTCGCCCGAATGGTAAATATCTCCGCACCGGTCAACGGGGAGACCGGGCCATCGGTCAGCCACACCAGGCCGGTGCAACGACCGGCAGCGGCGTTGTTCTCGGCAGCCTGGAAGTTGAGACCCTCATCCTCATCGAGTGCAATAGGTGACTGGAAAAACGGGTTGTACTTGACCGGATCTGCAGGTTCGGCCGCGATCTCGACCGGCGTGACCTCGAACGGGTACCGGCGACGGATGGAGGGCGACACCAACTGGGCACGGGTGATATCCGCACCGATGGCATACACACCACCAACGTAGTTCAGGCCACTGGGTACGACGATGTCGTCACCGACGACACGGACGTGAGGGTCAACCAATGCCGCCACGTTCACGAGGGTTGCGGAGTCCTGGGATTCGGTATAGCCGACAAGCGTAATAGCCATCTAACGCCTCGCTGGGGCCTTTGCCCCGGCAGCCCGGTAGAGGGCCGCTTCTCGTTCAATCGCTTCCACGGACATGGCCCCCAGTGGGACATTGGCCGGGTACAACGTCTGGGCGTGGGCCACGATGTCCTTGCCCTCAAGGGAGATACCCGTCTCGGGGCAATGGGTGGGTACCCACGTGTCAGACTTCGCCAGGAGCCGGAGAATCTCCCGCTTCTGGTATGGGTCATCCGGTAGGCCATCCACTGCCACGAGGTCTAGCACCTCCTGGATGGCAGCCTTAGCCATTGACTGGGCGGTCGGAAAGGCCATTACATCCGGCCTCCACGGCTACTGCTGCCACGGCTGGCGTCGTACCGCTTCTGCTGATAGGCCGTCGACTTGGCGATCCTTTGTTGCACGGTATCGGTCGGCATGTTCGCCACCGAATCCGCCACGGCATAGGTCTGATCGAGGGCCGGGCCGAGTTTCCGTGCGATCTTGGCTGCCTTCGACTGGATACCGGCGGTATAGGCCGATCCTCCTCCGGCGACGGCACCCGCCCTCCACTCCTCGATTGAGGATGAGGCAAGACCGGCCTGCCAACGGCCACTCTGGATTGCATCGGCATACCCGGCGGCGGCCTTCTGGGCCTTGCTGGCGGCCTTTGCCATCGGGGATTCGGTGACCGACTGGATACCCTGGACATATCGCCCGA
Organism: Terriglobia bacterium; assembly: GCA_010084195.1. Lineage (GTDB taxonomy): Bacteria > Acidobacteriota > Terriglobia > Bryobacterales > Bryobacteraceae > BOG-234. Next base: position 2,735 of record RGPS01000359.1, read on the forward strand.
CGTTCGCCTGGGCACCCTGGATCAGTCGTTGTGTGGCCTGTTCGGCCGTGAGACGGGGACGGGGCATGTTTCTGCTCCTGTTGTTATCGAGTTTCCACTAATAAGGGCGGACTACGGCCCGGCCTAGTGCCAACTTATCACTCTCTACGAGGGT
>RGPS01000360.1 GCA_010084195.1 Terriglobia bacterium
CGCGCCGCAGCGTCGGAAGCAGACACCCGCCCCTCCGTCCGCCCAACAGTCAACTCTCGACTTCACCCCAGTCACCGCAGCCCCCGCTCGTACCCTCACCAACGGCATCCTCGCCGCCAACTACTGCCAGCGCCCCGTCGCCACCATTCCCCACCGCATTTCCGCAGCCGTTATGGACATCACCATGATCCTGATTGGCTTCGGGCTGTTCTTCGGGGGCGCAGCGCTCACCGGCACGGCTCTCGGAATCTCAGACATCCTCGGCACAGGCAAGCCATTCCTCATCCTGATGGCCTCATTCCTGGTCATCATGACGGCCTTCTACGGCACCATCTGGGTATTCGCCCGCCGCGAAACCGCTGGTATGCGCATGGCAGGCCTCGAACTCATCACCTTTGACAACACCCCGCTTGATCCCCTCACCCGCATCGTTCGCGTTGCCGCCACCTGGGTTAGCATCGGTGCCTGCGGCCTGGGCGTCATCTGGGCCATCGCGGACGAGGAGAAGCTCACTTGGCAGGACCACATTTCCAGAAGCTTCCCCACCTTCCCCGAAGGCTCCAACACGCTCGTCAAGCAGCCCCGCAGCTAACGTCCCCCAGCCGCACTCCCGGTACCCCGACCGTGAGGGGCCGAGAAAAAATCGACCGCAGCAAGAACTGCGATTTGGGGCACCCCAGGACGCATCGTTGGGACTGATCCAATGGTTTTCCTGCCAGCAGAATGAAATCCCCCCTCGACGAGCAAAGGGCTGGGGGATTTTTTCTCACCCCCGTGAGCGAACAGCCATCTGGACACGCGACTTTAGTCGCGTCCTCCGACACTCCCCCGCCACAACCCTGGAAGCCGCCGCCGCTCTACCGAACCCCGACCGTGAGGGAGGGGCCAGCCCGGTTGCTGCCAGCCCCCTACTTCAGTTCCTTCACCCGAAGATTCCGGAACTCCACATGCGTCCCGTGTCCCAGAAATCCAATATGCCCCGTCTTATTCTGCAGACCAGGGTGCTTCTCCAGAACCTTAGCCTCCTTCACATCATCCAGATCCGCGTTCATAATAATCACCCCATTCAGCTTCACCGTGATGTGCCGTCCATTCGCCGTGATCTCCTCTTCGTTCCACTCCCCAACCGGCTTCTTGAAGCCTGTCCGCGCCGGAAACACATCATAGATTGAGCCGTGATACTGCTCCGGCTTGATCACGCCCTTGTAAATCACGTCGCCATCATCCAGAACCTGCATCTCCATGCCCTTGTAAGCCGCATCGCCGTCAAGTGGCGCACGAATCCCGACACCGTTATTCGCACCCGGCGTCAGCTTAAACTCGAACCGAAACACAAAGTTGGCGTACTCCTTCTCGGTGAACAAATTCCCGCCACCCTCTTTCGTGCAGACGATCCGACCGTCTTCCACCCCATATCCGGGTCCCTTGCCACCCACCAGCTTCCATCCGGCAAGCGACTTCCCATCGAAAAGCGTCTTGAATCCCGGCTCATCTGCCGCCTGCAAAGCGCTCCCGCAAAGGGTCAGCGCCGTCACTGAAATCAGAAAAAATCTCATGCAAGCGACTGTACCCCAATATGGAGCATAATGGAAACATCGGCTTCGCAAACCACTACCGCTTCATCACCCGCTGGCGTCTCCGAGCCACCGCCGAGGAAGTGTATGCCATCCTCAGCCAGCCCCTTGAATACCCTCGCTGGTGGCCCTCCGTCTACCTGACCGTCCAGGAATCGAAAAAGGGCGACGCCTCCGGCAAAGGCCGTGAATTCCATCTGCAAACCAAAGGCTGGCTGCCCTACACCCTCGAATGGGATGCCAAAACCGTCGATACCCGCGAGCCCTTCCACATCGTCATGACGGCCTCGGGTGATTTCGTCGGCCGCGGCATCTGGTCCATCGTCCCCGACGGCGACTGTGTCGATATCTCCTTCGACTGGAAGCTCAGCGCTGAGAAGTCGCTCCTCCGCTACCTCTCTTTCCTGCTAAAACCCGCCTTCGAGGCCAACCACCGCTGGGCCATGGACCAGGGCCTCCGCGATCTCGAACTCGAAATCGCCCGCGGCCGCGCTCAAACCGTCGAAGAGATGAACGCCATCCCGGCCCCCCTCACGCAGCCTCGCTTCGTCGGCAAATCCGCCGTTGCCGGAGCCCTTCTCGCGACCGCCCTCCTGGGTCTTGCAGCAACCCATCAGGATCGTCGGCCGGATTCCGAGCCCACCACCCAGTCCCGTGGCTGATTTCCCGCGCCGCATCGCCTGCCTCACCGAAGAAACCGTAGAAACGCTCTACCTCCTCGGCCAGCAGGACCGCATCGTCGGAGTCTCCGGCTACACCGCACGCCCCCCCGAAGCCCGCAAGAAACCAAAAATCTCCGCCTTCACCACCGCCAAGTTCGACAAGATCCTCGCCGTCGGACCCGACCTCGTCCTCGCCTTCTCCGACCTCCAGGCCGATATCGTCCGCGAACTCATGCTCCGAGGCGTCACCGTCTTCGCCTTCAACCAGCGCAGTATCGCCGAAATCCTCGACATGATCCTCGTCCTCGCCCGCATCGTCGGAGCCGAAGAAAAAGGTCAGGCCCTCGTCGCCCAACTAACCCACGGCCTCGAAGCCATCCGAGCCTCTGCCGCCAATTTCCCCCAGCGCCCAAGAGTCTTATTCGAAGAATGGAAAGATCCCCTCATCAGCGGCATCCGCTGGGTGGAAGAACTCATCGAAATCGCCGGCGGTGACCCCATCTTCCCCCACCTCCGCCACCATCAGGACGCCAAGAACCGCATCGTCGACCCCGCCGCCGTGCCGCCTCTTGATCCCGAAGTCATCATCGCTTCCTGGTGCGGCATGAAAGTAGCCAAACAACACATCCGAACCCGTCCCAACT
>RGPS01000037.1 GCA_010084195.1 Terriglobia bacterium
CTGCGCCGAGTCCTGGATGATCTGACGGCTCGCGGCATCCGCGTCATTGTCCTGACCGTGCCTATCCACCCGGCCGCCTGGGACTTCTTTCGCAAACGCGGAGGCTACGACGACAGCTGGCTGCGCGCCGAATTGGCCCCGCGTAATATCCCGATCGTAGGAACCTATTCCCCGCAGGAATCCCACGCGACCGGAGCCGACTTTCTGGATCCCTTTCACCCCCGCCCGGCTCTGGTGAAGCGTCTGCTCTCCGACGCTGCTGTGATTTCGGCGCTACCATAACGGAAGAGGTCCCCATGCCGGTTGCGTTCGCTCCCGTCGTCGAATTTTCGCTCCCGCCGCAGTCTCCCCTCATCTACCCGCCCCGCAAGCGCTGGACCCGTGCTGAATGCGATAGTCTCGAAGCCACCGGCATCTGGAACCGCGACCGATTCGAACTCATTGAGGGCGAATTAATCACCAAAATGCCAAAGTCTCCTCCGCGCATGGTCGTCTTCATGGCGCTGTTCAAGTGGTTGACTGATAGCTTCGGGATGCAAGTTCTGAATCCGGGGGCACCGATCGAAATGGCTCCGGAAGACAACCTGACCAGCGAACCCGAGCCCGCAAACGCCGTCCTCACCCGGCCAGGCACCGACTACCTGACAACCCCGCCACCTGCCTCGGACGTGCGCCTGCTCCTCGAAGTCTCCGGCGCAACTCTTGCCTTCGACCTCGGTCCCAAAGCCCGCCTCTACGCCCGTGCGGCCATCCCCGAGTATTGGGTCGCCGACATCAAAGGTCGCCGAATCATCGTGCACCGCTATCCGCAAGGCGGTGTCTACTCATCAGTAACCGTATACGCGGAAGGCGAAACCGTATCACCTCTGGCCCTGCCCACCGCGTCCCTGCCCGTCGCGACTGCATTCCCGTTTCCGGCTGACCAGGTCCCGGCGGCCGACCTATAGCCTCCCGATCCCGTTATACTCAAGGCTTGCGACGCACACTCCTCGCTATCTTCATCGTTCTCCAGCTGGCCACCGCTTTCGGTAGGGCCGCTGTGTCCCCGGAACTCGCCGAACGGCGCGAAAAACTCCGCAAGAACATGCCCGACGGCGTCCTCGTCCTCTTCGGTGCCAAGGAATCTGAAGATCTCCACGAAGGCTTCTACCAGGAACCAAACTTCTACTACCTCACCGGTTGGGAAGAACCTGGTGCCATCCTCGTCCTCACTCCTGAAGTCGATAAAGACGAACCCGCGCTCCCGCAGCGCGCCAAACTCCCCCGCGAGATTCTCTTCCTCCCGCAACGCGTCCCCTCAAAAGAAAAGTGGACCGGTCGCAAGCTTGGACCCTCCGATCCCGGCGTCGCGCAAACCACTGGCTTCGCCAATGTGATGCCCGCCGAACGCTTCGAAAGTGAACTCCGCACCATCCTCGAAGCCTATCCCGATATCTACGCCCTCTCATCGGCCAACGCGACCATCAACCGCATCGCCCCCCTCCGCACCATCGTCGACGCCTTCGAGCCAATTGCGAAACTCCGCATGCGCAAGTCGCCCGCCGAGATCACCGCTATCCAGCGCGCCACCGATGCCTCCGTCGAAGCCCACAAAGCCGCCTGGCGCGTAATGAGGCCCGGCCTCGTCGAATATGAAGTGGCAGCCGTGATGGTCGGCAGCTACATGATGGATGGCTGCCGCCGCTCCGCCTACGCCCCCATCGTCGGCTCAGGGCCCAACTCCACCGTCCTCCACTACTCCCGCAACAACCGCAAAATGGACTCAGGCGAAGTCACCGTCATGGACGTGGCCGCCGAATGCGGCAACTACGCCTCCGACATCACCCGAACCGTCCCGGTAAATGGCAAATTCACCCCGCGCCAGCGCGAAATCTACGAGATCGTCCTCGGTGCCCAAAAAGCGGCTATTGCCGCTATCAAGCCCGGTATGACGATGTATAAGACCACGCCCAACAGCATCTATCAGGTTGCCTTCGACTACATCAACACCCACGGCAAAGACCTCCACGGGCAGCCCCTCGGCAAGTACTTCAATCACGGCCTCTCCCACCACGTCGGCCTCGACGTCCATGATGCCGACGCCAAAGAACCCCTCGAACCCGGCATGGTCATCACCGTAGAACCTGGTATCTATATCCCCGAAGAAAACCTCGGCATCCGAATTGAAGACGTCATCCTGGTTACCGAAAAAGGCGCAAAGAATCTGAGCGAGGCCCTGCCCCGCGACACCTCTGAGCTCGAACGTGCGCTGGCGCGGCAAAAATAAAGGCATCCCGGCGCTGGTTGCGCTCGCCGCCGGTTCCGTTGCCCTCGCGCTCGCCCTCTCCTGGACCGGACTCGGTCACCAGTTCGATAACTACGCCTACGATTTCCTGTTTCGGCTCGAACAGCCGGCCCCCTGGCAGCCAGGCTCCATCATCCTCGCCATCGACGAAGCCACCATGGCGAAATACGGCGGCAACAACGGCATCCGCGGAGCCCTCGCCGCCGGCCTTCGCCACATCTCCGTCGCCCGCCCAGCCGCTGTCGCAGTCGATATCATCCTCAACGACGCCACCACCGAAGAGGCCGACGCCCAACTGGAACTGGCCTTCGCCGAAACCCGCCGCCTCGTTCTCGCCTCTTATCTCCTTCGCGACGGCACCTGGTCCGACCCCCTCCCGCGCTTCCGCGCCCATGCCACCTCGGTCGGCCATGTCCACGCCAACTTCGACAAATTCGATTCCGTCTATCGCGATGCCCCCCTCATGAAGGTCAGCGGCCACACCCGGCGCTGGGCCCTCCCCCTCGAAGCCTTCCGCGTCTCCCTGAAAGCCGAGATCCTCGAATCGCCCGAGGAACTCATCATCGGAGGCATCCGCGTGCCCTCCTCCCTCCACGACGAATTCACCGATGGCCGTACCCTCCGCATTCGCTACCCCCCCGTAGCCATGGACGGGATCCCTCGCATCTCCGTCGCTGAACTGGATAAAGCCGAATTGGACTCGAACCGCGCCCTCGCCGCTCGTTTTTCGGGCAAAGTCGTCTTCGCCGGCGTTACCGCCCAGGGCATGGGTGATCGCTGGGTCACGCCCTACTCCAACGCCCGCGACATGCCCGGCATCGAGATGAATGCCAGCGTCTACGAAACCCTCGCCCAGCAGCGCTTCCTGGTGGACGCCTCCTGGGTCACTGTCATTGCCGGTTGCCTCGCACTTTCCGGTCTGGCTGGCATCATCTTCTACCTCGGTTCCGGCTGGCTCGCGAACCTCGGGGCAGTTGGGGTCGTCCTGATCTCTCAGGTCATCCCGGCCTTTGCGTTCTCCCAATCGCTCGTCTGGGCCTGGCTTCCCGGCACCCTGTCTGCACTCTTCGGAGTCGCCTCCGCCGCCACCTGGCGCCACTTCGTCGTCCGCCGCGATCTCGACCGCGCCGAGCACGAACGCAGCCGCTACCAGAAGGCCATGCAGTTCGTCACCCACGAGATGAAGACGCCCCTCACCGCCATCCAGGGCTCCAGCGAACTTCTCGGCCGTTATGCGCAAATGCCCGAAGCCAAACGCAAGCAGATGGCCGATCTCATCAACAACGAATCCAAACGCCTCGCCAAAATGATCGAGACCTTCCTCTCCGCCGAACGCCTCTCCGCCGGCGAGATGGAGATGAAGCAGGAACGCTTCTCGCTCCCCGACCTCATCGAAGCCTGCACCCTCCGAGCCCGCGTCTACGCCGAGCGCAAACAGATCATCATCGACGTCGGGGCTATCCCCCCCCGCGACCTCACCGGCGACCGCGAACTCATGGAGTACGCAATCTACAACCTGATGACCAATGCCGTCAAATACTCCCCGCCCGCGACAACAGTACGGGTCTTCGGCGAAGATGAAAGAGGTGACCGTGTTCGCTTGTCCATTCAGGACGAGGGAATCGGCATGGATAAAAAGGAGCTGACTAAAATTTTCGAGAAGTTCTACCGCACCAAACGCGCCGAACAATCCGGCGAACAAGGCACCGGTATCGGACTCTCGATTGTAGAGCAGATCGTCACCTCACACGGGGGCGTTATTGAAGTGGAATCCGAGCCCGGCAAAGGCTCGCGCTTCAGCCTGCTCCTGAAACGGGCCAAATGAACGAACAGGGAACATTTACAGATCCAATCCTCGTGGTGGAAGATGACGCAGGCGTTCGCGCCACCGTCGTCACCTTTCTGGAAATGGAGGGTTTTGCAGTGGAAGCCGTCACCAACACCCGCGACGCGATGGCCCGCATCGCCGCCCGCCCCTGGCCCCTCGTCATTTCTGATATCTACATCGACGACCGCACTGGTCTCGACGTCCTGGTTGCCGCCAAAGATCGCGACCCCAACTGCTGCGTCATCCTCATGACCGCCCGAGGAACCGTCGAAACCGTCATGACGGCCACCCGTCACGGAGCTTTTGATTACCTCGCCAAGCCCTTCGAACTCGACACGCTGCTCGAAGCGGTTAAGCGAGCCATCCAGTCCCGCGTCGCCGCTGATGACGAGGTGGAAGCTGAAGATCTTCCCGAAAGCGAAATGATCGGCCACTCCAAGGGCATGATCGAGATCTACAAAACGGTCTCCCTCGTCGCACCGACCGATGCCAGCGTCCTCATCGAAGGCGAAACCGGAACAGGCAAGGAGCTCATCGCAAGAATGCTCCACCGCTTCAGCAAGCGATCAACCTTCCCCTTCGTGCCGGTAGACTGCGGAGCCATCCCCGCCCAGCTTCTCGAAAGCGAACTTTTCGGAGCCATGAAAGGTGCCTTCACGGGAGCCGACCGCGACCGCACCGGCGTCCTCGAATCCGCCAACAAAGGGACGGTGTTCCTCGACGAAATCGGAGAAATCGACCCGGCATTCCAGGTCAAACTCCTGCGCTTCATGCAGGAAAGAGAAGTGCGCCCCGTAGGTTCCGCCAGAGAGAAAAAGGTGGATGTAAGAGTCGTAGCCGCCACCAACCGAAACCTTCAAAAGATGGTAGAAGAAGGTAAGTTTCGAGAGGACCTCTGGTTCCGCATGAACGTGGTCCGCATCGAACTCCCCCCGCTGCGGGAACGAAGAGGCGACGTAGTCCACCTCTCGCACTTCTTCAACACGAAGTACAACGACCGCTACAACCGAAACACAAAGATGACCGAGAGCGGACTAAAAGCGCTATCGGACTTCACCTGGCCCGGCAACGTCCGCCAGCTCCAGCACCTGATCGAACGCCTGACCATCCTCGCCCCCAACGAGCGCATTGACGCCGAAGCCGTCCATGACGCGATAGCCGCCATGGAACCCAAGGACGGAGGAGGAGAAACCTTAGCCGAAACCGAAATGGACCAGATCCGCCGGGTACTAGCCGCAACCGGAGGCAACAAAAGCCGAGCCGCCGCCGTCCTCGGCATCGAACGCAAAACCCTCTACCGCAAGCTGGAACGCATGAAGCTGTAGTCTGTGTGGCACAAAAGGTAAGTTCCACGCCCCCTGGTATGATAAGGACCAGCAAGCCGTGACGCTCGATCAAAAAATCCAGATTTGGGTTGCTATCGGCACCTGGTTTTCCGGATTCGGAACCATTGCAGCGGTAATCGTTGCCCTCTATCTATGAATGCGCGCCGGGCCAGGGCAACGTTTCAGCGTGATGGCTGAAAGGGTGTTATCTAACGACCTCAATACAAAAGTTGTTCAGACAGAGGTAGTAAATTGCGGTGATCGTTCGACAACGATTACCAATATTGCTATGGCGTATTTTGAAACACAGTGGTCATGGGCGAGGCTTCGGAATAGACCAGTCAGGACCTATGTGTTGATCAATCCAAATATTCCGGGTTCGAACGTAAGCCAGCCATTGCCTGGCGAGTTGAAACCGGGTGGTGTGTGGCGTGGGTTGACGGGACAAAATGCGCAGCTTGAAATGTGGGCGAGGAACGGTGTCTTGTACTTTGATCCGTACCATTCCCACAACGTCAAGCCAGTCAGACAGCGGGTTACGCTTAAAGTGGATGATCGTGCCGGGCCTCCGGTTCGACTATAAAAAAGTTGCACAAGGGTGAGTTTTGCACCATCCCCACAAGGTCCATAAACATTGAGCCCTGAGTGTTGCAAGTGTAGGGTGCAAGAGTGACGGGAAAAAAAGGCAGAAGCAGGTCCTGCAACTGGGGCGGCGGTGTTGCGAAACTCAAGTGCAGAATCGTGGCGAGAAATCATTCTCTGTTCTCCCTCCGCCGAATGCTTTCTACGCGGGAATCCGTTTTTCCTCGGCGTCCAGAGCCTCATGAAGCAGCATCTTAATAAACGTCTGGTAAGCCAGTCCCTTCCTCGCAGACAACAGTCGGGCTCGCTCCAGATCTGCCAGGGGCATCCGGATCGTAATGTTCTTTGAACCCCGAGCCTCCGCCGTCAATCGCTGCGCGCTCCCCCTCAGGGCCGTCCCGGCGCGCATCGCAGTGATCAGCTCGTCCTCTACCGCGCCCCTGTTCTGAAACCACCAATCTGCTTCTTCTGCTTCGCTGCCAAACGGAGGAATCTTCAAGTCTTGCTTCTCGCTCATATTCTCACCATCCTCGTTCCGCGAAGTACTCCGCTCCCATCGCCTTACCTGCGTTGAAAGCCGTGACCACCCGAACCAACTCGCCGCGCATCGTCCAGATGACGATCAGGACCCGCACAGAACTTGTGTGGCCAACCGTTATCCATCGCTCTTCTCTCCGCACAAGTTCATAGTTCAGGTCCGTGCCGCCATTGGCGAAAACCTGCTCCACTTCCTGCGGTGAGACGTCGTGGCGTCCAATGTGGCCGACATTTGCTTCGTCCCACTCGAATTCGAGGTTAAGAGCTATCTTCTCAATTATATGTACAATGCACGTATCTGAGCGCCCCCCGCAAAGCCATCGCTGCCAATGGAATCCTAAGATGGCGGCGCAGAAACAGTCCGGTCTTTGTTCAGCGAGCCATTTCGTGCAACACGATAATCTGAAAGGTAAGGAGCGCAGATTGTGGCAAATCTGAACTGGTAGCAGTGTCCCGCCGTGGAAAGTGTTCCCGGCAAGGTCAGCGGGGCATGGGTTTTCAAGGACACGCGCATGCCGGTTTCCATCGTCTTCGAAAGCCTCGAAGCGGGGGCGACTATCGACGAAATAATGGAATGGTTCCATCTGGGGCGGGATCAGATCATAGCGGTGCTGGAGTTCGCGGCCCGAAGTCTGGATCCTTTTCCACCCCCGCAGCCCGGCCCGAACGGAACAGCCTCAAATGCTTATCCTGTTTGACCACAGCACCCCTGCCGCTCTTGCGCTATGCCCTGAAGGGGCATGTCGTAGTGGAAGCTGTTGAGCGTGGCTGGGACCGTCTGGTCAATGGCGACTTGCTGAACGAAGCCGAGAACGCCGGGTTTGACCGCAGCCTCACCCTCCTCCTCGTTCTTCTGTTCCAGACCTCCTCGCCCAAACCCTCACCACCGGCACCGCTCTCACGCCGGTGTAAGTCAGCCATTGTTGTCATGCCGTCTTTGTGACGGGCTTACGGAGTGTCCCACGGATTAACGACCACGGCGCCCAGACCGACGAAGTCTTTCACGTTCCGGGTCACGATGGCGAGCTTGTGGTGAAGGGCGGTAGCCACGATCAGACCGTCAGCAACCTTGACCTGTTTCCCTATCAACCGGCATTCGCCGGAGAGAACGCCCCATCGCTCCGCAATCGGAGCCGTCACCGGCAGAATGCGGTCTGCAAACCACGGCCGAAGTATTTCATCGAGCCACTCCTGTAAACCGTCCCAGCGCCTGCTCACCGGCAGTACTGTGATGCCATTGAGGATTTCACCCAGCGAGATCACGCTGAAATAGAGCTCCTTCGCCTGATCCAGCCAACGCTCAACCTGCGTGCGGATTTTTGACGGGTGAGTTCTGAAGGGATGTTGGTATCCAGCAGGAAACCACTCATATCGCTATGTCGCGCCCATAGTCAGGTTCTCGCTCAAAATCAATGTCGAGACCCTTGAATGGCGAATCCGCAAACAGTTGGGTAAGGCTCTTTCGGCCCTCCGGGCGGGGCGGAACCGCTGCGGGTGTTTCGGCGGCAAGTGAAGCTCTAAGAGCCTGAACAATGACCTCTTCAGCGTTCCGAAATCCACCCGTGCTCATCCGGTGAAAGATCATCGCTTCCGTTTCTGGACTTACCACTGTGCGTTGGGGACACTGTGATCGCGGCGCGGCGGCTAATGGCCGTTGTGGTGGACGTATTGACGACTCGCTGCGCTGGCGGTGCTGTGGAGCAGGGTCACGCTGTGTCTGGTTCAGATCCCATCGCTGTACCGATGTCTTGGCGGGTTGATCTGGCCGTGCGGGGTCGGGCTTGGTTGGTTCTGGCTGTCAATACTTGTCGTTTGTAAACGACGCGTATTGGTGAACGCCTGTGAAGTGACGGCACAGAAAGAGGCCAGCGTTGCCGCCAGCCTCTTTCTGTTGTTGGTGATTCGCCGACCTTGTGAAAAGTCGTTATCTACTGCTTGTCGAATACAGTCACATCCTTACTGGTTTTTCCGTCTTTATCAACCCGAGTGTCAGTGCGTGTCTTCACTTTACCGTCAGGTGAGATGACCAGGACCTGCGTCAGGCTCCGTTTGCCTGTAATGGCGATACTAACCGATTTCGCGTGGAAATCATCACTTTGAGTGTCCGTCGTGAGCATTCCAAAGGAGTCTGGTCCATTCCCGATCTCTGGTCTGGCTACACCATCGGATTTGCTGATGAGGTTTCGACTGGTCGCCTTGCCGTCCTTATCAACGCCATGGCCCTTAACAATTTGCCAGCCGCCATCCATGCTGATGACTTGCGTGAGGCTTCGTCGAAGATTTCCATTGCTGGATGTCGACTTAGCCACATTCATCACCCACGTACCACTGAACATGTCGGCAGCCTGAGCGGCCAGAGACAATGCGAGTACAGCCAGTACGGTAAAACCGATTCGTCTGATCATGGTGGATCCTTTATGTGCGTGTATGCAGTCTCTGCGAGGCACGAAGGGTACTGTATCACACGAAAAGTTGTAGCAGTACTGCTATTCAAGTCGGCAGCCAACTTACCACTGTGCGTTGGGAGCACTGTGATCGAAGCTTGGGTGCTGATGAAAGTTGTGGTGGACGTATTCAGAACTCGCTGCGATGGCGGTGCTGCGGAGCAGGGTGATGCTGTGTCTGTGGGTCAGATCGGTTCACCGCACCGATTCGTTGCGGGAAGAATCTTCAAATCTCTGATTGCTGGACCGCCAAAACCACCTTACCGGCTATTCCCACTCAATAGTGCCAGGCGGTTTATGCGTCAAATCATAAAAAACCGCAGCGAGCTCCGGTATCGCCATCAGCCGCTCGGCCATCGCGTGCAGCAACTCATCCGGCATCGACACCGCATCTGCCGTCATGCCGTCCACACTCTGAATCGGCCGCAAAACCACCGAATCCCGCGCCTCGCCCGCGCCCACAGGGATCAGAATCACCGGGAACTGCCAAACATCTTTGTCGAAGCCCGATTCGGCCGACATCTCCCGAACCACCGCGTCAGCCGCTCGAAGCAACTCCACCCGGCCATGTGTCAGGGTCGACGCAAAGACCCGCAAATGCTCCAGCGGTTCCCGAGTCGCAACCCGCGCAATCACACGGTTCACACCCGCTGTCCGGTTTACCAGCTCCGTAGCCTGATCCTGTAGCCGCGAAGCCGCTGTCGGGAACGCATCAATCGCCAGGACCGGCGCGTAGGTCCGGAAATCACCCTGCACGCCGACCGACCGCACCGGGACCAGGTACCCGTCGGGCACACGCTCCACATGCAGGTCCTCGTCCGCGCACAGGCACCGAATTGCCAGACCAGGCCCCGGGAACGGGTGCCGATCCAGCAGCAGCGGAGCGAGACACATTTCCCGCCCGATCGTTCGAACTTCGTCCTTGTAGAAATCCGCCAGGGGTTCCACAATCAGGCCGGCTTCCATCAGCTTCTGAATCCCCGGCACCCGGTTGTGGTGCGTCTTGATCGTTGCAGCCTTCGCCGTGCCCCCGGATTCTATGGTGTCCGGATAGATCGTGCCCTGGCCGAGAATCCACTTGCCGTTCAGCAGGCCGACTTCCTCAATGATTCGTTCCTGCACCTTCACGAATTGCTCGCCGATAATATGGCGCTTCAGTTCCGGCTCCCGGGCACCTTCCAGTGCCCCCAAAAACTCCTCGGAGCACTCCTCAATCCGAACCAGCCCCAGACCCGCGAACGTATCCCGCACAAACTGCGTTTCGCCCTCGCGCATCAGCCCCGTGTCTACGTAAACGCCGCGCACACGGTCAACGCCCAACGCCTCCAGGCAAAGCATGAACGCGACCGTGGAATCCACGCCCCCGGAAACGAAGAAGAAGACCTTTCTGTCCCCAACTCGTTCCCGGATCTGCTCTTTTACCAGCTCAACCCGTTCGCCCGGGTTCCAGTCTTTTTCGCAACCCACAATGTCGAAAAGGAAATTCGACAGGATGCGCATCCCCTCGGTCGAGTGAACCACTTCCGGGTGGAACTGCACGCCGTACATTTTCAGTTCACGGTTTTCAATCGCCGCCGTCTCGCACGTCGAGGTACTTGCCAGCACGCTGAAACCCGGCGGAGGCGTCGCTACCTTGTCCTTATGGGACATCCAAACTTGCTGGTGATCAGTCACCCCGGCCAGCAGCGGGGAATCAGTAACCTTCAGATCCAGCAGCGCCAGGCCGTACTCACCCTTATCGCCGGGTTGCACACGCCCCCCCAGCAACTGCGTAATCAGTTGTTGCCCGTAACAGATGCCCAGGACGGGTACTCCTGCCTGCAGCACAGAAGGTTCCATCGTGGGGCAGCCCTCGTCATAAACGCTGCTGGGACCGCCGGAAATCACGATCCCACGCGCATGGCGCAGGTCCTCCAAAGGGGTCTCGCTTGCGAAAACCTCTGAGGATACCCCAAGTTCCCGGATCTTACGGGCGATTAAGTGGCAATATTGCCCGCCCGTGTCCAGAACCGCAATCTGTGCCTTACCGATTACTTTGCCCGCCTCTCGACCACAATCTTGCGCGTGCTCGCCAGCAGCGCCTGGGCCTTCGGAAGCGCGGCAATAGCGGCTTCCACTTCCGGATCCGTCTGGATCTCGTACTTGCTCGCGTCATCCACGCTGAAGCCGGTCTTATAGATCTCCGCCTGCAGACGGCGCTTCACCTTGGCGAAATCCTTCGTGAAGTCCGCTTCCGTGAACTCGAGTTTCTTTTCCAGCAGCCAGTTATGGAACTGCTCCATATCCGTGTTGCTCACCGCCCAGCCATCAGGCAGCTTTTCTTTGTGAACCGCGAAGAAGTGCTTGGTGTATTCGCTGAACGCGAACTTTACCAGCAGCTGAATCTCCAGCGGGGTCAGCTTTTCGGGCGTAAACTTCTCGTCCGGCGAGATGCCACCGCCACCGTAAACCGTCCGGCCACCGTCCGTCATCTTGACGTCATCCGGATTCCGTTGCTCTGTATTGTTGCGGTAGTAGTAGTCGAAGAACGAAACATTGCTGTAATCGCGCTGAATCAGGCGTCCACTGGGCGTGTAGTAACGCGCCGTCGTCAGCGTCAGCCCGGTATTCTCGGCCAGAGGGAACACCGTCTGCACCAGGCCCTTACCGAAGGTATTTTCGCCAATCACCCAGGCCCGGTCATGATCCTGCAGGGCCCCCGAAACAATCTCAGCCGCCGAGGCCGAGTTCCGGTTCACAATCACCACAATCGGATACGCCTTACCCTTGTTGCCGGTACGCGCCGTGTAAATCCGCTCCGGAGAGTTCCTGCCCTTGTGCGAAACGATCACGTCGCCCTTGCCAATCAGATGATCCACAATCGACACAGCTTCCGTCAGCAGCCCACCCGGATTGCTCCGCAGATCCAGAACCAAGCCCTCCAGTTGATCTTCGTTCAGTTCCTTCAGGCCTTCTTCAAACTCCCGGCCCGTCGTCTCATTGAACTGTTCCACCCGGATGTAGCCAATCTTCGGCTTCAGCGAGAAGATCTCAGGTACACTCTTCCGGTTGATGTCGTCCCGAACAATGTTGAACACCAGCGGCTTTTCATAGCCCTCACGTGCGATATGGATCTGAACCGGCGTGCCCTTCTGGCCCCGCAGCAGTTCCGCAACTTTGGTGGAATCCAGACCCTCAGTCGTTTTGTCGTTCACCATTTCAATGGTGTCGCCCGGCCGCAGACCAGCCTTATAGGCCGGCGAACCCACGAACGGAACCACCACCACGGTCTTGCCATTCCGGCTCACAACCGACATCCCAACACCCGCGTACCTGCCGCGCTGGTCTTCCCGCAGGTTTTCAAAGTCCTTCGGGTCAAAGAAGTTCGAGTGGGGGTCCAGGGTCCGCAACATCCCCGGAATCGCACCCTTAAAGATGGCTTTGTCCGGGTTCACCTTATCCGCAAAATTCTTGTCCAGCGTGTCGTAAACATCGGTGAACTGCCGCATGCCGGACTGAATGTCCTTGTCGGCAGACGCAGCCGTAGCGGGCTGGAGCCGCTGCCCATAAATGCCGCCGATCAGCGCGCAGGCGAGCAGGAGTAGCGGGATAAGTACGAAAGACCGACGTTTCGTTGCCATGGCGGGGTGTAACCGTCCTTGTACATCAGTATAGCTCTGCAGGTATAGACGGTTTGACGCAACGGAACCGGATCCGTTGCGTCATTTCACCCATTTACTGGCGCGAAACTAACGGACGGACGTCAGCGTTCCTGTAACGACCGCCCCCGACGGCGCACTCTGGATCAGATTTGCCCCCGCTTGTGTGTCCGCCATCACGCCAAACCAGCCCGAGGCAAAGCCCAAGCTGAAGGTTGTGGTGAAGGTGCAGTTCTTGTCCATGGCATAAGTGCCCGAGAAGGTCTCCGGCACCAGCCGGCCGGCGTAACTGGTCTGGACGGCCGCTGTAAAGGCTCCTGCACCATCAAAACTCACCTTGCCAACTCTGGCAAACAGCCCGGATGGTACCGACGGAGAATTGATGATCACGCCAGCCAGGTTCAGCGCATAGTCGCCATTCAGGTCGCCGTTCGTGCAGGAAGCGCGCCTCTGTTTCGAGAGATTGATACGTACATCTGTACCCTGCGGATTGAGCAACAGCAGGTTCATTGTGTTGCCATTGTTAGCCAAAACGCCCTGAAACTGGAACGGAACAGGCTGCGGTGCCCCAGGGAAGGGAATCAACAGAATCACCGTGGCCGTACAGTCGGGATTGATCGTATAGGTTCCGCCGTAACTCTCCTGCAGAATGAAACCCGCAAGGCTGAGCGTCGTAATAATAGACGAATTGCCGTTGCCGTCCAGTTGGACGCGACCCGCCCGCGCTGTCGGTCCGGCGGGGACTCCGGGCGGCGGTGTGATGAAATTCCCGGTTACCAGGGCACTGTACGTGCCCTTGAAATCATTGTTGTTACAGGTCTGGCCCCATGCGGTCATGGCCGGGATCAGGCAAAGCGCGAGCATTGTCAGGGTGCGTTTCATTTGTGGTGGTCCTCACCAGTGAAGTAGCAATTAGCCTGCCACTTCTTGCACCCCGCGCGGCGATTAGTTTTCGTCGACCAACACGGGTTTCGTCAGGTCCTGGCCCGGGAAGCTGCGCTCCAGCAACTTCTCCAGTTGTGCCGCTGTCCCTGAATCAATGTTCCCGCCGGGAGCCCGCACTCTGCCACAACCTATCAAACCGCGCCGCCGCAAAATCTCCTTCCGCACTGCCAGCCCTGGCTGTTGCTCGAACACCATCAGCGGCAGGTAGCGCCGGAAGATCGCGTAGGCACCCTCCAGATCCCCCGCCTGCGTCCGGGCGACCATTGCCAGCAGGACCTCCGGGAACGCAAACCCCGTATTGAACCCATCTGAGCCCCGTTCCAGGTCGAAGAAACCATACAGCGCGCCCAGCCCCGTCAGCACCGGCACCGAAAGTCCGGCCTTCAACACCGCAATCTTGCCCGGACTCGGTACCGCCTCCGCCTTCACGCAGACTACCGACGGCACTTCCTTCACAATCCGCATCACCAGCGCCGCCGACATGTGAACCTCCGTCGAAGCCGGGTGATCCTGCAGCACAATCGGCAGCGGCGACTTCTCGCCCACTTGTTTGTAGTAGTTGAAAACCTGTTCATCGGAAGGGGAAGGCTGCTTCGAAGGGGCAATCATTACTGCCCTCGCACCCTGTGCCGCAGCCTCCTGGGCGAGCGAAACTGTTGCCGCAGTCCCCGTATGACTGCACCCGGCAATCACCGGCAACTCTCCGGCTGCCGCCACAGCGGTCGCAATCAGGCCCGATCTCTCGGCATCGGTCAACCGGTTTGATTCCCCCAGGACCCCCAGCAGTGTCACCCCCGTCACCCCCAGGGCTGCAAAGAAGCGGATCATGCGCGACAGGGCTTCATGGTCGGGCGATTCATCCTCATGGAACGGCGTCGCAAGGATCGGGATGACGCCGGAAAGGCGGGGCAGGAGTTCGGTATTCATTCTGATTTGTCATTATAGAAAAGTGACTTTCCGCAGACTCGCTTTACCCTTCTTCGTGGCCGTCCTCTGTTTCGGCCAGGCCGCCTGGCAAGCCGTCGTTGACCTGCCCGGTGTCGACTGGAAAGGTCTGACGGGTGCAAAGAAAACCGCAGCCCTCCGCGTCATGCAGGCCGAAGGCTGCAGTTGCGGCTGCGGTTTCAAAATTGCCGAATGCCGGGTCAAGGACGAACCTTGCAGCGTCAGCAAGAAACTGGCTGGGTCCATTGTGAACGACTCCCTGGCGGGCAAGAGCCCCGCCGCCATCAAGGCCGAACTGCAGCGCGTCGCCGCCGAAGGCCCCCCACTTTTTGACCAACCCGTCACCATCTCCACCACCGGCGATCCCGTCATCGGCCCGGCCACCGCGAAGATTACGGTCGTCGAGTTTTCAGACTTCC
The DNA here is from genome assembly GCA_010084195.1 of Terriglobia bacterium. Taxonomy (GTDB): domain Bacteria; phylum Acidobacteriota; class Terriglobia; order Bryobacterales; family Bryobacteraceae; genus BOG-234. The sequence continues at coordinate 14,948 of RGPS01000037.1, forward strand.
AGTGCCCCTACTGCTCCAAAGCCGTCGCCGAGATGAAGGAAATCATGCGCCAGATGCCGAAGGAAGTGAAGCTTGTCTTCAAGCAATTCCCCCTCGACTCCCACTCCCAGGCGCAGTTCGGTGCCGAAGCTGCCCTCGCCGCTCAGGCCCAGGGTAAGTTTTGGGAAATGCACGATCTCCTCTACGCAGGCTTCCCGGATCTGTCCCGCAATCGCATCATGGGTTATGCCCGCCAGCTGAATCTCGACGTCAAACGCTTCACCGCAGAAGTTGATAGCCACAAGTACAAGGATCGTGTTGCAGCTGAAGAGCAGGAAGGCCAGGCCGCCGGGGTTTCCGGTACCCCGACCTTCTTCTTCAATGGCCGCAAGTACAACGGAACCTTTACTGCCGCCGCCGTCGTACCGCTCCTCCGCAAAGAATTCAAATAGCCGCTACTTCTGGCGAACCGTCTTCTTCAGGCGGTCCAGTTGTTTTCGCGCCGTTTTCGACCATGCGCTGGTGCTGTCCAGCCGCAGATACGTTTGCCAGCAGCGGATCGCCTGCAGGATCTCGTTGTTCTTTTCGTGCAGCAGCGCCAGGTTAAAATACGCATCCGCATAGCGCGGATTTAGCGTGATCGCGGCCAGGTAGTACTTCCGAGCCACTTCTCCGTTGCCCAGTTCATCGTTCAGATTTCCCAGGTTGAAGTGCGCCAGCGCGTATTCCGGGTCGGCCGCTACCGCCCGGCCGTAAAACGCTTCTGCTTCCCGCAGCTTTCGCGCACGGAAAGAAATCGTCCCCAGATTTACCAAAGCCCCGGCAGCATTCGGGTTTGCCTCAATCGCCTTACGGTAAGCCGCGACGGCTTCCGCTGCGGGCCTGCCGGTCTCCTCCAGGGCCAGGCCCTTCTGAAACCATTGCTCGGATTCGTCATCCTGCGCCTGGGTACGGGCCACCGGCTTCGACGTCATGGTGCGGAGCTTTTCCAGTTCCTCACCATCGAAATCCAGCAACAGCTGGCCGCTGATCGCCTCCATCCTGTTACCCGATAAATGGACTGTGATCCGTTTGCCCTCGGCCGTGATCCGGAGCTGCGAAAGCGGATGCTGCACATCGTCCAGCCAGCCCAACAGCGCTGTGATGGCAGCCTTAATTCGGGACGGCTGGATCTTCAGCTCACGCAGCTTTTTCAGAGTTTTCAGCGCGAGGATATCGCCAAACTGGAAACTCTCCGAACTGCGGATAAAGCCGTGCCGTTCCCAGGCGTTCAATTGCTGCCGCGTGATTCCGGCAATCCGCAGGACATCTTCGCGGGTGTAGCCGGATTTGGAACCGAAACTGGGGCTGGGCGACGACACGGGGCTTCCAAAGCCAGATTAACAGGCCGGAGTAACAGCAGGTCCTCGTCCCGGCTGTCGCTCTCTTCACCCCCATCCGAAATGCATCGTTTTGCTACAGGCGCCATCACAGACGAATTCTCCAGCGACATTGCGGTAGCCGCCGCAGCCATGAAGGAGCTGGGGATGAAGGGCGCAGAACTCCGCGTCGTCAACGGCAAGAACATCATGGATCTCTCCGACGCTGAGATCGCGCAGACGATGGACATCCTCCAGGCCAACGGCCTCGAAGTCATCTCCATCGCCTCCCCCGTCCTGAAATGCACCCTCCCCGATGCGCCGGAAGTCGATGCCCGTTTCCAGCAGGACCAGTTCAATGCGAAGCACACTTTTGAAGACCAGCCCCGCTTAGCCGAGCGCGCCTTCGAGATCGCCAAACTAACCGGCGCCAAAATCGTCCGCGTCTTCTCCTACTGGCGCGTAGTCACCCCCGAAGTCGTCTTCGAACGTGTGGTGGACGCCCTCCAGGACCTCTCCGATAAGGCGCAGAAACACGGCCTCATCATCGGCATCGAAAACGAGCACGCCTGCAACATTGCGACCGCCCAGGAAACCGCCAAAGTCCTCGCCGCCATCGACCATGAAAACCTCCAGGTCGTCTGGGATCCGGCCAACGCCTACCTCTCTGGCGAAAAGCCCTTCCCGAACGGCTACCGCCTCCTCGACCCCACTCGCATCGGCCACGTCCACGTCAAGGACTGCGGTCTGACGCTGGACGCCAACGGAGCCCACAAGCCCGTCTGGGGCGCCGTAGGAACCTGCGACATCGACTGGAAAGGCCAGATCGAAGCCCTCGCCGCCGACGGCTACCGAGGCTACCTGCATCTCGAAACCCACTGGCCCGGTCCCGACGGAAACAAATTCGAAGGCAGCAAAATCTGCGGCCAGAACCTGCACAAGTTAGCCGGAAACTAAAGATCTACTCATCAGTGTCGGTGAACTGAAACGGATTGTAGACGGGAACCCCGAATCGTCCGATAGCCCGAACGTTGCGAGTGGCCGCCGTCAACCCATGCACCTTCCCGGGAGCAGCGATCATGGCGTCACTTTGTAGCTGGTTGGACTTTCCCTTAACCATACGGCCCCACTCTCGAAAACAAGCCGAGTCCATCGGTAAGCTCTCATGGGTCTGAATCGCGATTTCGACCCAGGCTTCTAACTCTGCGGGTCGGGTAGGGTTATGCGACCGGGTCATCTCGATTCGCAACTGGATCTCACCCACAGAGAAGGCAGCAACAGATAGCTGCTCGACATGGAGCGTTCCCAGCCATGCCAGAACGCCGCCGTGCGGCTTTGGTTTCCGGGGCTCCGACAGCACATTCGTGTCGAGAAGGTACCGGATCATTCCAGCTCCAGGTCCCGCGACAGAAAGCGCATCTTCTTTCGGTCCGGAAGTTCAAGCCCACCCTCAAGCCGGGGGGACGGTGCCAAGAGCCAGTCCTTCAAGGTCGGCTTCCGTTCAGCCTCCATACGGCGCCAGATTTCAATCGGGACCGCCACCGCCATCTCAACCCCGTGCTTCGTTACCACCTGCGGACCCTGACTGACGGCGTCGCTCAGCAGTTCGCCAAATCGAGCCTTTGCATCCTGTACCGGCCACGCAGTCATAGTTTTTCCGGGTGTGGATTCCCTTCCCTTGTTCGCCTCACGCCGCAGAATCAAATCTCGATACCGACACACTCACCCGATATCCCACTGCTCCCAGGAGGCGAATGAGGAGGTCACTGGAAACCTGATCCAGGTTGCCATTTAAAACGGATGTCACTCGCGTTCGCGAAGACCCCGCCTTACGTGCCACTTCGGCATGAGTGAAGCCCTCTTCCTCCACAACCTCACGCAGCCTCTTTAGCAGTGCATGCTGGAACTGCCATTCCTCCGCCTCGATACCACTTAGTCCCAATGCTCCGGCCAATTCTTCGGGCGTCGTGGCTTCCGCCATTTTAAGTCTCATCCTGCATCTCCTTCAGCCGTTTCCTCGCCAACTGAATCTCTGACCGTGGTGTTTGCTGCGTCTTCTTCACGAACGCATGAAGTACCAGAATTCCCGCAGTTCCGGCAACAAAGTAAAACGTCCGAAATTGCCCATCTTCGCTGCGGAGCCGAAGTTCCGAAACCCCGCGCGCTACAGTTGGCATCGGTCGCGAGAGTGGCATCCCCGGTTGTTCACCCTGTTGCAGAAGAAAAAGAACTTATCCCAAACGATCTCGGATCCCCGCTGGAAATGTCCGGATCACATCACGCGCCCGTGGATGAAATACAACCCGCTGCACAAAGCAAGTGTATCAAAAGCGGGACATTGGCCCGTCGTGGCCTGGCTCGCAGAGAACCAGACTCCACACCCGCCCCCAACGACTGCTTAGGCAGACCTCCGCAATCCATCGGACGAACCCACGGGGGCTGCAGCGCATTCACTCTTTCTGACTTTGCCAATCTTCAGCTGGCCAATCCGCATCCAGTGACGCCAATTGTGCCAAGTGTAGAGATTCGTCCAGTTCCGAAGCCTCATGCGCATAGACCTTGTTCAGTTGTTCCGTAGTAAAGCTGCTGGCCTGTTCCGTCATTCACACGAATCCCGAACTCATCGGCAACCGCCGCCGAACTGCTCCAATCCCCACTGCCAGCTTCAAACCTTCCGCCACCTCCACCGCATCCGGCTCATACGGAGCCCCCGGATACCGGAACAACCACACATAACGAGTCAGCGCCGTAGTCGCCGCCTGGATCTCCACCTCAATCGAAGGGTCAATCGCTGCGCATTCCAGCGCCAGTTCCCGCAGCTCATGCGTCTTGCGAAATGCCGTCTGATGGTACGTCAGCAGACCCTTCAGAAACTTCTCAGCCGCCTGCTGGCAGTGATACAGCGCCTCGGCCGGCAGTTCCACCGAACAAAGCTCCGCTGCCCGCAGATCGCGCCGCGCATGGACCAGCCACTTGCCCGTTTCATCAAGCAGCCACTGCGTCGGCGTCATAAAGCAACTTTCCTTCCCGGCACACAACCGCTGGCAGCGACGCCACCACATGCGCTGCCCGACCCTCAAAGTCGCTCACCCGCCACGGCACCACATCCGCCGGCCACGAGAAGAAGCCGAACTCTTCCTCTCCCTGCAGTTGATGAAGGCCGAAAAAATCGACTACACGCAGCCTGTCCAGGTCAATGGCTTCGTTTTTCCAACCCCGCAAATTCTCGCCGGTATCGTCAGGCAACAGACCCTCGCCGAAGCCCGCTGGTACAAAGCCAACAACTGGGATCGCACCAAACGGCCCCCGTTCGCGCTCCTCACCTTCCCGAAAGCGGCCTGAACCCGGTGCTTCTACTTACCGTCGGTCGCCAAAACTTCCCACTTCTCCCCGAAGAACCCGGCCAGTGCGACCTTACCAGGCCACCGCTTATCCGCCGGCACCGAAATATCGATCACCGCGTAATCGGGCAACTCCGCCACCTGCCACGAATTGCTCCCGTTCGCCGACTCCCGGAACGTGAAACCACTGTTGATCACAACGTATTTCGCCGGATTCAAAGGATTCGGATACACCAGCACCGGAACGTTCGTCGCTCCCGCAAACTTCTTGCCACCCACCGTCACGCCCTCGCGCGTCCACTGCACCGGCAGCTTATCGGCAAGCCGAGCCAGCACTTTATTGCTCGAAGGATCACCCCAAAGCACCAGATTGCTACTCGCGATATCCGCATCCGTAATAGCCGAATCATCCTTCACCGGAGTGTCGCCCCGGAACAGCCCGCGCCACTGCGAAATCGCCCGCGCCTGCTCCCCCGCAACCCACTTACCAACCTCGGCATTCATCGGAGTTCCGGTCGGCCGAACCATCACAAACCGGTCCAGAAAAGCATCGTCAATCGGACCCTGCAGACCGTGCCTCTTCGCCAGTCCGCTCACCTCACCGACCTCCCATTTACCCGCAGCCTTGCGCAGGCGCACCGTCCACGAACCATCGCTCAACGCCCCCGGCACCACCACGCTCTGCCCATCAATCGCGATCGTGACCTTCGAAGCAACACTCAGCAAATTCGCCGCCGCGCCCATCTCGAAACTCACCGCCGAGGTATTGACAGTCTTCACTTGCACCGTGTGGTCGCTCGAAACCGAAGCTTCCACGCGAGCCCGTTCCCAGTGCTTCTCCAAACCATCCACAACCACCCAGCGCATCCGGTTGTACTTCAGCGTCCACGTCGTAAACTTCACCGTTCGCGGCCACTCGTCCCGACCCCGCGCCGCAATCGCATCAAGCTTTTCGGAAAGCTGGACCTTCGAAAGCGGTGTGTACGCATGCCCGATATTCAGGCCCCAAACCCTCTGCAGAGTCAGCCCCTCGGCCTCCATATTGCGAGCCATAATGTCCGCCGCCTGCCTCTGTGGGTCCTGGTCACCGTTGTAAGCCACCACCGGCAGATTGAAGAAATTCGCCGCATAATCGGTCGCGTTGGTCAGGTGATACAGCTTCTCCTCCCACCATGTCGGCTGATACTTCGCGTTCTTCTGATACTCCAGCGTCTCCGCGAAACCGGCCCCTGGTGCCGCCGCCGCGAACTGCGATCCCGAATGCGCCGCAATATGCCAAACCGACGCGCCACCCATGCTGAAGCCACGCAGCAGAACCCGGTTCGGGTCCACACTGTACTGCTTCTTCACCGCGTCCAGGGCCTCAAAAAAATCCACCTCGCCCGCAAACTTGCTCGCATTGCAGTACCGTCCATACAGGTGCAGGACAATCGTGTCCGTCGGCTGAAACTCACCGGCGTTCTGCATCCGGTCATAAACGAAATCCACCTCGTTCAGAGTCTCGCTGCGTCCGTGAAACCACGTATCCACGCGCCAGCGATGCGGCTTCTCCGGCCCAAGCGTCGGCGGCAACACCAGACCATACGGCTGCACGCTGCCATCAATCTTCGATACATACGCACGTACCGTCAAACCAGCCTGATGCGTCCACGGAGCCTGGCCCTTTGCCAGCAAATCCGCCCGCTCACTGCCGATCCGCAGCAGTTCCTTGGCCCGGAAAATCTGCTCTGGCCGGAAGAACTCGTTCCCCTCCAAAGCGAACCGGACGGCCTTATGAAAGATCTCCGCATCCGGGTAGAGCGCATGGCCCTTCACCCTGTCCAGCGCAACCCGCAGACGGTCCAGACCCGTCCGCAGAGCCTTCTGGTCCGCCTCCGGAACTACAATTCCGGGCGCAGGCAACGGCTTGTTATTCGCCTGCGGAAACAACGCCGGAGCCAAGACTCCAGCCAACGAGAGAGCAACGATAAATGGACGCATGTCGAACCAACATCATATCCGGCGCGTCAGCATCACCGAAAACACATCCGCCACCTGTTTGCCGGAAATCTCAGTAGCGCGAAGTGTCAGCTTACCCCGACCCGCCGGCAAAGTTACCCGCCCCAGCGAAAGAGGCTTGAACTCTTTGTAATACCCCTCAATTCGAACCACCCGGTCGTTAGTCGCACCTTGCAGTGGCGGGTCAAAGGCCGCCGCAACTTTGGCACGCGTGCTCTTCCCCAGCAAGCTCATCTCGATGGTCGAGCCGATATCTCCCGGCGCGCAGGTGTACTCCACGGCAACGTCGAACTCACCCGCTTTTCCAACCTCCACATCCCACGACATCTCGCCCTCTTTCGAAGTCCAGTTCGTGAAGAACGTGCTGTTCGGATACTTGTTACTCCGAGCCACACCCCCTGCAGCGCGGCCATCGCGCGCCGGCAACCACGTCAGCTTCGAGTACCCCACCGGGAACGGTCGATCCTCCGGCCCCACAAACGGGAATACTTCGGCAGACCACTCCGCTACCGCTTTCTTCAGCTTCGAGGCCACAGCGGCCTCGGTACCCGAAACATCCCGCGTCTGCGAAGGGTCTGCCACCATGTCATACAAACGACCCTGATCATCCAGCCGATACTGCTGCGTCCTTACGCTGACTTTCTTGTTATTCGTCGAGAAGATCATCCGGTCTGGCCAGGTCGCCGGGGCCTTACCCGTCAGCAGAGGCGTCAGCACCTTGCCATCCAGCGGTTTCTTCGAATCCAGCGGAATCCCGGCCAGATTGGCCAGCGTCGGCAGCAAATCAATCGCCCCGGCGATCTGCGTCACTTTCGTGCCCCCCTCAATATGCCCCGGCCAACGGATCATCAAAGGCGATCGAATCCCGCCCTCATCGGTGGAACCCTTACGTCCCCGCATGCCGCCATTCCATCGCGCACTCGCCGGGCCATTGTCGCTGAAATACAGGACGATCGTGTCGTTAGCCAGCTTCAGGTCATCCAGCTTCTTCAGGACCCGGCCCACATTCCAGTCGATGTTCTCGCACATCGCCAGCGCGGCACGAGTCATCCCGAGGTCTTCCTGCGCCGGATCCGCATTCTTCATCACCGGGTCCATATGGCTGAACTTCTCCCAGTATTTGTCCGGAACCTGCATCGGCGAATGCGGCGAGTTATAGGGCAGGTAACAGAAGAATGGCTTCGTTTTGTTCTTCTCCATGAAGGCCATGGCATGGTCCGTCAGGTCATCCACCACATAGCCCTTGCCCTTCGTGAAACTGCCGTTATGGTCGAGGATCGTATCGAAGTAGTTCGGCCAGTGCCCCGCCGTCATCCCGTAATACTCTTCGAACCCACGCGAATTCGGGTGATATGGAGCCTGCGACCCGTTGTGCCACTTGCCGAACGCCCCCGTGGCATAGCCATTGGCTGTGAACGTGTCAGCGATGGTCCGCTCATCCAGATTGAGACGCTCCAGGCCCTCGGAGACGCCGCGAACCCCACCACGAGAGTGATATCTGCCCGTCAGAAATTCAGCGCGGGTCGGAGAGCACACCGGACACACAAAGAACCGGTCAAACATAGCGCCGTCGCGTGCCAGCGAATCAATGTTCGGAGTCGAGAGGTTCTTGTTCCCCGTGACCGAAAGATCGCCCCAGGCCTGGTCATCCGACAGGATGACAACAACATTCGGCTTGCGGGTTTCCGCCCCAAAAGCCACTGCTTCAAAAGCCAGGGGAGACGCCGCCAGCATCCCCAACACTTCACGTCGCGAAAGCATCTAGCCAGTCTACAGAACCCGGCCCGCCCCTCCGCAACCGCCGTACCGAACCGCGACCGTGAGGGAGCGGCCAACCCTCAAAACCGCCTAAATCGCGGTGCGTCTCGTGAACGGAGCCTGCCGAATTTCCAGGCACCCTTTGCCCGTCGGCAGAACCTTGCCCGGATTCAGCCGCCCCGACGGATCGAACAAAGTCTTGAATCGCCCAATATAATCCAGCGTTTCCGGGCGAAACAACTTCGCCATCAACTCGTTCTTTTCCATGCCCACACCATGCTCGCCGGTGATCGAACCGCCCACCGAAATGCAGTAACTCAGAATCGCCTCTCCCGCATTCTTCGCCCGTTCCAGTTCTTCCGGAATCCGCGCATTGAACAAAATGATCGGGTGCATGTTGCCATCGCCCGCATGGAAAATATTGCTGATGCTCAGGTTGTACTTCTTTGCCACTTCACCGATGTAGCGAAGAGTCGGAGCGATCTGCGTGCGCGGCACCACGCCATCCTGCACGTAATACGACGAACTCACCCGACCCACCGCGCCGAACGCGTTCTTGCGGCCCTTCCACAACAGGTCACGCTCCTCCGCCGTCTTCGCCACCCGGAACTCGCGAGCCCCGCACTGCTCACAGACCTGTCGTATCTGTTCGGTCTGCTCTTCCACCGCCTCAATAAGACCTTCCAGCTCAATCAACAGAACCGCCGCTGCATCCATCGGATAGCCCGCATGCGTGGCTTCTTCAACCATCCGCAGCATCTCGCCATCCAGCATTTCCACCGCAACCGGCGTAATCGCCCGCGCCGTAATCTGCGCCACGGTGTCGGCGCAATCGGAAGCCGAGTTGTAGATCGCCAGAATGGTCTTGATCTTCTCCGGCTGCCGCATCAGGCGAACGATGACTTTGGTGACCAGCACCATCGTGCCTTCCGAACCCGTCAGCAGGCCGACCAGGTCGTACCCCGGCGAATCCAGTTCCTTGCCGCCGGTTTCATGGACGGTCCCATCCGGCAGCACGAATTCCAGCCCCAGAACGTGGTTCGTCGTCACGCCGTACGCCAGCGTGTGCGGCCCGCCGGCGTTCTCCGATACATTCCCGCCGATGGTGCACGCCCGCTGGCTCGAAGGGTCGGGGGCGTAGAAATACCCCATATCCTGCACGGCCAGCGAGATGTCCAGATTCACCACGCCCGGCTGAACCACCATGCGTTCGTTCTCGAGATCGATCTCCAGAATCCGGTTCATGCGCGAGAAGCCGATGGTCACGCCCCCCATTCGGGGAATCGCGCCCCCGCTCAGGCCCGTGCCTGCGCCGCGGCCCACAATTGGAATCCCGGCCTCGGCAGTGGCCTTGACGATCTCCGAAACCTGCTCCGTGGTCTCCGGGAACACCACCATCTCGGGCCGCGCCTTATCGACGCTGCCATCGTATTCGTACAGGAGCAGGTCTTCCGGCTTATCCAGGTAGCCCTTCGGACCAACGATACCGATCAGTTTCTGTTTGATTGCAGGCGTCAATGTCGACATGTTGACCTAGAGCAGCGACGAAATGTGTTGCAGCATCTGCGGCGAGTTCCAGGGCTGCACCGAGATGTACTTCTCAATCACTTTGCCGTTCCGGTCAATCAGATAGCTCTCCGGATACTGGATCGTCCCGTACTTCGTGTTGATCGTCTGTTCCGGGTCCCGCGCAGTCGGGTAGGCGAGAGGGTTCTTTTCGAGGAACTTCTTGTAGATCTCGGGATCCTTGTCCACGCTGACTCCCAGGATCACCAGACCCTTCGGGCCCAGTTCACGAGCCATGTCGTTCAGCCCCGGAATCTCTTCAATGCAGGGCGGGCACCAGGTGGCCCAGAAGTTCAACAACAGCAGCTTGCCCCCAAAGTTATCTTTTGTGACAGCCTTCCCGGCGTCAGTGGTAATGCTGAAATCGGGGGCAGAATCCCCGGCGTTCACAATCGTCTCGTGGAGCGACGAGTAGAGCGCGAAGCAAAAGAGGGCAACTGATGCCAGCAGGGCGGTGTGGAGTATACGGTCCGGTTTCATGCGCGTTATCTATAATTCTAACGGAGCCTCGTGGGCGTTTCTTCCCACAACATTTTCAACCACATGATTATTTCCAAAAAAGTCGAATTCTCGGCTTCCCACATTTGCCGGTCGCCCCAACTCAGCGACGAAGAAAACCTGCGCGTCTATGGCCTGGCGGCGAACCCCAACAGCCACGGTCACAACTATATCGTTGAGGTTGCTATCGAAGGCGACCCCGACCCAATCACCGGCATGATCCTCGATCTGAAGCACCTCAAGGACATCCTCGAAGACCGCATCCTCAAGGTTTACGACCACCGCCTTCTCAACGTGGAAGTCGATTCTTTCGCCGATAAGGTTCCGACGGTCGAGAACATGGCCATCGACATGTGGAACCGCATCGAAGCCCATATCGACGCCACCGGACGCGCCCGTCTGTTCTCGGTGCGGGTCCACGAGACCAATGAGCTGTTTGTGGAGTACCGGGGGAAAGCATGACCGTCCACCTCAGCCGACGCTACGTGTTTTTTGCCGCGCACCGCCTGCACGCCCCCACGCTTTCCGACGCTGAAAATCAGGCGCTCTACGGTAAGTGCAACAATCCAAACGGCCATGGACATAACTATGAGGTGGAAGTTACGGTCGGAGGCCAGGTGAACCCTGTCACCGGCCGCGCCGTGGATCTCCACCTGCTGGATGAACTCTGTGAGCGACAGATTCTCGCCCCGTTCCGCTACCGGAACCTGAACACGGAAGTCGAAGAATTTCGCCACGGCAATCCGACCACCGAAAATCTCGCTACTGTGGTAGATGTCCGCCTGCGGAGTGTTTGGCTCAACTGGTTTCCGGCAGGCGGACCGAAACTGGAAAAGATCCGCATCTGGGAAACTGACCGCAACATCTGTGAGGTGTGCCCATGAATCGCAAACGTGCAGAAGTCAAAATTCTCGAGCCGAAAGAGGCCGATAAGCCCATAGCCCCGTTTATCACGGGTATGCTCGACGCAATCGGTGAAGACCCGAATCGCGACGGCCTTCGGCAGACCCCTTTTCGCGTCGAGAAAGCCCTGCGGTTCCTCACCAGCGGCTACCAGACCGATATCGCCAAAATCGTCAACAAGGCCATCTTCGAGGTCACGTACGACGAGATGGTGATCGTGAAGGACATCGAGTTCTTCAGCATGTGCGAACACCACATGTTGCCTTTCTACGGCAAAATGCACGTGGCATATCTGGCGAAAAATAAAGTGATCGGGCTGTCGAAACTGCCCCGGATCGTAAATGCCTTCGCCCGCCGTCTGCAGATTCAGGAACGGCTCACGCAGCAGGTTGCCCAGTGCATTCAGGACCACCTGGACCCGCGCGGCGTCGGCGTCGTCGTCGAAGCCCAGCACTTCTGCATGATGATGCGTGGCGTGGAAAAGCAGCAGTCGTCCACCGTCACCAGTGCCATGCTGGGGGCCTTCCGCGACAATAAAGAAACTCGCGACGAATTTCTGGCCCTGATTCGGAAGAGCTGATCAGTCTTTTGGTCGCGGCGTCAGAATGCTCAGCTTCATCGGCGTCTTGCCCGCATCCACCTTGGCTATTCGCGTCGTGAACGTTGCTGAAGCTGCCGGCGTAATCACCCGCACCGCATGTTCCCGGGAGGAATCGGTTCCCGAAAGCACGAATACATGGGGCGTCGGCACAAAGATTTCCAGAACGTGGATCGTCTCGGTACCCGTATAGAACTCCACCCGAAGTTCCTGATCTTCCCGCAGGCCTCTTTGCATTCCCTGGAGCTGGCCAAGAATAATCGGCCCGATCTCAACCGGAGCCGCAGCCGGTTTTGCCGGGTTCGCCTCCGCCGCTTTTGTGGGTTCCGGCCCGACCAGGCTACCGAGGACGTTCCGTTTGGTTGCCTCGATAGCTTGATCGGCCAAAACTTTACCTAAATTGCCCAGCGCCATGCCCCGATCCTAACATCCCCCTGGCGCACCGGGCCTATCGGCTGCGATCCACAGCATCGGCGCAGCGCTGCAGGGTCTGCCCGATCGACAGATTCCCGCCGCCGTACAACAGCGAGGGTTGCCCGTGGTGCCAGTCGAATGCACAGATAGAGGGGTCTGTGGCTTTATAGCGCTCGTGGACTTCCCGAAGGATTTCCTCAGGCGCTTTGCCGTAATGTCCGGATAACGACCGGCTCAGTCTCCCCACCGCGCTCTGAAACTGGGCCCGGCCTCCCGGGGTCATGGCGAACCGGATGTCTTCAGCTGTCGTCGCGCGTGCCGCAGGCCGCTGCGTTGGCGGTGGCGGTGGCGATGGCGTTGGCGAGGGCCGCGGCGGCCGAATTTCCGGCTGCTCGGGGGCCCTCGCCTGGCTGGTGGTCGTTCTCGGGGTAGTTGCCGGCGACGGAAATCTCCGCCACACAAGGGTGGCGCAGGCCGTGACCACCAAAAACACGAACGTAGCCACCAGCTTCTTCCATTCGCGTCCGACCGAGTCAGACACGGGTGCCGGTGGCGGCAGAATGGCGGTCGCTGGCTGCGCGGGGCCGGTGGGCGGCCTGCGGCCATTTGTCCTGCGGACCTGCAGTATGCGCTGCAATTCGTCCTGCGTCGCGTGATACTGCGCCCGGGCCTGAATCATCTCAGCCCGATGCTCGTTCCGTTCCCGCTCCAGCTCTTTTTGTGCCTTGAACGACTCCGTCCGAACCTTGGCCAGTTCCGCAAACGCATCCCCCACCAGGCGGGACGATGTGGCCTGCTCTTCCTCCGGCGGGGGTGCCGTCTCCGCCTTGCGGCCTGAGCGCACAGTCTCTTTCAGCGCTGCAGCTTCTGCACGAACCGCGTTCAGCTCATTTCGCAAGTCCAAAGAAGCCAGAATTGCCCTTTCTGCGGTGCGCGCCTTCTCGCCCAGTTGTTGCTGGAGCATAACCAGATCGGTTGAAAATGTTGTTTCAATGACGTCACCATCGGCGGAGTCCTGCCGCAGGTGTGCGTCCTCGCGCTCCGCGAAACCGCCGCCCGCCTCGCCTTCCAGATAGGCGAGGCTCGGACGGGCCGGCGCGCGCGGTGCGCCTCCTTCCAGTTCTGACATGTTGGGGATCTCCCGATGATCTATCGGTTCAAAATGGAACAAACTTTAGGGTCAGGGTCCCGAAATGGCACACATAGTTCGACGTGCAAGAATCGGAGAGGATGAAATCGCTCGAACTCGTGTTCTTCGACGCTGGTGGTGGGCATCGCAGCGCCGCCAACGCCCTGAGCGAGGTTGTACGTTTGGAAGGTCGCGACTGGGACGTCCAGCTCATGAACCTCCAGGAACTCCTGGACGAAATGGATGTGTTCCGGAAGATTACCGGAATCCGACTCCAGGACATCTACAATCTGATGCTCCGGAAGGGCTGGACGCTCGGCTCTCCGCAGTTGCTGCCGCTGATGCACGGCGTCATTAAAATGCTGCACGGCCAGCAGGTATCGATGCTGGAGAAGTACTGGAAGGGGAAGAACCTGGATATGGTTGTCTCCGTGATCCCAAACTTCAACCGGGCCCTGTTTCAGGGCATGGCCAAGGCGTTGCCCGGCGTTCCGATGGTGACGATTCTGACCGATATGGCCGACTACCCGCCATCGTTCTGGATCGAGAAGCAGCCGCAATATCTGATCTGCGGCACCGAAAAAGCCCGTCAGCAGGCTCTCGCGATGGGCCACGCGAAGGAACGGGTCTTCCTGACGTCGGGCATGATCCTGAACCCGAAGTATTACCAGCCGGTGGACGTGGACCGGGTGCCCGAGCTGGAAGCGCTCGGCCTTGACCCGAAGCTGCCCACTGCGCTGATGATGTTCGGTGGCGAAGGTTCCGCCAGGATGCTCGATATTGCGCGGCAGTTGAACGCGAGCACACTCGACCTGCAGATGATTGCCATTTGTGGGAAAAACGAAAAACTGCGGCGCGAACTACAGAACATGCCCCGGCGTATCCCGATGCACATTGAGGGCTTCACCCGCGAAGTGCCCCGCTTCATGCGCCTGTCTGATTTCTTTATCGGAAAGCCCGGCCCCGGCAGCATCTCGGAAGCGGTCGCGATGGGCCTGCCGGTGATTGTGGAGTGCAATGCCTGGACTCTGCCGCAGGAGCGCTACAACGCGAGCTGGGTGGAGGAACGCGGCGTCGGCATCGCATTGAAAAGCTTCAGCAAAGGGATTGTGGAGGCTGCAGGGCAGATGGTGGATTCCCGCCGCCGCGCTGAGTTCTCTGGCAACGTCAAGGCGATCAGCAACAGGGCCGTCTACGAAATTCCGGAGATCCTGGCCGGAATTCTCGCCAGCCATTGAGTACGAGCTTGCCAGCAAGCTTTATTTGACTTGCTCGCTGGTTACGTGCTAGTCATTAGAAATATGAAGACGACGATAGATCTGCCGGAAACGCTATTGGCTGATGCACGTGCGGCAGCAGAGCGTCGCGGCTGGACCGTTCGGGTCGTGTTTGAAGAGAGCCTCCGCGAATTTCTGCAGAAGGACGAAACTGCGAAGCAGGCGGGCACTTTCCGTTTGAGTCACACGATTGTGGGGGGGGATGTTGCCCCCGCCCTGAGCTTTTCGGAGATGCTGGAGATGACCAATCCGGGCAGGCTTCCGGAATGATTGCGGTTGACACCAATATTCTGGTTTATGCCCATCGCCGCGAATCTCCACTTCATTTGCAAGCTGTCGCGGCACTGGACCAGCTTGCGGGAAGTGGCCGGCCCTGGGGTACTGTTTGGCAATGCATCCACGAATTTATTGGCATCGTGACACACCCAAAGATCTTCAAGCCGGCAAGTACCCTGGATGAGTGTATTGGGGAAATTGAGAACTGGCGGGCATGCCCCACGTTTCGGTGTATCGCGGAGGGTGCGATTCACTGGGATGCCTTGCAACCGGTTCTGCGGCAGGGACGGGTTCAGGGGCCCATGGTGCATGACGCGCGCATCGCTGCAGTTTGCCTGGCACACGGCGTAGAAGCGTTGTGGTCGGTGGATCGGGATTTCAGCCGATTTCCTGAATTGCGGGTTGTGAATCCGCTCCGTTAGATTTTCTGGCGTTGGCGGAACGCCGGGCTTTCAAGGATTGCTTCGAGCAGGGTGGCGAAGCGGTAACCGTTGGCGGCGAGCCGCTGTTGGATTGCTCCCACAGCCTGACGATCTGATGGTTCCAGGCCTCGTCCGAGCGCATAGGTCATCATCTTTTCCACGAAGTTGCGGGTGAAAGCTTCGGGCGTATCCCGCATGATCCGGCGAAGATCCTGCGGTTTGTCGAAGGTCTGGCCGCCGGGCAGTTTGCCGGAGCTATCCACTGCAAACTTGCCGTCGTGTGTCCTCCAGCGTCCCGCGGCATCGTAGTTTTCGAGGCCAAAGCCGATGGGGTCCATTTGGTTGTGGCACACAGCACAGGCAGGGTTTGCCCGGTGCTGTTCGAGGCGCTGCCGGACGGAGGCGGTTGAACCCAGGTCCTTCTCTTCGAGGGCCGGAATGTCGGGCGGTGGCGGCGGTGGCGGAGTCCCCAGAAGGTTCTCCAGAACCCACTTGCCGCGCAGCACAGGGGAAGTTCGTGTGGCGTAGGAGGAGAGGGTGAGGATGGCACCGTGAGTCATGACTCCACCGCGCTGGACGCCGTCGAGTTCTACCTTACGGAAGGCTTCGCCATTGACTCCAGGCAGGCCATAGTAGCGGGCCAGAGCTCCGTTCAGGTAAGTAAAGCGACCGTCGAGGAAGTCGAGAATTGGCCGGTTCTCACGCAGGATGGCCCCGGCGAACAACAGGGATTCGGTCTTCATTGCTTCGAGAATTTCGTCATCGGCAAGCGGGAAGCGGACGGGGTCGGGCTTCCGGCGGTCGAGTTCGCGGAGGCTGAGCCACTGGCCGGCGAAATTATCGATGAGCGCAGTGGCGCGTGGGTCCGTCAGCATGCGTTTGAGCTGGGTTTGCAGCCCGCCGGGCTGAGTGAGCTTGTGTTCACGGGCGGCTCGCATCAGGGGTTCGTCGGGGAGGGAACTCCACAGGAAATAGGAGAGTCGGGTGGCCAGCTCGAAGTCGTTGAGATTGTAGGTTCCGGTGGCCGGAGCGGTGGGCTCCCGTTCGATGCGAAACAGAAAATTGGGCGAGAGCAGGATCGCTTCGAGAGCGATGCGGAGCCCCTCGTCAAATTTCTCGCTGTCTTTGCGAACAGTGGCGGCCAGCTTGGCCAGGCGGTCGAGTTCGGCTACTGTCACTGGACGACGCCAGGCTCGGGTCGCGGTGTTTTCAATGATGCGGCGGGCGCAGGCGGGTGTGTGTTCGGGACACACAAAGATGGCGGGGTTCTTTGGAGCGGGGGCTGGGTTGAAGGGGCCGACGATATCGATGTAGTCGACAAAAATCTTGCGGCGACCGTCGGTGTTGACGTTGGTGCGAGGGTCGTCCATATCCGCGTATTCAGGGAATGAAGCGCGGAAGCGGTGTTCGCCGGCGGTGAGGCGGGTGCGGGCGATGGATTCACCGTGCGCATACGCGTAGTCAATATTGCCCTCAACAACCTCGCTGTAGATCTCGCGGCCGTCGACGGTCATGACCATCTTCACGGGCGGGTCAGCGATGCGGTTGAGTTCTGCGAGTTCCGCTTTCTCAGCGGGCGAGGGCGCGAATTTGCGGGAGAGTTCCTTCTGGCGGGGAGAGACATTCTCGCGCGGTCGGTAGTTGCCGATCCGCATGCGGAATTCATAATCGCCGGTGACGGGGAAGTCGTAACTGGTCCAGAGCGCCCCGCGGAGGGAGAAGGGCAGGGCATTGGAGGTTGGGTCGTCCTGTAGTTTTTTGCCGAGGAAGCGGGTGAGTTTACCGGGTTGTTTCGGGGCGACTTCCCCGTAAACTGCGACGCGTGAGGCTGCCCGCGCCGCCGTCGTGTATTTTTCCATCAAGAGGGGTGAGATGGAGAGGACGTCGCCGTTGTTATCGAAGCCGTAGCCGGCGTCATCGAGCGGGAAATCGGTACCGGGCCGCAGGGATATGCCGAGGAGGTCATGGAGCGTGTTGTCGTACTCGATGCGGTTGAGGCGGCGGGCGGTGACCCGGCCTGGGCTCTGCACGGCGGAGTTTGAATGCCCGAGGGTTTTGTTGAGTGCAGCGATGGCAGCGTCGAGCTCGGCCTTCGCCGGGGCGGGAGCGCCGGGGGGAGGCATGCGACCGGTTGAGATCTTATCGAGGATCTTCTCCAGCAGGGCTGGCGCGGCAGGCGTGGTTTCAAGTGACACGCCGGCCAGGTTCGCCCGGGCGTTGTGGCAGGAAACGCAATGGCGATCGAAGAGCTGCTGCGGCTGCTGGGCGGTTGCGCTCAGGGAGATGGCGAAGAGGACAGCGAGGTTACGGATAGGACGGTTCCTTCTCTGACAATCCTATACGAATTGGCTCTGACAATCCTAATGCGGCTTAGCAGGTTGTTCCGGACTGCGGCCTATATGCGTCACTGCCGCAGCAGGCGAAGGGCTTTTGCGGCACTGGCGGAAATGGCCAGGTTTCGAGTTGGTGACCAAACCTGGCACCTTAGCGAATGCCGCCTCGTCGCGGTTTCTGGCTGCTTCGTGGGGAATTGGGTGGGAAACTTTATGGGGCGCTGGCAGGGCAGGGGCTCCCGAGTGCGTGAGAGCCTCGGGAGCTTGCCTCCGTGAAGTTACTCGGCGCGCAGGAACTGGCCGATCGAGCGGGTTGCCTGTCGGATGCGGTGCTCGTTTTCCACCAGCGCGAAGCGGACGAAGCCTTCTCCCATGGGGCCGAAGCCGATGCCGGGGGAGACGGCGACGAGGGCCTTCTCCATCAGGACCTTGCAGAATTCCAGCGAACCCATGGCCTTGTACTTCTCGGGCAGCGGGGCCCACAGGAACATGGTCCCTTTGGGTGGTTCCACGGGCCAGCCGGCGCGGAGCAGGCCGTCCACCAGGACGTCGCGGCGGTGCTGGTAGCCGGCGCAGATCCGGACGGTCTCGGCTTCGCATTCACGCAAAGCGACGATGGACGCGATCTGGATGGGCTGGAACATGCCGTAGTCGAGGTAGCTCTTGATGCGGGCGAGAGCGGCTATCATTTTCGGGTTGCCGAGACAGAAGCCGACACGCCAGCCTGCCATCTCGTAACTCTTCGACATGGAGAAGATCTCGACCGCAATCTCCTTTGCGCCCGGAACCTGCAGGATGCTGGGCGGTTTGTAGCCATCGAAACCGTAGTCGGCATAGGCAAAGTCATGCACGATGAGGGTGCCGTTTTGGCGGCAGAGTTCCACGATTTCGGTGAGATACGCGAGGTCCACGCACACGGTAGTTGGATTGTGCGGGAACGAGATCAGCAGCATCTTCGGGGGCTTGGGAGACTCGCGGAAGAGGCCCCGGAGGCGTTCGAGGAAGGTATCTGCATCGGGCATCGGCAGCATCTGCGAATGGCCTTCGGACATGATGACGCCGTACTGGTGAATCGGATAGGCCGGGTTGGGGGCGACCACAACGTCACCGGGGCCAATGGTGGCAAATAACAAGTGGGCGAGCGCATCTTTTGCGCCCATGGTGACGATGGCTTCCTTTTCCGGGTCTAGGTCAACATCGTAGTTGCGCTTGTAGCGCTTGACGATCTCCTCGCGCAGTTTCGGGATGCCTCTCGAAAGCGAATAACGGTGGTTGCGTGGATTGCGCGCCGCTTCCACGAGTTTGTCTACGATGATGGCAGGTGTGGCCCCATCGGGATTTCCCATTCCGAGATCGACGATGTCCATCTGTGCTGCCCGTGCTTTTGCCTTCATCTCATTGAGGACGGCAAAAACGTAGGGTGGCAACTTCTGGATTCGATAAAACTCGTCGTTTACTGACATAGACCTTTTATTTTAGAATGGCCGGTTTGTCGGGCGGCTGAGTTTTGGCCAGGAGGAGGTTTTTCGGGCGACGCGAAGGGGCATGTTAGATTAGTTTTGTAGCCCTCCTGTACGTCCCCATCGTCTAGAGGCCCAGGACGTCGCCCTTTCACGGCGTTAACGAGGGTTCGAATCCCTCTGGGGACGCCATTTTCT
Organism: Terriglobia bacterium; assembly: GCA_010084195.1. GTDB lineage: Bacteria > Acidobacteriota > Terriglobia > Bryobacterales > Bryobacteraceae > BOG-234. The sequence goes on from RGPS01000037.1 coordinate 34,456, forward strand.
TTTCCCGGTTTGAGCATGCATCGTTGGCTCTACTCTCTCGCGGGCCCGGAATGTAGTGTAACAATTCCGGTTTCTTCGGCACTGCATCGATAGAGCGATCCCAAATCGTGAGATAATGGGGGAGTTCAATGAGGTTAACGCGATACATGTTCCTTCAGTCCAGACGGCCCCTGTCACTTATTCTTGCCACAGCCTTACTTGGTCTTTGCCCGTTGGTTTCGGCGCTCGGCCAGAGCGGTGCCGCTGTGCCGGACGGCACGAATCTGCCTGCTCAAAAAATTGGCGAGAACGATCTGTTGATGGTTCGCGTTTATGATTCACCGGATTTGACTCGCTCCGTACGTGTTAGCACGGACGGCACGATTCGCCTGCCAATGTTGAAGACAACCCTTCCAGTGGTCGGTCTGCTTCCCATAGAAGTGGAAAAAGTGGTGGCGGACGCCCTGAAGCGAGAACAGCTTTTGGTAGATCCCTTTGTGACTGTTTCGATCACGGAGTATCACAGCCGCCCGATCAGCGTCAACGGCTCTGTCAAGAGTCCGGTCATCTTCCAGGCAATCGGCAAAGTAAACCTTCTGGACGCCCTCGCCAAGTGCGGCGGGCTGGCTGCGGATGCGGGCGGGGAGATAATTATCACGCGCCCCAACGGTGACGCGGGTGCCCAGTCCGTGACCCGAGTGCCAGTCAAAGCTCTTTACGATGGCTCGGATCCGCAACTCAATCTAACTTTGCTCGGGGGCGAAGAAATTAGGGTTCCCACAATCGGCTCGGTGGTTGTATCGGGTAACGTTCGGGACCCGGGTGTTTATCCGGTTCAGGAATCCGGCACGACGACGGTGATGACTGCGATCGCACAAGCAAAAGGTCTCGCTGATTATCAGCCGAAAATTATCTATATTTTGCGCCCCGACGACCAGGGCACACGGCATGAGATTCCGGTTGACCTGGACTCGATTCTGAAGCGAAAGAAGCAGGATGTCGTCTTGCAGGCGAAAGACCTGCTGTTCATCCCCATGAATAGTCGCGCCAAGGCAACGCAGCAGGCGATTCAGGTTCTGACTGGCGCCGGCGCGCAGGCCAGTACAGCTCTTATCTACACGCGGTCCAGGTAACGCTCCTCGCGGCGTATTCATGCCTCCTGGTTCGAAGCTGCAGTCTCTCGAAAATCTCCTGAAACTCCGAGCGAAATGGTCGGACGAGGGCAAGCGCGTTGTCTGGACGAACGGCTGCTTTGATCTGCTTCACGTCGGACATGTGCGGAGTCTCCGTGACGCAAAAGCTCTCGGTGACATCCTGGTTGTCGGGATCAATAGCGATGCCAGTGTTCGGGCGATCAAGGGTCCGACGAGGCCCGTTGTCGATCAGGATGACCGTGCGGAGCTTCTCTCGGCGCTGGAGCCTGTTGATTGCGTCACTATTTTTGACGAAACCGAGCCATCCGCGATACTGTCCCTTGTGAAGCCTGATATCCATTGCAAGGGTGCGGAGTATGCCGACGACAAGCGCCCGGTTCCCGAGCGTGCGGTGGTGGAGGCCTATGGCGGCAGAGTGTGCTTCCTGCCGCTCCATGAAGGCCGCTCGACGACAGCCATGCTGCAACGCGCGGAGCAACTTCGGTAATGGAGCAACTTCGGTAATGGAGCA
>RGPS01000361.1 GCA_010084195.1 Terriglobia bacterium
CGCAAAGGATCGCATCCATCACAAGCCGGCGATGGGCTGAACTGTCATGAGTTCTGTCGGTTGGTATCAGAGCATCTTCGAGGTGCCCTCAAGTAATCCATGGTCCGAAAACCCGGGGGCAGGTCAGCCCGATCAGGCGGAAGCGGTGTTCGGCTAAAAGTAGCTATGCTTCTAAGCCATCTCCAGCATGGCTAGATAGAGGGCGAACAAGAAGCCGCCAACCGCTGGCAGCACCACAGCCGAGCCCCCTTTATGCAACGCCTCTGGAATCATGGCGTGCGCGACCAGCGCCAGGATTGCGCCGCCGGCTATCGCCTGAGCAAAAATGGCGACTATCGAATCTGACCCACTTATAAAAAGCTTGCCAGCAATTGCGGCCAGAATACCAGCCACCAGTACAGTAGACCAAAGGCTAAAGACCTTACGATCGCTGAAGCCGGCCTTGCGTAAAATAGCCGCACTTGCCGCCGCCTCGGGGATACCGCCCAGCCACATGCCAAGAATCAGCGTAAGCGACATACCCTCAAAACCGCTGAACTTGGCGCCGATCACCAAACAACCTGGAATGGTATCGAGGATGTTGCCGAACACGATGGCAAGGCCGGCGTTCGGGCCGGCACCCGCCTCGTGCAGCAGGCGAGTTTCTTCGCCGCGACTTAAATGATCCAGGCTACCGCGGGCCAGATTGGCCCAACGCTCGGGGCTCATCTCCCTGTTGTCACTGAGATTGCTGATGGCGCGGTCGTGCGAGAGCCGACGAACGGCAGCAGCAAGATGCGGATCTTCGTTCAGCAGGCGGTCGAAATCCGCTTTGCCGATGACGAGCAGGCGGCTGTCGGCCTTGGCGCGAACGGTAGCAGTCCGGATACCGCCGCCCAGCAGCGCCATCTCCCCCACTGCCTGCCCCTCGCCAAGCTCAGCCAAGACACGCGGCGGCTCGCTCTCGGCGACAACCTCGACGACACCCTTGGCCACGATATAGAGGGCATCGCCTGGATCCCCAGCATGGAACAGCACCTCGCCTTCCATCAGGCTACGCTCGGAGACGCACTCGATCAGCGGCTCAAGTTCCTCCGGCGGCAGATGGCGCAACAGCTCGCATTTCGACAGGAACTCGATCTGCGCACGCGCCGCCTCACGCTTTCGATCAAGGGCATATTCGTGAAAGCGGGAAGGGTAGCGGATGGCTGCGCCCTTCTGTTCTAGGAAAAGCGAAGCTCCGTAGTAGAATGTCGCACCAAGAAAAAAGCCGCCAGCGACGATGGCCCATGCAGCGTGAACATTGGCGCCGTGCTTTTGGAGGTCACTCGCGCCTTCGAAGCCGAGTTCGATAGCAAGTGCTGCGATGAGCGAGCCGGCAGCGAAAGCCAAAATGCCAGCCAGCACCTTCTTGGGAAATGGAACGTAGAGCCCAAGCGCCGCACCGATCATCACTGAAGATGTCGTAGCAAGCCCAATTATACCGACCAGGACCAATTCTATGAACAGCGTCATGCTCAAACTCTCAACTTATAGGGCACCTCGAAGAATGGGCCTGTCAGCGACCTGTTGTCCATGAGCTGCCCCCTGGATTTTTTGGACACCGATTTGTCCAACCGAAGGCAGTCATGATGAAGTCGAGTATGAACCACATCGAAACCAACGATGTGAATGATGATACCGAGGTCAGCAGGGTCGAGCGCAGTTCGTCCAGGGAGTCTCCTGGCCATGCGCTCCCTGGCCAGGGGACGGCGCACCGTGGTCCGCTCGCACCTTGCCAGCGCTGGAGCGTGACCCGCGAGCGGGAGGTCGTCCTGCGCCTGCTGCGCGGTGAATCGACCGAGCTGCTCTCGCGTGAGCTCGGGGTGCCGATCTACAGACTGGAGCAGTGGCGTCAGAAGGCTGACGCCGCCCTTGATGGTGCGCTGAAGGAGCGCGGCGGTGATCCCGCCGCCGGTGAACTGGCCTTGTACTGCACCCGGATATCTCTGGACACAAGGTAGGGGTTACCTTGTGTCCAGATATCCGGGTGCAGTACAGGAAGAACAGAAAGGAAGGACACGGTGATCTCAGACAGTGTAGCCTGATCCCAAGACCTCAACTGTTCACCGAAACGGGGTAGGTCCAGGGAGACGACGTTGGACGACGATAAGAACTTGAACCGCTGCGTCTAATTGCCTTTGGGGACATGGGTCCGCCGAGTGCGCCCAGTCTAACTTTTCTGGTTTCGATGGAACTAAAGTCGAGGCCGTTCCAAAGGGGTCCGGTGGGCGTGAAGCGCTGATGTTTGCTGTGTACTTCGGGCCGATAGTAGCGCTGCTGCTGGGCGGTGTTTTGTTAGGCGTCGCTACCCGTCGCAAATAAAGTTGTCCTTGCTCAAAAAGCGATTCGGCCATGGAATCGGTGTGCCGATGAAAGCCTGGGCCAGCCTGTGGGAACGCGGCAACGTTGCCGGCAGAGGGCGGCTGTACTGTGGACCTACCCCGTTTCCGTGGACAGTTGAGGTCTTGGGATCAGGCTATACTGTCTGACGTCATCGTGTCCTTCCTTTTCTGTTCTTCCTCGTAGGGCCAAAAAACTGATCCGGCCGACGCACCATCACGCCGCCTCACGATGATAGTAGCGCAGGAGCCCACCCAATCGCTCGCGACACTGCACCGGCCCTCGCGCTGCTGATCCGTGTTCCGAGGGAACAGCAGGACGTTGCCCTTCTCCTGATCGTTCCCAGCCGCGAGGTATTCGTTCCGCCCCAGCAACTCCTGGTCCACCGTCCCCGTCACGTAGGCGAGGATACGCGCCCAATCCATAAACGCCCTCCTGCTCTGTCCTGACCCCGGCGACGGCGTCGTGGGCCGTCTGGAAATTGTACGGGGCCACC
>RGPS01000362.1 GCA_010084195.1 Terriglobia bacterium
TCGAACCTCGATTCTGGCGGCTGGAAGCACCCAAATATCCAGCTTGCCAGGTTTTACTCCAGAGCGCGAGGTCGAAAACGAAGATGCTTAGACGTCTTTTTGTCAGGCTGTTTTGGCAATACCGGAGCCGCTGCTTTCCGGGGCCTGAACTGTTACCTTTAATCTTTGATTCATGAGCGAATTCAAGCCTGTTTCCCGCATCCCCGTTTGCGCGCTACTTCGGCAAAAACACTATAGAACGACCAGCCAGAAACTCGGAGAGTGGATGCCGGCTCGATGCAACAGCACAACGGCTTGCATCTAAGCTTCATGTGGGGCAGCTTGGTAAGCTGCGGCCGATTGTCAATCGGCCAACTGCCGCGTTTGCACCAGACCGCGGAGGTAGCCAACTGTCGCGTACCCTGCCGTAGCGCCAACGCAGACCCACCTCACCAGGCCGAATCGCCCGACTCTGCAAGCCCGCCCTCAAAGCCACGCAATGCCCCAACCTCGCCTGGTCCGGTGTGTTACCATCGCTCCAAATTCGGTCTCCACCCGGCCCCGCCGCCGTGTTAGCGCCCCCCCGTCCAGGCCGACCCAGGCTTCCAGTAGTTCGTGGCTTCCACCCAGATCTGAGGATTTCTCCATGCAACGTTGTGCCATTCTGTTGTGTTTCACTATTCCCTTCTCCCTCACGGCCAGGCAACCGGTCCGGGCCCGCAACGGCATGGTGGTTGCCATGGAGTCCCTGGCGACAGATGTGGGTGTCGACGTCCTGAAGAAGGGTGGCAACGCAGTGGACGCAGCCATCGCCGTCGGCTTCGCCATGGCCGCCACCCACCCCTTCGCAGGCAATCTGGGCGGTGGTGGCTACATGCTCATTCGCATGGCCGATGGCCGCACCACGTTTATTGACTTCCGTGAAAAAGCCCCGGGCAAAGCCTCCCGCGATATGTATCTGGATCCGGCAGGCAACCCCACCCGGGAGAGTCTCGAAGGCTGGCGTTCTGTCGGCGTTCCCGGTACCGTCAGCGGGATGGCCCTCGCCCAGACGAAATACGGAAAACTAACGTGGACCGCCAACCTGAAACCTGCCATAGACCTCGCCGCCTCGGGCTTTCCGGTCTCCTGGGCGCTCTCCGAATCGCTAAAGAATGCCCGGGGCCTGGCGCGAAACCCGGAGTCAAAACGCATCTACCAGAGGGACGGGGCGTTTTACGATGTCGGCGAAACTCTCAAACTCCCCGAACTGGCCAGGACCCTCTCACGAATCTCCGAAGGCGGTGCCAAAGAGTTCTATGAAGGAGAAACCGCCCGACTCCTCGCCGCTGAGATGGAGAAAAACGGGGGCCTCATCACCCTGGAAGACCTCAAGAGTTACGCAGCAGTGGAACGAACACCCCTCACCGGCCAATACCGGAACTACACCGTCATCGCGGCCCCACCCTCCAGTTCCGGCGGCATCGTCCTCCTCCAGATGATGGGTTTGCTGAACGGCTCCGGCTATGAAAAGGGAGGCTTCGGGTCCGCTTCGGCACTCCACAATCTCGCCGAAGTTATGCGCCTCGCCTATGCGGATCGCAACACCTGGATTGCCGACACCGATTTCGTGAAGGTCCCCATCGCCGGCCTCCTCGACCCTGCCTATCTCGCCAAACGCCGCGAACTGATCCGGCCCGACAAGGCGACACCCAGCGTGGACATCAACCCCGGCCAGCCCGAGGGCGCGCCGGAAAAGAATGAGACAACCCACTATTCAGTGGTCGACGCGGAAGGCAACGCCGTCGCCGTCACCTACACGCTGAACGGCGGTTTCGGTAACGGCATCACCGTCCCCGGCCTCGGTTTCCTGCTGAACAATGAAATGGATGATTTCACCTCCAAGCCAGGCGTCAAGAACCTCTTCGGCCTGGTGCAGGGAGAGGCCAATACCATTCAACCCGCCAAACGCCCCGTCTCCTCCATGTCCCCCACCATCATCCTGAGGGACGGTAAGCTCTTCATGACGGCGGGAGCCCCGGGCGGTTCCCGCATTCCCACCACCGTCATGCAGGTCATCCTCAACGTCCTCGACTTCGGCATGAACATACAGGACGCCGTGGACGCCCCCCGCATCCACCACCAGTGGCTCCCCGACAAACTCTCCCTGGAACGCATCATCTCCCCCGACACCGTGGCTCTGCTCAAGACCTGGGGCTATGACGTGGACTATGCCCCCGGCGTAGTTCTGGCACAAGTGGCCGCGATTGTCAGTGATGGCGGCTGGCTCCAGGGTGCCTCCGATGGCCGCAGCGGAGCAGGCAAAGCGGCAGGGTACTGAGTTCAGTTTCGTCCGCTTTTCCGCACCCATACCCCAACCAGTAGTGGTATTTCCACAGCATATCCACCATGATGTGTACCACCCCCTTTACTTTTACCGAAAACCGTGGCAGCATGGAGTCTCCTGCCTCTGTGGCAGGGCGGTCCGCGGTCTCCTGAAAAAAGACCGGCGGCGATTCCAGGTAAGGGCGCACCCCCGGGCGTCCTCCAGGCTGAGGTGTCGTTTTGCTGAAGTTAAGGAAAGTAGAACTCCAGGGGTTCAAATCATTTTGCGATAAGACCGAGCTCCGCTTTAATGGAGACGGAATCGCGGCGGTTGTCGGCCCCAACGGGTGCGGCAAGTCCAATCTGAGCGATGCCATCAGTTGGGTTCTGGGCGAGCAATCGGCCAAGAGCCTGCGTGGCGGCAAGATGGAAGATGTCATCTTTGCGGGCACCAAAGCCCGTAAGCCGGTCGGTATGGCATCCGTCACCATGGTGCTGGTTGACCCGTACCACGGCCTCGTCCCGCCCCCCATCGAAATTGCCCCCGAGCTTATTCCATCCGAAGAAGCTACGG
>RGPS01000363.1 GCA_010084195.1 Terriglobia bacterium
CGAGCAGCCTGATGGCGGCAGGACGCGCGCCACTCAGGGCGATGGTACCAGTCACTTTCGCGGTGGCCAGATTCAGGACGCTGATGGTGCCGTCGGCCTCGTTGGTGATGTAGGCAATGTTCGCGGAGTCTATGGCGACCGAGCGCGGGCCGGCCCCGACCGGGACAGTCGCGACAACGACACCCGTGGTGAGATTTACGATGGTGACGCTATTGGCGTTGCCCTTCAGCCTCTTGCACCGTGATCCGTCCCGCGACCGCGTTCCCGATCACCTTGATTCTCTGTACCTGTACCGGTCCCTGGCTCAACGTCACCCTCTTCTTTTGTCAGAGGTGACAGAATCGCTGAGCAACTACAAAGTGTCTTAAAAGTATTGACATGCACCGTTCAACCTGAAATAGTGTTCAGGACAAGAGTGCTGTTCTAGATAGTACATCCTGCGAATGCAGAGACTACCTAAACGCACATATAAGGGCCCACCATGATCAAACCAATCGGTTTTACCTGCGATGTCCGCTTCCTGCTGAAGATTATCGGCGTTATTCTCGGGGGCGTGGCATCCGCGTTCGCGCAATCGCCTAACGGCGCAACTATCTACGCCCAACATTGTGCGCGTTGCCATGAGGGGGACAAGACCGGTTGGGCGCCACGCCGCCAGGCTCTTACCAAGTTGGCGCCCGAGGTGATTTCGGCAGAGCTCCACCGCGGATTCATGAGCAAGGTTGCGACGCTTACCGATGAGGAAAAGCGCGCGGTTACCTCCTACCTTGCAGGCAAGCCGGTTGAGGCGTTTCGCATGGCGGCGCTACCCGCGCCCGAAGGCCTTTGTCCGGCCGGATTGGCGCCGTCTGATTTTCTCTCCGGCCCACGCTGGAACGGCTGGGGTATCGACACCGGGAATAGCCGGTTCCAGCCAGCGGATATGGCCGGCATCACGGCCGACCAGATATCGCACCTCAAGCTGAAGTGGGCATTTGCGTTCCCCTTGGCGAAGGCCGCATATTCGCAGCCTGTGGTAGCGGGAGGCCGGGTTTTCGTGGGTAGCAAGAATGGCGCCGTTTATTCGCTTGACGCAGCAACCGGCTGCACCAACTGGGTCTATCAAGCTTCTACGGCGGGCGTGCGCTCGGCCGTCAGCATCGGGCCGCGTTCCCCCTCCGGCGGTTTCGCCGCTTATTTCGGCGATGGGGAAGGTCAGGTACACGCTGTCGACGCGATCACCGGCCAGGCGCTCTGGAAAGTTAAGGTGGATAACCATCAGCGGGCGAAAATCACCGGAGCTGTCCAGCTTTATGAAGGCCGTCTGTATGTCCCGGTGGCTTCAGGCGAAGAAGGTGCCGCGGCGAATCCCAAGTACGAGTGCTGTACGTCTCGCGGCAGCCTGGTGGCGCTGGATGCCCAAACGGGTAAACAGCTCTGGCAGACCTATGTAATTCCGTCAGCGCCGCGGCGCACCCGTAAGAAGGCGTCCGGCACGCAACTGTGGGGACCTTCGGGCGGCGGAGTTTGGTCCGCTCCCACCATCGACCCGAAACGTCGCCTCGTTTACGTCGCCACGGGCAATCAATTTAGCGATCCGGAAGAAGGCTTCGCCGATTCCGTGGTCGCCATCGCGATGGATTCCGGCAAGATCGCGTGGGGACGCAAACTGCTCAAAGGGGACTTCTGGAATGTAGGTTGTATTTCGAGCGACAAAGAAGGTTGCCCGAAAGGCGAGGGGCCCGATTTCGACTTCGGCTCCTCGGCGATTCTCCACACTCTTTCGAGCGGCCACCAGGTGCTGCTGGCTGGGCAGAAATCCGGGGTACTGCATATTCTCGATCCGGACAAGCGCGGTGCCGTGATTCGCCAGGTCCGCGTAGGTAAAGGCAGCATCTCCGGAGGAATCGAATGGGGGCCGGCCAGTGACAAGGATAAGGTGTACACCGCCGTTTCGGATCGTGACCTCAATAACCCCGAAGCCGGCGGCGGACTCATCGCCACACAGATCGCGACCGGTGAACAGGTCTGGCGCGTACCCGCACCCAAACCGCCGTGTCTCGGTGAAAAAGGCTGTAGCGCCGCGCAGCCTGCCGCCGTTACGGTTATTCCCGGGGCAGTGTTCTCGGGCTCCCTGGACGGCCACCTTCGCGTCTACGCGACGGCCGATGGAAAACTGCTCTGGGATCTGGACACGCGCAAGCCATTCTCTACAGTGAATAATGTACCGGGCAAGGGAGGCTCGATGAACGGTGCAGGCCCAACCATTGTGGGCGGAATGATGTTCGTCAATTCTGGCTACGATTTTGCGAATGGCACGCCCGGCAACGTCTTGCTGGCGTTCTCGGTGGATGGCCGCTGAGAGCGAACACTGACGCCGTTGAAATTGGCGCGCTCATCTGCCAACTCGCCTGAAAATAGTCGCAGGCCTGAACGGCACATACGACTCGGCGACTCGACCGGGTTCGTCACAACCGAAGAATCGGGATCGGGGGAAGCCTCGCGGCTGCTCCCCTCCCACACCACCGGAATAGCTCCATAGATTCAAAATGAACAGAGATGGGCTGGCCGCAAAGCTGGCCCTTAAATGGCCCCGGGAATTCCTCTGTCTTCCACCTGCGCACGGAACAAACGAAGATAGCCGACGCTGTCCTCGTGTTCAGCCTGAAAATGAGCGGCGCAGACTTTATTGGTGGCATCATCAACGCCTCCCATCAAAGTCAGATAAGGTCCGCGCCCTTCCAGCCAGTCGTGACGGCTTCCGTCTACCTGTAACAGCATGCCTTCCTGTGCCCCGCGCTCGCGGCGCGAACGGTACTTCGGAGCACGGCGCTTCTGTGGCGACCGAAGGCCAGCCTCA
>RGPS01000364.1 GCA_010084195.1 Terriglobia bacterium
CTGGCGGCGAGATAGAGGGGCGTGCGGCCATCGTTCTGGCTGGCGTTGATTTCGGCACCTTTATCGAGGAGGAGGCGAACTTTGGCGTCGTCGCGGATGGCCCAGTGGAGGGGGGTGGATTTGCGACGATTTTTGGCGTTGGGGTCGGCTCCCATTTCGAGGAGGAGCTTTACGGTTTGGAGGTTACCGAAGCCGGCGGCGTGGTGGAGGGGGGTATTGCCGGCTGCGTCTTTTTCGTTGATCAGCGTTTTGTCGGGGGTGGTGACGGCTCCGGTGCGGACGGCGGAGATGAGGGCTGCGAGGCGAGGGTCAACGGGCTTGACGGGGGCTTCGGGCTTGATCTCCATGCGGTAGTCAGCACCCTGGTCGATCCAGGCTTTGAGGAGGTCGATTTCGTTGGTGGAGAGGGGGCCGGAGGGGGGCATTTTCATGCCGCCGTCGCCGGTGACGACGCGTTTGATGAGCTTGCTTTGGTCGCTGTGGCCGGCGATGATGACTGGGCCGTAGTCGCCGCCGCGCATGGCGTTCTGGCGTTTGTCGAGGCGGAGGCCGGATTGCTGGACTTCGTCGCCGTGACAGGCGAAGCATTTCTGGACGAGGAGAGGCCGGACGTCCTTTTCGAAGTCGAGTTTGGCAGGGGGGGCTGCGAGGAGGGCAAGCGGCGCAGTCAGGGCGAGCAGGAGCGAGATTCGCATGGCGGTGTGTTGATTCTATAACAATTTGAGGTAAAGCCGGGGGAGGCATGTCCGGGCGGGACGCCGCTTTCCGCTTATTCAGTCAGCGGACCTCCGCCCAGGAGGCGGCAAGAAGGAGATGACGATGCTACAACCACAATCAATAAAGAGACGCGTGCTGATCGAGCTGGCCCACAATCGGGATCTGGCCAGTTCGGCATTTGCAGCAGGACCGGCAAGTGAACGAGGCCTCGATGTGGGGAGTGTTCCCCAGCTTTCGGGAGTTGAGTTTGATTCGACGTGTGCTCCGACAGCAATACCCGGACTGAGGGCCCGTACCGCCTTTGATGCGGGGTACGTATCGGGCCGACGCTTCGATTTAGCGCTGGAGCCGACGGAATCTACATATATAGTAAGGGCGGAGCTTGAAGAGGGGCGAATTGAGGAAACCACTGGACATTCGGCGGTGCGGGGCGTATACGCCGATGTTGAGATACAGCCGGCCCTGATCTGTCCTTCGAGTGGGCCAATGGGGACGGACGCTGACGTGGCTCGTCTGCTGTGTGTGCCGCAAATGAGCGCGAACGGAATGGATGGAAGCGGCGTGTTGATGGCCATTGTGGATACGGGCTTCAACCTGGCGTATCTGGCGGGAAAAGGTAAAGTGCTGAACCTTGACAGGGCGCGCAGCTGGGTGCCCGCGGCTGGAATGACTCCGGGCGACGCGCCGGTGAGCCACGGTACGATGTGCGCCTTTGATGCGGCGATTGCGGCACCAAAAGCGACCTTCCTGGACATTCAACTATTGCGGAGCACGGCAACCGGGGTGTCCCCGATGGCGGGCCTGTTGTCCGACGGGGTTCGGGCTTTCGACCATTTGATTCGGATCATGACGGCGCCCAGGCGGCCGGGCGAGACGAGGTCTCTGGTGGTCAGTAATAGCTGGGGCATGTTCCACCCTTCGTGGGACCTGCCGGTGGGGAACGCGGGCAACTATTCGGATAATCCGAACCACCCGTTTAATCGCATTGTGGCGGCGCTGGAAGCAGCGGGCGCGGATATTCTGTTTGCGGCGGGAAATTGCGGACGGGATTGCCCGGATGGAAGGTGTTCGGGGGTAACGAGCAACGCGATTTATGGAGCGAACGGGCATTCGGCGGTAATCACGGTGGCGGGTGTGGACATAACGTCAACCCGGGTGGGCTATTCGACCCAGGGGCCGGGACGGCTTGCTGTCAACAAGCCTGACATTGCGGCTTTCACGCACTTCCAGGGATCGGGAGTCTATCCGGCGGATGGAGGGACCTCGGCGGCGACTCCCGTTGCGGCCGGGGTGGTGGCGGCGCTGAGAACAAAACGCCCCTATGTACCGGGGAATCCGGCGGTGACGCCAATTGCAGTTCGGAATCTGCTGAGAACCACGGCGGAAGACAAAGGCGGGGCGGGCTTCGACTTCGACTACGGGTTTGGGGTGATCGACGGCTGTGAATTGAGCCGTGGGTTCCGCCCGTTACCGGGCCCCGCGGGCATCTGTGTGCGCTATCCCCGCCTGTGCCGGGAACTTCCTCATCGATTCAGGGCACCTGGACCGTTCCCGGTACCCGACCGGGAGCCATGGCGAGGAGGGGGGGGGCCAATCCTGTCGGGAACTGGCGATGAACCCTCGGAACTTGAGGACCTGATTGCGACGGTTTTCAAGGCGGGTTATCATGAAGGCGAAAAAGCATCCGGTACTACTGAAGCCACAATTGGGGAAAAGAAACATGCCGATTGTGGATGCGGCGGTAAGGGACGGGCGCAGAATTAGAACAGGTCATAGCGGGGCTCAGCCCGGGGGAAATACCGGTCGGGGCCTCGCTTTACCGACAAGGCGGTGAAGACAATGGTAATGTTTCAGTTCCGACAGCCCGACGAGGTCCCTTCGATGGATTCGGTGCGCCGACGGTTTGGGCTCGGCGAGCTGGAAATGGATGCAGAATTCGGGGTGATTGCTACGGATCCTGCGGAGAGTCTGTATTGCGTGTTGTTGACGGCGGAAGCGGCGGGGCGGGCGACGGCGAGGCTGGAGAAGGCGAGCGGCGACCCTGCGCAAGGTGGATTTTCGAATCCGCAGGTGGAGCCTTTTGGCCCTCCCTCTGCTTTTGGCCCTCCCTCTGCTTTTG
>RGPS01000365.1 GCA_010084195.1 Terriglobia bacterium
GGGCTTCGATCCGCTTCTCGCGTATCGCATCGCGTTCGGCCCAGAGTGAGGCATCGTATTCGACCTGGTTCTTCACCATGCCGACTTTCTCCACAGTACGAAGAAGACAAAAACGGGCGGCTGGGATCGGGAGAGGCGCGTGGCAGCCAAGGCTGAGCATATCGACGGCAAAGAAAATCCACGCTTCGTTGTGACTTCACTGAGCCGCGAAAAGTGGGCGGCGCAGGCCCTGTACGAAGAACTTTACTGTGAACGCGGGAACATGGAGAACCGCATCAAAGAACAGTTCAGTCTGTTCGCCGACCGGGTCAGCGCGGAGACGATCCGGGCCAATCAACTGCGCTTGTATCTGTCGGCTGTGGCGTACATCCTGGTCAGTGGCCTGCGACGTGTGGGGCTAAAGGGCACGGACCTGGCCCAGGCTCAGGTTTGCACCATCAGGACGAAACTGCTGAAGATCGGCGCGCAAATCCGGATTTCCGTTCGGAAGGTTTGGGTTTCGATGGCATCCAGCTATCCCGGGCAAGGCCTCTACCGGCAGGTCTGGTTGAACCTGCGCTGCTGAGAGGCCAACAGCGGCATCCGACATCTTCAGCTTGCACACGCCGGGATGCCCGGCCCGAATCAGTGCGCCGCTACTGCCCGCCAGGCCACCTCCGCCAGCCCAAAGCACGTGCCTGCACTCAGCACATGCCCCAAATCGACTCCGGTTTTTCGTCCGATCATCAAATCGCCCCCCGCATCGTTTTTCCGCCCGCTTTTTTTACCCTCAGCTATCCTCTGTGAGAAATGCGGGCTAGATATCAACGGCGCTTTTCACAACGAAATCACGGACTTCGGCCAGCCATGGCGGGGACGGGTTATTTCGGGGTGGGGACTGCCGAAGGAAATGCCGAAGGGAAAAACCAACCAGGCTGACCGGGGAAACCACCAGGCTGACCGGGGAAACCACTAGGCTGACCGGGAGCATAGGACGGCACTGCTGCCGCCGGCAACGTCGCGACCACATCTACAATTTCATCAGAGAGTTGCTTTTCGGTCTGGGCAAGCTCGGGATAAGAGAGTCGGACGTTCTGGTCGGTGCCTGTGGCAATTTCGGCCAGATTAATCGCGCGGATCTCCTTGGTTCGAATGATGTGGGGCACCAGGAGCGTAAGTATCCGCGCTTCGGAGTGTTGCCGGTGTTGTCCGGTGAAGAACCTGCCGATGCCCGGAATACTGGAAAGTCCTGGGGTCCCGGCCATGACTACGTTGTCCTGCTGTTGGGTCACGGAATCCCAGAAATTGACCTCCCCCTCCTTGACGCGCACATCCGTTGTGCGCTTGCGCTGGGACAGCACGGGCTGCGAAAGACCACCCTGCACCACGTAGCTGGTAACAGAAGAAACGTCGTACTCAACGTGCAAATCCAATTCACCCTCCACCTCATGCACGTGAGCCTCAACCGACAGATTGAAGCCGACGTCCAGGTACGTAAACTGAGTATTCACCAAAGCGGAGACATTCCCGCTGCCTCCCGGAAGGAAGCTGCTGCTGGCGTAAGGCACTTTGAGACCGGAATTCAACATTGCCTTGCGGTTTTCCAGCATCCGCAACTGAGCGCGGTTCAGGACTTTCGTTCCGGTGGTCTGTAAGAGAGCGCTCACAACCCCCCCTGGCAGGGTCACCGAGAAGTCACCGGTGCCCAGATGCGTTAAGGCTGCCAGAGAGGTAGAAACCAAGCCCCCGGCCGAGGTCGCCACTGCTGGACTGGGGGCAAAGTTCACCGCTGCACTGCTCCCCAGTTGCACGCCCAGATTGCGCACCCAATCCTTATCCACGGAGAGGAAAATCACATCGATCACTACTTCTGCCCTTGGCCTGTCGATGTCGGCGATCAGCTTTTCCGCCAAAGCGACGCGGCCGGCGTCGGAACGAACCAGAATGGAATTATCGTCGGCCTGTACAACTACCTGGCGTATACCAACCAGAGTTTTGAGCGTGCCTGCAATTTCTTCGAGGACCTGTTGGTGCGTTATGTTGTTCAGGTAAAACACTTTGGTGACCGCGTCTTCATAGAGGGCACGTTTTTGAGGATCATCGTTCGTGACGAAGATGGAGTCTGCCGCAAGAGGCTTCCAGAAAGACTTGGTGACCGACGCCAGGTAGTTGAGCGCGGTTTGGGGGGTCAGGCCTCGAAAGTCGAGAATACCGTTTCTCCCGAGGTCTGCGTCGCGGTAGTCGGGATCGAAGAAGATCTTCAGGCCGGCGAGTTTTGCCAGTGCCGCAAATACCTCGCTCGATGGCTGTTTATTCACTCGCAGCAACGGCAACGGCTTTAATGGCGTGTTTAGAGTTGGGATTGGTTGCGCATTGGCAAAACGCGTTTCTGTGCGTGCGCTTTGCGTCACCTCGGGACTGACCAGAAGCTCCGCAAGCGAGGGTCCCGTCGGGTTTGCGGCCCGTTCCTTCATGGCTCGGCGTGTTCGTTCCGCTTCGACCCCGGCAATGGGGTTGGCGGGGTCGATTGCCAGTGACTTGCTGAATTCAGCCAAAGCCTCGTCCAGTTTGCCGGCGCTTCTGTAAGAGACTCCCGCTCTAGCATGAAACATACCATCCAGCGCGCGATTGCGGCTGTGTTCCAGCTGGTATTCGATGTCCCCAGGATCTGTGGCCAAAGCCTGGCTCACCAACTCAAACAGGGTGTCCATAGCGGCGACGGTCTCGGGTGGGGGGAGTGCGCGGGCTCTTCGAAGTAGCGCATCCCCCGCGCGGGTCGCCGCTGACAGGGAAACCGCGGCAACCAACAATGCTGTTAGCCGGAGTCCGAACTTCACCACA
>RGPS01000366.1 GCA_010084195.1 Terriglobia bacterium
CACTTAACCTATACGCTGGACTTGGTGGCAATCGGAAGCTGTGGGAGAACGTCCAGGTTACAGCCGTGGAGCTGGACCCGAAGATCGCTGCGGTTTATCGCCAACTTCATCCCCGTGATGAGATTGTCATAGCCGACGCTCACCATTTTTTACAGGAAAACTATCATCTGTTTGACTTTATATGGTCGTCCCCCCCATGTCAGTCCCACAGCAAGATGGATCGTGCGAACTGCCGCAACAGGCCAAGATATGCAGACCTAAAGCTCTACGAGGAGATTATCTTCCTGAAGACTTACCACAAAGGACGGTGGGTAGTGGAGAACGTGGTGCCGTATTACCGTCCGCTGGTTGAGCCAACGGTGAGGGTCGGAAGGCATTTGTTTTGGACCAACTTCGCACTTTCGGTTGAAGACGTGCCTCGTCCTTCAGGATTCATTGCCAGCAGCGGGCAGGCCAGCGCGTCCGCTCTTAAAGATTGGCTTGGCTTGCACTACGAAGGAAGCCTCTACTACGGCTCGAATCACTGCCCGGCACAGGTGTTAAGAAATTGCGTTCACCCGTTAATTGGTGAACAGATTTTCAAGCAGGCTCACCACGCCAGCGCGACAATCCCCTGAAGCGGCTCCCCTCGGGACACCGACTCCGCGATCTCTGACCGGCGACGCCGCCCCTGGATGGAGCAGTCGTCGGTCAGTTCCATGAGCGCGTGGAACGGCACCCCGACGGATTGAGACACCAGCCGACCCGCCAGCGACTTGCGCGGCGAACGGCTCCGAACAGTGTTTCTCATAGCGTTCACAATGACACCTTAGTATCAAAGGTGTGAGTGGTCAAGCTTGGAAAAGAGAACCGGCGCGGAGTGTTCCGCGCCGGTTGTCGCCTGCCCGTGGTTGCATACCAGAAGGCGCTCTGGACAGAACTGGCATTATGCGACCAGTGCCCACACTCACGGGTTGTGGCCCGGCAGGGAGCCGGAAAGGGCTACAAGTTCAACGATCAACAGTCCGCTATGATCGTTCAAACGCAGAACGGATTCGTGTCCCACTTCGCACGTCAAGCAAATCGCAAGACAGTTTCCACTGTCGCGAACATCATCGCGTTTCATTAAAACGTCTCCGATGTGGACGGGGTATTGCCAGTCCCCTTCGCAGGTCGGACAGACGATGGTGCATTGAGATAGCAACTTAGACAGGACCATATTTTTAGTAAGTGTGAAAAGTTAATCTCGCATTTCCCACGACCACACCGTTCGCAGGTGGTCGGCTTAGGCGCTGCTGGATAAACAGAAATGGGAAAATTCATACGTCAATCTGATGGTAGTTCAGCTTGGTGTAAAGCTCCCGGCGCAAGCGGGCGTGCTTGGCCGGGAGCGGATGATACAGGTCTTTGAAGTCGTAGATGATAGCGGAGGACTTGCCCGCAAAGGTTCGGAGGACGCGCCCGGTGCGCTGCTCCGTGCGGGCGTTGCTCTTACCAGCACTCACCAAGACGAGCACCTCGGCGTTGGGCGCATCAAAACCTTCATCGCAAAGACTGCTAGCTACTAAGCACCGGCACTTGCCCGACAGGAAATCGGCCAATACTTCCCTGCGGGCCTTGGCTCCGATTGCGGAATAACACGGCCTCGCTCCTGGTATTCGTTCAGCGAGCACGTTCGCGTGCTCTACTTGGTTGATTAAGACAAGGGTTGGCTTGTCATTGCTGGCAGCCGCGATGGCAGCCTCATTCCTGACGCGATTCCCGACAATACCCTTCTCGACGCACACCTGCCAAGCAACTTGCCCCCAAAGCTGGCCTTCGTCACCGCTCCACCATCGCCTGCGAATCTTCACCAGCCGGTCGATCTCCGCGTCGATGGGTTGAGTCAGCAGCGGGTCGGTGGCATTCAGCCAGCGGACCACTGCGGGGGTCAGGTTGGCTGCGACTTGCTCGCGGGTGATAGTGTAGGTGGGTCCGAACAGCTCGGCCAGAACGGCCATCTGTTGTAGGTCTTCGGGAAGTGTGGCCGTCATGCCCCACCTTCCCTTGGGGGCTGTCTCGATCTGGGCTTTCCAGCTTGGGGCCGTGGAATGGTGCATCTCATCGACCACTAGCACGTCTCGATCCGCCCAGCTCCGGCCCGCAGCGGCGCACGCGATTGCCACGTCCTGCTTGGCGACCAACGGAAAAGTATTGATGGCGGTCTGAGCCTGCTGGCATTGCTCCTTGGTGTTCGCCATCCAGCCAATACGGACTGGAGCCGTGCGGTGTCGGGAGCGGATTACCTTGTCCAGTGCCATTGTCGTCGTCAGCGTTTTGCCGCTGCCTGCTGGGCTGGACAGAATCGCCCGGCGCTTGGTGGACAGCCAATCAGCCGCTCCGATCTGGTATGGTCTTGGGGAGAAGCTCATGCGAACCTGCTTCCCGAAGCATCCCCGGAGGCTTCCACCCTCCGCCAGAACACCTCCTCCGAAACCGTCCTCGGGAGTGAGCGAATCTGGACAGGTGGCTTACCCATTGTCGCATCATACTTGGCTCGGTCGGCACGCACTGACTTGGACTCCCGCTTCACGTCGTCCTCCCGGAAGGCCCGGCAGGTGGAAAGGTAGGCATCCAGCTTGGGGGCGATCCTCTCGGCTTCTGCTTTGGTGAGGTTGTCAAAACAGGGCAGTCCGTAACCAGTTCCGTCGCGGGTGATGATGTCCAATCCAGCCGCCTCGGCAGTCTGGTATCCAATGTGGCTCTTGAAGAGGCCAACCCGTAGGGAGTAGCCGCTTGCAGATTCGACGATGTGGACGTGCTGGAGCATTATCCCCGCTCTTCCTGAAGCTCGGAGAACTC
>RGPS01000367.1 GCA_010084195.1 Terriglobia bacterium
AATCGCTACGACGAGATGGAGTATGCCATCCGGTACCTCATTGGTCAGTGGGACGAAAAACGCTGGCGCATCCAGATCGAACACCACGACCGGTTCCAGCAAACCAACCAGGAGTACGTCGACGTGATTCTCACTTGGCTGGTGGTTATGACGGATTTATTTCAGTCGCAGTTGCTTACTGTCGCTCCTGCCGTACTTACGCTGGAACATGGCCGACACTGCATCCAGCAGATGTATCAGATCAGCCAGTACACCAATCAGGTCCTTACCGAGATGAACACGCTGTACCGACGCGTGACGCCGCTGATTCACCTGCCCCCTTCTGTGTAGGCTGGGAGTGTTGCGTTTTTTTT
The DNA here is from genome assembly GCA_010084195.1 of Terriglobia bacterium. Taxonomy (GTDB): domain Bacteria; phylum Acidobacteriota; class Terriglobia; order Bryobacterales; family Bryobacteraceae; genus BOG-234. The sequence goes on from RGPS01000367.1 coordinate 354, forward strand.
TACCCATTGCTTCTAGGTCAATAAACCCTCTTTTTTCCTACTTACAGTCCCTCCACCACGCACTGGCCTACGTCCGATTGTTCCATGGAATGCTGTAGGGCGTACTCCAGGAAGCGCTGGTTGACACGCTCTTTGCGTCGGGACACTTCCATCAGGTACACGTCGGCCGACGGCGGCAGGGGGGTTGTCAGTGGCATCACGCGTCGGTAGCAATAGTACCGGTACACCTTGACCACGGCCTGGGGCTGGGAGTGTGACTTGTACCGCACGGCACGGTAGATGGCCTGCAGGATCAGTGCCTCGTTCCACCCCGGCTCCATGATGTGCACCGACACCGTATCATGCAGGTCCAGTCCTACCCCTCCGGCTGGCGACGACAGGAACACGCGCACCTGCTGGCGGTTGTACCGCTCCACGGCCTCTTTCTTCTGACGGTCTGTCTCCTGTCCCGTGAACAACACGTAGGTGATGCCTCGTTCCCGCAGCAGGTCTTCGGCCACCCGCACGCCCTGGTTCAGGTAGTGCGAAAAGACCAGGGCTGGTCCTGGGTTCTGCTCTAGGAGGTCGAGGAGGCGGGCAAACTTGGGGGCGTAGGTGTGGCCCTGTACCTGGACCATGTTGCAGATGCGCCGGCCTCCGTCCAAGTAGGCCCGGAACCGTGGCAGGTGGGCCAGGTCGGGAGGCACTGACGTCTGGCGGGACAGCATGGCGACCATCGAGCGGGTCAGCGACTGGGTCTCCCAGGCCCGGTACACGGTGGCCTGTTCCGGGGTCATGGGCACCTTCACCGTTTCCGTCGTCATGGTCGGGAAGTCGGGCGTGCGCTCCGGCTGGAAGTGCGACAGCACACAGGGCAGCAGTTCCTTCCATACGGCCCGGCCCACGGCGTTGAGCCCATCCTCCCCGAAGGCACGCACAAACCCTTCGTCCGTGGGGATGTCCGTAAAGACCCGGGAGGACCACAGCCCGGTCGGAACAGTTAGGCGTATATGGTCCTTGACGATCATGTTAAGCAGAGGGGCGATGTCACTGGGACGGTTGACGAGGGGCGTACCCGTCAACAGCAGCACCTTACTGGCCTGGGCGGCACAGCCTATCTTGCTATTGCCTGCGGTGGCGGACTGGTGTTCCTGGTTCTGGCGCTGCGCCTTTTGCGCAGCCATGCGGGCGAGCAGCTTATGGACTTGCGCACCGATGATGGGCTGTACGGCGTAAAGGCCGATGCCCGCGCCGCGCGCAACCTGTTTGCCTTCTCAATCGTCTATCTGTTCAGCCTGTTCGCCGCCCTGCTGGCTGAACATGCGCTGGGCCTGGGGCCACTCTAATGCCACGGAAAGACCTAACGCCTGAGGAGAAGGCCCGCGGCGGACGCAATATCGCCCTGGCCCTAGGCTTAATTGCCTTCGTGATCATCGTCTTTGTGACCACTATTGTCAGGCTTGGTGCGAATGTCTTCGACCGCGCCCCGATCTGACTTGCCGCCCGAGGGCCAGCGCGCCAACCGGCGCGTCGCGCTTATCTGCGTGGGTGTGTTCGTCGCCATGGTCGGAGCGGCCTTCGCGGCCGTGCCGATCTATAAGCGTTTCTGCCAACTCACGGGATATGGCGGCACCGTAAGTCGCGCTGAGGCGGCCCCTGACAAGGTTCTGGCCCAGACCGTGCTGGTGCGGTTCGATACCAATGTGCGCACCCTGCCGTGGACCTTCACCGCCGATCAGGTGACGCAGAAGGTCCATATCGGCGACACGGGCCTCGCCTTCTTCAAGGTAACTAATACCTCGGACAAGGCGATGGTCGGCCGCGCAGCCTATAATGTCTCGCCCGGTCAGGCCGGGCGTTACTTCCGCAAGCTGGAATGTTTTTGCTTTATTGACCAGGCGCTCAAGCCCGGCGAAACGCGGGAATTCCCAGTGGTCTATTTCGTCGACCCGCAATATGCCGACGATGTTGAGACCAAAAACACCAGCCAGATCACTCTGTCGTACACCTTCTTTCCGGTCGAGAACTCACCCGTTGGACCCACCCCTGGATAAGCTTTCCAGGGCGGTCTATAGCACCATTGGATTAGGGCGGCTGGGGCCGCCCATTGATATCGAGGGATAGCGCCCCATGTCTGGCAACGCCGACGTCAAGCACGACTACCACCTGGTCAACCCCAGCCCGTGGCCGCTAGTTGGCTCGTTCTTCTCGGTCGTCCTCGCCTTGGGCGGGGTGATCTGGATGAAGGGGCTGTTTGGCTTGCCGGGTGGATCCTGATGCAGGATCACCGACTCCGGCACGATCCTCAACTCCCAGGCGCTCGGCCTGCGCACGACCGGCGTCGGCACCAACCGCACGGCCCTGCCCATCTCGCAACACCAGCTCGGGTTCGTGCCCCCGGTGCCCGAGCTCATAGTGCGCAAGGCCGGCGAGGCCACGTCCGGCTACGCGGAGAACTCCTTCAGCGCGATCAACCGCTTCATCG
>RGPS01000368.1 GCA_010084195.1 Terriglobia bacterium
AAACAAGCCGTAGCCCAGGCCCGCTGGTACAAAGCCCGCAACTGGGACCGCTCCCGCCAGCCCCCGTTCGTCATCCTCACCTTCCCAAAGGCGGCCTGAAACGAGACTCTAAACTGAACAAGTCATGCCCCCGGCCATGAGGCGGATTTCGACCGGCTAGCGCTCCAAAATCGCTGCAATCAGCTCGCTGCCGACAAGCCTCCGAACGCCCTTTTGCCGCTCAGCAATTCGCAGAGCACGCACCCAAAGCGGAAAACATCGCCGCGCGTCCATCAACTTGTCATCGGGGCTGACCGCCTGCGCGGCAGGATCACTTTTCCGCTCTGGTGAAGAGCATGCCGCTCCAGGCTTTGTTGACCGAGCGGATTTTGCAGTCGACGAGACCCGCTTCTTTACAGGCCTCGCGAATGGAGTTTTGTGTGATTCCGTTAGTCGATCCTTTGCGCCAGAGGATCCAGAGTTTCGATTTGCCGGCGGTTCGCCACATCGGGCGGAGGGCGGCGAGGAAGGCTTCCGGCTCGTGGATGAACCAGAGGGTGGTGTCGCAGGGCTGGTTGGGGTCTTCGGCTGGGTCTTCGACTATCTCGGCGTCGTCAGGCAGGGTTCCGAGCGCCTGGAGATAACCTCTGGGCGGATCGATGACGGCGATGGTTCCGCCTGAGTCGAGACCGAGTTTTTGCGCGGCAGTTCGGGCCTGGTATTCGGCCATGACGGGTCGGGGTGGGGTGGTGGACGGGTGCGCCTGGGCCAGAGCCTGTTTCAGGTCCCTGGTGATGGTGCAGTGGGCGTCTGGGATGGTCTCGCGGAGTTTTGCGATTTTGTCTTCGGCTCCATTGGCGAAGAGGAGGGGGATATCGCGTAGCGCCTTTGTTCGGCGAAGCCAGGTGGCCATCATCCGACCGTGGCTGGGCAGGCGGGAGAGGTCAATCACAACAAAGTCGGGCGGGTTCATGCGGATGGCGCGGTCGAGTTCCGGGGTATTGCCGCAACCATCGTATTCAGGGGTGGCACCGGTGCCGCGGAGAGCTTCGAGAAGGGGCTCGGCCTCGGCTGGTTTCCAGTGAATAACTCGCACCCGCAGAGCAATATCGAGAATAATAGAACGATGCGGCGTGTTCTGGTTCTCTCGTTATTGCTGGCGGCTCTGATGCCAGCCCAGGTGGTTCTGAAGCAGGGTGACGGCAAGTTGTCTGTCTCGATAGAAGGGAAGCCGTTCGGCGAGTTGCTCTACGGGCCCGAAACCCGGAAGCCCTACTTCCATCCGATGCGGTCGGCTTCAGGCAAGCAGGTGACCCGGTCTTACCCGATGATTTCAGAAGCGGAAGGAAAGGCACTGGGTGAGGCGGTGGATCACCCGCATCATCAGGGGCTTTCGTTCACCTATGCCGAGGTGAATGGCTATAACTACTGGGCTTCGGACAAGACACAGATTGATGCGAAGAGTGGACGTATTCGCCTGAAGAGGGTGGTTTCGGTGAAGGGTGCCACCGCCCGGTATGAGTTTGAGTGGCTGGACCCGAAGGGCGTGCCGATCCTGCTGGAAGACCGGACCATGACGTTTGGGGGCACGCCGACGGATCGCACGGTGGATTTCGATTTCCGCTTCAAGGCGCTGACCCAGGTTGTGTTCTCGGATACGAAAGAAGGCATGTTCAATATGCGGGTCGCCGCATCGCTGGAAGAGCCGCAGGCGAGGGGTCCGAAGGAGCCGAAGAGGACGGGTGTACTGACGAGTTCGGCAGGGTGCCGGACGGAGAAAGAGTGCTGGGGCAAGCGGGCGGCGTGGATGGATGTTTCGGGCGAGGTGGAAGGCGAGAAGCTGGGGATTGCGATCTTTGACCATCCAGGGAATCCGAAGCACCCGACGTACTGGCATGCGCGGGGGTATGGGCTGTTTGCGGCGAATCCGTTTGGGGCTCGGGACTATACGGGCGACAAGACGCAGGATGGTTCGATCACTCTGAAGCAGGGTGAGGGGATGCGATTCCGGTATCGGGTTTTGATTCATCCGGACGGGGTGGGGCTGGAGGAAGCGTATCGGAAGTGGTCGGGGCGATAGAATACCCCGTGAATGTCAACCTCCCGGTCACCACGTAGTGACCAAACCGCAGCGGTGGCCGCCGGCTTTATTGGCTGGATGCTGGACGCCTTTGATTACTTCCTCGTTATCTATTGCCTGACGGCGATCGCGAAGGACTTTGGAAAGAGCGACAAGGAGATGGCGCTGGCCATCACGGTGACGCTGGCTTTCCGACCTTTAGGCGCAGTCATCTTTGGCCTGCTGGCAGATCGGTATGGGCGGCGGATGCCGCTGATGCTGAACCTGATCTTCTATTCGTCGATGCAGGTGGCGGCGGCGTTTGCTCCGAACTACACGGTGTTTCTGGTGCTGCGTGCCTTGTTTGGAATTGGCATGGGCGGCGAGTGGGGTGTTGGGGCTTCGCTCACGATGGAGAAGGTTCCGGCACGCCTGCGGGGCCTGCTCTCGGGCTTCCTGCAGGAGGGCTACGCCGCGGGGAATCTGCTGGCGGTGGTTTGCTACTTCTTCCTGTTTGACAAGTGGGGCTGGCGACCTTTGTTCCTGCTGGGCGGGCTGCCGGCGCTGCTGGCGGTATTCATCCGGTTCCACGTTACGGAGTCGGAGGTTTGGGAAAAATCTCGCCACACGAACTGGGGGGATCTGGGGCGCGGGATTGTGGCGAACTGGAAAATCTTCCTGTACCTAGTGCTTTTCATCACGTTCATGAGCTTCGCCTCGCATGGGACGCAGGATATGTATCCGGTGTTCCTGCAGAGGTACTGGCATCT
>RGPS01000369.1 GCA_010084195.1 Terriglobia bacterium
GCCCTGGCCTTCGTAGATACGCCGACACGAGCAGAACTTCGCCGCCAGTCCGGCGGCGGGACCTTACTCCTGGACGCCATCGTCACCGCATCGAAAGAGACCATGCTGAAGCAGCAGGGACGCAAGGCACTGATCGTGATCTCCGACGGCGGCGAGAACGGCAGCGATGCCACCCTCGCCGAAACCCTCGACGCTGCACATCGCGCCGACACGCTCGTCTACTCAATTCTCTTCGGCGGCAACCTCGGCAGCAGCCTGCTCCGCCGGCTCTCGAAGGACACAGGCGGAGGCTACTTCGAACCAAACAAGAAGACCGGAATCGACGAAGTCCTCACCGCAATCCAGCAAGAGCTCCGCGGCCAGTACAACCTCGGCTACGTCTCCGACTCGCCCGTGAGAGTCTCGGAATTCAGAACCCTGCAGCTAACCACAGCAAAGAAGGGTCTAACAGTCCAGGCCAGGGGCAGGTACTGGGCCCAAAGGTGATTTCCTGAATTGCAGGTGACGGCGATTCAGGCAGGCTGCGCCATGCCACTATGTACCGTGTCCAGGTGTTCCAATACGCCACGGGACCGAGGCCATGCTGGTACCACGCACAATAGCGGTATCCGCCATGGAGTTCTTTGCGCCCTTTGCGTCTTTGCGCGCCAAACAAAACTGTCCCAACCGCTCCGGCCAATGCCCACCCCGTCCGCAAGTGCTGCCCAAGAGTATCGGACGAACCAGCGCCTCAGCGGCAAGAAGGGACGCCCCAGCTTCCCTGACCGGGCCAGGCCGGAACCAAACAGGCCCCCAAACTGCAAAGTTAGAGCCTCCTCCTCTGCCAGGTAACGCGAGGTTTCTAAACGCGAGGTTTCTATCTATGGGATAGGTTCTAAAACTCCAGCTTCTCAATCAATCCATTCACGCGCTCCTGCAACACACTCCGCTGCGTCTCCAAAGCCCCCTGCCGATCCCGCAACTTCGCAATCTGCGTCTCCTGCTCCGTCAGCTTCCGCGCATAATCCTGCACAACCTGCTGCTGCCCGCTCACCGCCCCCAGGCTCGCAATATTCTGCCGATTCCGCTCCTCATCCCGCGTCACATTCTGCACTTCGGTCTCGATCCGCCGCTTCTCCGCATCCGCCGCCACCATCTGCGTCTTCAAATCGCTGATCTGCTGCAACTGCCGCCGAGCCGCGTCCGACACCGTCTTGTTCTTCATCCAGACCACCAGCGCATCCGGAGTCATCGAACTCACCGAAGTCTGCTGATCATAGATATTCTCCTCGCTCACCGCGAAATCCAGCGACCCGTTCGCCGGCACTGCAATCTCAAACCGATACGCCTTCGAAGTCGTCTCAATCGGCTTCACCGTATTGATCAGTGCAAAGCCCCCGCTGATCGGATGCTCAATAATCAGCGTCTTCGCCTTCGCATCCACATTTCGAATCGAATAAACTTTCTTCTGCACCCGCGAGTACTTCGTCACCAACATCCCGTTATGCGCATGGACCTCCCGCACGTCCGAAGTCCACGGACTCATCGCCGTCGAAATCCGCGTCCCCAAATCCACGCCGTAGCTGATCAGTCTCTTGTCGTTGCTCTTGATCGTTTCGACCAGAGCCTCGCCGGCATAAGCGCCCGCATCATAGACCGTAATCGGACCACCATCCAATGTCCGCCCCGCCGTGTTCGTCAATTCCGCAGCATTCAGAGGATTCGGACGGCTTTGATCCGAATAAACCACCAGCTTCCGCGCCGAAATCTTCTGCTGCAAAAACGGCAACATCGCCGACTCGTTCTTCTTAACTGTGACCGCATCTTTAACCGAATACTCAAACAGATCTGCGATCTCCGAAGCCGTCCCCGAGGGAGCCACCGAACTCTGCGTCGCCTCCGCCTGAACCTGCATCGCCATATCAGAGGACACGATGCCACCCATCACACCGCCTGCAAAACCAGCCCTCGGCTGCATCTCAGACTTTCGCCCCATCGCTGCCGCCGGAGGCGGGGGTGGAGGTGCCGCCAACATAGCCGCCTTATACAAAACCGGAGCCACCGCCTGATCCTCCGGCAACTCCGCACTCTCCCGCCGAATAAACTTCGGGTCATACAGCTCGCTGATAAACGAAATCGGCTTCCCCGAAATTAGCGAAATATGCACCCCCGTCCAGTCATCCCCGGTCGTGTTATCCACAATCGCCCACCCCTCCAGCACTGCCTGCAACCCTGTCGCATCAAACAACAACCGGTAACTCGACTTCCACGCCGGCATCGGCATAATGTAACTCGCCTTCACCGCCCGCGACTTCGTGTCCGTCGAATCGATATAAACCGTCCGCTTCTCCTTCGACCGCGCCGAAGTCAGAGCCCCCAAATAGTCCTTGAACTGCAACTGCAGCTTCGCATCCGGAAACCGCATCGCCGAAGCCGCCGACAAATCCACATTCCGCAGATCCCCCGACTCCAGCAGCAATGTCAACTGATCCCGCTCCGCCCGCTCTTTATCTCCCGGAATCGTCCGCGCCGAAACAATCGCACCCTTCACCTTCTGCGACCCGAAATCCAGCTCCAGCTGCGCCCCCTTCAGCTGATCCAAAACTTTGCTCAGAGGCTCGCCCGGCTGAATCGCAAACGGAAACTCACTCAGCTTCTGCTCCAGCGGGATATTCGAGTCATACCGAATCCCCGTCACCTTCCCGCCGCTATCTGTCACCGTCAGGGACTTCAAGACATCGTTCATCTCCGAAGCATTAAAATCCAGCCGCCCCGACTCCCCCGCCCCCAGCGTCCCCGCCCGCTCAAAAT
>RGPS01000370.1 GCA_010084195.1 Terriglobia bacterium
ATATTCACCACCTCCGCCGACCCCGGATACCCCAGAGGCCCCGTCCCCCGCACCACCAGCATGCAGTTCTCGTCAATATTCAGCGAAGGATCTTCAATCCGCCGCCGGTAATCTTCCGGACCATCAAACACAATCACCCGAGACGTGAAGCAATTTTCCTCCCCCGGTTTCGAAAGGAAACGAGCCCGGAACTCCGGACTAACCACCGACATCTTCACAATCGCCGAATTGAACAGATTCCCCCGCAGCACCCGGAACCCTGCTTTTTCCTTTAACGGCGTCTCGAACTTCCGAATCACCTTCTCGTCCAGCGTCTTCCACGAGCCGTAATTCTCGGCAACTGTCTTACCACTAATCGTCAGAGCCCCGCCATGCAGCTTCCCGGCCCCCAACAGTTCACCCATAATCGCCGGAACTCCACCCGCACGATGGAACCCCTCGCCCAGATGCTCCCCCGCCGGCTGCACATTCGCCAGCAACGGAATGTCCGCACCGAAATCCTCGAAATCCTGCACCTCCACATCCACGCCCATGTGCCGCGCAATCGCCACCAAATGTGGCGCACAATTGGTTGACCCGCCAATCGCCGAGTTCGCCACAATCGCGTTCTCAAACGCTTCCCGAGTCAGCACTTTCGACGGCGTCAGATCTTCCTTCACCATCTCCACAATCCGCCGCCCGGTCTCGTAAGCCATCCGCCCACGCTCCCCGTAAGGCGCAGGAATCGCCGCACACCCTGGCAACGACATGCCCAGAGCCTCAGCCAGCGAATTCATCGACAACGCCGTGCCCATCGTGTTGCAGTGCCCCGGACTCGGAGCCGACGCCAGCGTAATATCAATCAGCTCAGACTCACTGATGTTCCCCGCCGCCAACTGCCGCCGCGCTTCCCAAAGCGCCATCCCCGACCCCGCCAGCTTCCCGTTGTAGTAGCTGTCAATCATCGGCCCGCCCGAAAGCACAATTGCCGGCATATTCACCGTCGCCGCCGCCATCAGCGCCGCCGGAGTCGTCTTGTCACACGCCGTCGTCAGCACCACGCCGTCAAATGGATACCCCACCAGAATCTCCACCAGCCCCAGATACGCCAGGTTTCGGTCCAGCGCCGCAGTAGGCCGCCGACAGCTCTCCTGAATCGGGTGCATCGGAAACTCAAACGGAATCCCGCCCGCATCCCGAATCCCGTCCTTCACACGGTCAACCAGCGACAAATGAATCCGATTACAGGGAGTCAGTTCGCTGCCCGACTGAGCAATCCCGATCATCGGCTTGCCCGACTGCAACTCACCTCGCGTCAGACCCCACGTCGGGTAGCGCTCCAGGTAGACAGCAGTTTCGCCCGGTTCAGCCGGGTCATTGAACCAGATTTCACTCCGGCGATTGAATTTGGTTTCGTTTTCCAACTTTCCAATTTACTCCCCCAATCCGGTTACAATCAAACACAGGAGTCTGCATGGCCACCGCAGCCACCGCACTTGTCACTTTTGCCGAATTCGAACAGCTGCCCGATCCCCCCGGATCCCGTCTGGAACTGCACAATGGAGAGGTCGTTGATGTGCCCCCACCCAAACTTCGCCACAGCCTGATTGAACATCGGATCTACGATGCCCTGAAAGCGATCGTCGACTCAACCACCTTCGTTGGTATGGAAGTCGGGTTCCGAATCGGGGACCGGGAGTACCGTGTCGCCGATCTTGGGGTCCTTCCACTTCAACGCATTGAGGATGCTCCTCTCGATGGTTATCTCGAAGGCTCCCCCGAAGTTGTCATCGAGGTTCTTTCCCCCTCCAATTCCGCGACCGAAATGTACACCAAAGAGCAGCTCTGCCTCGAAAACGGCTGCCGCGAATTCTGGGTCGTCAACCCCCGCAATCAAACAGTCCGCATCTCCACCCCCACCGGCCCCTCCACCGTCTGGAAACCCGGCGACCAAATACCCCTCCTCTACGGTGGAACGCTCCCCGTAAACGCCATCTTCGCCTAACCTCAACCACGCTACAATCGACTCAGGAGCCTGTATGGTCGCCGCAGCAGCCGCCCTCGTCACTTTTGCCGAATTCGAACAGCTTCCCGAGATCCCCGGAACGCGCCAGGAACTACACAATGGAGAAGTCGTCGAAGTGCCGCCCGCCAGGCATGGTCATCGCCTGATTCAGCTAAATATCCAGGAAGCCCTCCGGGCCTCCTTCCGTTCCGACCTCTGCGTCCACATTGAAATTGGATTCAAGATAAGGAACCTGGACTACCGAATCGCCGATGTTGTGGTCTTGCCCCGAGTCCGCTGGAACTCGATCCCCCGCGCAGCCTACCTGGAGAATTCGCCCGAGATGGTGATCGAGGTTTTATCCCCTTCGAATACTCCCGCCCGCATGGGAGTGACGGAGCAACTCTGCCTGAACAACGGCTGCCTCGAATTCTGGGTCATTGATCCGAAAAAACAGACAGTCCGCATCTCCACACCCCAAGGTCTCCTCACGACATACAAATCCGGCGACCAAATCCCCCTCCTCTACGGCGGAACCCTCCCCGTAAACGCCATCTTCGCCTAAATTCCCCATGACTTTACGGACGCTCCTCCTCCTCACCGCCGCAACCATCCCGGCCACCGCTCAAACCGTCACCTGGGCCGAACATATCGCGCCCATCATCTACAACAACTGCACTAAATGCCACCGCGCTGGCCAGGTCGCACCCTTCACCCTCGCCAGCTATTCCGACGTCAAACAACGCGCCCGAACCATCGCCTCCGTCACCCAGTCCG
>RGPS01000038.1 GCA_010084195.1 Terriglobia bacterium
GGCGGCTGTGGCGCAAATTGATATTTCGACTCACTCCGGCGTACATCCTCGTGTGGGGGCTGCTGACGTCTTACCGATCGTGCCCTTGGAAGACATCACCCTTGACGAATGCGCTTCCATCGCCCGTGACCTGGGCCAGTGCATTTGGGAGGAACTGCGGGTTCCGGTGTTTCTCTACGAGGCAGCCGCGAAACGGACGGAATGTGTTCGGCTCCAGAACGTCCGCAAGCTGGCAGCACAAGGCTATGCGCCCGATATTGGCGAGGGTCGGCACCCGACTGCAGGGGCCATTGTGGTGGGGGCGCGAAAGTTTCTGGTGGCCTGGAATATCAATCTGCGTTCGCAGGATTTGCAGGCGGCGCGTGAAATTGCGCGGACGATTCGCGAGTCGAACGGTGGCCTGGCTGCCGTGAAAGCTCTGGGTCTACCTTTGGAAACAAGAGGGCAGGTCCAGATTTCCATCAATCTGGTGGATTTCGAACTCACGCCGTTGCATCAGGTCTTTCATGTGGTGCGGAAGCTGGCACGTCAGAGAGGCATTGAAATCGCGGGCAGCGAGCTGATCGGGCTGATTCCGCAGGCTGCCCTTGACGCGTCGGAGGGCCACGACCTCCAATGGGAGAACTTCTATCCCAACTCTGTGCTGGAAACCCGCCTCAGGAACAGGAACCGTTAAACTATGAAGCTCATTCTGCTCGCGAGTCTTGCCGCGAGTCTCTACGCCCAGCCTCCCGCATTCGAAGGCACGCCGAAGGATCTGGCGGTGATGCGTTATCTGGACCTTACGGTCGGCACCGGTGCGCCCTACGCGACCGGCAAGCGGCTGAAGGTCCACTACAGCGGCTGGCTGACCGATGGAAACAAGTTTGATTCGTCGGTGGATCGAAATGAGCCGTTCGAGTTTGTGCAGGGCCGTCGGCAGGTGATTACGGGTTGGGATATCGGGCTGGAAGGCATGAAGGCCGGGGGCAAGCGGCGCTTGTTCATTCCGTACCAACTGGCGTACGGCGAAGCCGGCACCGGGCCGATCCCGGGGAAGTCGGAACTGGTCTTCGATGTGGAACTGCTCGACATCAACGATGCGAAAACTCTAATTGCGGCGGTCGATATTCTGATTCCCCTGCAAGGTCTGGAGAGCCGTTTGCTCTCGCTGGCACAGGTGATTCCGGAAGACAAGTACGGCTGGCGACCCGCGCCGGGTTCGCGAACCGTGGCCGAGGTGCTGGCACATACGTCTGCGCTGATTGAGACGTTCCTGGTCGGGGTCACCGGAGACACGGGGATTGTAAGCACCCTGCCCACGATTTCGGGCGGCAGCAAGACCGCAACCATCGAGATGCTGAAAGCCAAACTCGAAGCCGTGCGCAAGCGAGTCGAAATCTCGCGAAACGGCGCGCTTGCGCTGGACGGGGAGGTGCTGGGGCAGGCCACGAACCGAAGGGGTCTGCTTACAGCGCTGGACACGGAACTCGGCGTCCAGTTGGGCCGCCTGACGTCGTATGCGGAGGCGATGGGAATCGCTCTGCCGTGGAAGCCAGGGGCCCTCGACTGATTTAGTGGGTCATCGCGTAGACGACGTAATTGACTCCGAGGCGAATGCCCTCTGAGGCGTACTTCTCCGGGTAGTCCGGCACATCAGCGAATTCCCAGCCGTCGCCCACGTCCATGTTGAAGCAGATGCCCACGATGGTGCGTCCCTTTGCGTCCCGAATAGCGCGCCAATGGGGCTCCACTCCACCACGCTCCACCTGCGAGCCGTGGACCACATTGGCACCCGGAACGCGAATGCGCTTGTCGAGGTTGTAGACCGCCTGAAACATCGGGTCGCCATCCGCTAGTTCTACGGCCTGGGTACCAGGGTCCATGCGCAGCATGCCGTTCATGAAAGTGGCCCATTCGCGGGGATTGTGGAAGTCATCCACCATGAGGAAGCCGCCGCGGAGGAAAAATTCGTGCATGCGGGCTGCTTCCTGGGGACTCAGTTGCCAGTCACCCACGGAACCCGCGAAGATCCAGGGTGTATCGAAGATTTCGTTGGTAGCGATATCGACGATGTTTTCGGTGGATTCGACATCAATGCGGGTGAGGCGAATCAGGTGGCTCAGGAACAGGCGGTCACCCTTGTTGACGTCAATGCCCCAGCGGGAATACCAGCGCCCGCCGTCCATGGGAGAGTGGTAGCGCAGCCGACCCAGGGAGAACTCGCCACGTCGGTTGACGTCAGGCGGATCATCCACCGCATCCTGCATTTCGCGTTCGTAGCGTGCCCAGCGGTTTTGCCCTCGCGTCTGAGCCGCGAGGCTGAGGCCCAGAATCAGGGCTGCTGCCAGGACCGGTCGCAGGTAACGGAAGGCCATAGTTGAGTCTACTTTATCTGAGGTGGGGGCGCGGGGGCCTTGGCGAGAGCTTCCGCGACGATTTCGCCTGCCTCAGTGAAAATCTGCTCCAGGTGCTCCTGGCTGATGTAGCTTTCTGCGTAGACCTTGTACTTCGCTTCCGTGCCGGACGGCCTGGCGGCAAACCAGCCACGCCCGGTGACCACTTTCAGGCCCCCGGTGGGGTTGCCGTCGCAGTGGGTGATTTTGTGGAGGATATGATCGCCTGCGAGGACGTCGGCGGTAACGGCCTCTGGTGTGAGATTTTTGAAGGCGGCTTTCTGTGCCGGGGTGGCGGGGTTGTCCACGCGGTCGTAGTAGAAGAAGCCGTAGCGGGAGGCAAGGTCCCGGTAGTACTTGCCAGGATCAGCCCCGGTGACGGCCCTGGACCACGCGGTCAATCAGCGTACTGCTGACGAGCGTCTTGCCAACCCTGGCTGCCTTCGGCCATCCGGGGCGGTTCTTCAGCAGATAGTCGATGGCCACCGCGAGGAAGTGGTTCGGGTTCAACAGACCCCGCGAAGCGGTGACGATGCCGTGGCGATCTGCATCGGGATCTGTGCCCCATGCAATCGCAAAATCGTCCCTCAGGCCGACCAGGCTAGCCATCGCATACGGACTGGAGCAATCCATCCGAACCTGGCCGTCGTGGTCCACGGTCATGAAGCCGAACTGCGGATCGGTGCTGGTGTTCACTACCGTAATGTTCAGGCCATAGCGCTCTGCAATCGGTTTCCAGTAGGCCAGCGCGGCGCCGCCCAAAGGGTCAACGCCGATCCTCAACCCGGAAGCCGCAATGGCTGCCATGTCGATGACATTACCGAGATCTTCCACGTAGGGCATGATGAAATCGCCCTGTTCGGTGGTGGAGGCTGCCAGGGCCTCCTCGTATGACTTTACGAGGACTCCGGAATTGTTGCCGGCCAACAACTCATTGGCGCGTTTCTGAATTGCGCCGGTGATGTCAGTATCGGCCGGGCCGCCCTCCGGCGGGTTGTACTTAAAGCCCCCGTCTGCTGGCGGATTGTGACTCGGGGTGATGATCAGGCCGTCGGCTTTTTTGCCCGGATTGCTGCGATTCCACGCCAGGATCGCATGGGAGATGGCCGGTGTGGGTGTGAAGCCACCGTCTTTCTGAATCAAGGTGCTGACGCCATTGGCGGCCAGGACCCGCAGTGCCGTGCGCTGGGCTGCGGCGGACAGCGCATGGGTATCCATACCCATCAGCACAGGGCCGTTGGTACCGACCTTCTCGCGATACTCACAGACCGCCTGGGTGATGGCCAAAATGTGGTCTTCGTTGAAGGTTCGCGCGGTGGAGGTGCCGCGGTGGCCACTGGTGCCGAAGCTGACGGCGTGAGTCGGGTTGAGCGGGTCGGGCTTCAACTCGTAATAGTCACGCTCCAACTGAGCGACATCACACAGTAAAGATGCGGGGACGGGCAGCCCGGCGAGCGGGTCGAGATTCGGCTTCAAACGATCAGTTTACTGCATTTGCGAGAATCTAAGTTCCCCCTTATGGCGCATGGACGCTTTATTACTTTCGAAGGTATGGACGGCTGCGGTAAGACAACGCAGTTGCGGGTCCTTGCGGCTGACCTTCGGGCGCGTGGGCTGTCCGTTACAGAGACGGTGGAGCCGGGCGGCACGGAGATCGGGCAGCAGATTCGGCGGATCTTGCTGGACCCGGCCAATACCGCGATTCATTCCCGCACGGAATTGCTGTTGTACTTTGCGAGCCGTGCGCAGAATGTGGAACAGGTGATCAAGCCGGCGCTGGCGCAGGGCGGGCTGGTCCTCTGCGATCGTTTTACGGATTCCACGCTGGTTTATCAGGGCTGCGGGCGCGGCTTGCCTGCCGCAACGGTGCTGCAACTGGATGGGATTGCGTGTGAGGGGGTGCGGCCCGACCTTACCGTATTGATTGACATCGATCTGGAGACGAGTCTGGCCCGGGCACGCAAGCGTAATCAGCACAACGACCTTTCCGAGTCAAGAATCGACGACGAGGGCAACCACTTCCATGAGAGCGTGCGGGCCGGGTATCTGGCGCTGGCGGCGCAGGAGCCGGAACGCTTTGTGGTAGTGGACGGAAGGGCCGGTGTTGTGGAAGTTACTCGCCGGATTGCGGAGGCGCTGCACGATCGTGTTTGAGAACTTTCACGGCAATCGCCACACCCAGACCGTTCTGGAGAGCATGATCCAGCGGGAGAAGATCCCGCAAACCCTGCTGTTCGCCGGGCTGGAAGGTCTGGGAAAGGCGACTTTGGCTCGACGGTTCGCCGCGAGGCTGTTGGGCCATCCGGAATTGATTGAACAGGACGATCTGTGCCTGGACGCGAACGAAACGATTCTGGCCACGCGCGAGAAAATGCCGTCGGAAAAGCGCAATCAGGACCCTCTGGTTTTCGCCACACATCCCGACTTTCTGACCTTCCCGCCTGAAGGTCCTCTGCGGCAGATTTCCATCCCGCAAATGCGGATGCTCAAGGAACGTGCCCAGATGCGGCCCCTGAAGGGCAATCGCCGTGTTTTCCTGATTGATCAAGTGGACCGGGCTGGTGAACAGGCGGCGAACTCGCTGCTGAAGACCCTGGAAGAGCCGCCGGACCACATGATTCTGGTGATGACGGCGGAAAACGTCTACGATCTTCTGCCGACTATCCGGTCTCGTTCGGTGGTTCTGAATATGGCACCGCTTTCGAACGAAGAAATGAAGGAGTTCGCGAAGGAACGGGGTTTGGATAACTCCGAGCGTCGGATTGCACTTTCGGCGGGGAGTCCTGGGTTGGCCGCGACTCTGGATATTGAACTGTTCCAGAAACGGCGTACTTCCATGCTGGCGTTGCTGAAAACAGGGGCCGGGGTGTCCAGTTTCTCCGCCTGGCTGCCAATTTCTGAAGCCCTCGGCCGAAGTCGTTCCGACAAGCTGGAAGGCTATCTGAAGCTGCTTTATGAGCTGTTGCGCGATATTTCGCTGCTTCGCGAGGGCGTTGGCGGGATTCGCAATGTGGATGCCAAGGGTGACCTGATGATCATTGCGAATAAGGTTTCCCGTGCGTGGGTTCTGGAGGCCGTGAAGGGCGTGGACGAAGTGGCTTCGTTATTGCGGCGCAATATTCAGAAGAGTATCGCCATTGACGGCTTGCTGATGCGGATGCGCGCGGCTCTTTAGTACAGGTCCGGTTCGCCCGGGGGGCGGGTTTTCCAGCGGCGATGAATCCAGAGCCACTGCCCGGGGTACTCGCGTACCGCGTTCTCAATGGATGCCTGAATTCTCAGCGTGTCCTGTTCTGCATCGCCGGACATTTCGAGCAGGGGATAGAAGCGCAGGATGTACTTGTGTTCGGCCTCGCTCCACAGTGCAAAGCCAGGGATGACGGCCGCGCCGCTGCGGGCTGCCAGGCGGGCGAAGGTCATGTTGGTACAGGCCGGTTTACCGAAGAACGGGACAAATACCGCATTTTCTACGGCTGAGTTCTGGTCCACCAGGATACCGACGGGTTCGTTTTTTCGCAGGGCATGCAGGATGGAGCGGGCGAAATCACGCTTCGACAGCAGGTTGTTGCCCGACAAACTCCGACGAGTTTCCACAATCTCATCAATCAACGGGTTATCGAGGGGTCGAACCACCACGTGCATCGGTTCGGTGAGCAGGGCGTGGCAAAAGGCGCTCAATTCCCAGTTGCCCAGGTGCGCGGTAGCGAACAGGACTCCGCGGCCCCTGCGCTTCGCTTCAATGTAGTGCTCAAAGCCCTCGTAGCGAATCCAGTCATGGACGTTGTCGGCATTGATGCCGGGGAATCTGGCCAGCGCGAACAGAATCCGGCCGATGCTGCGGAAGATCTCATCGGTTGTCTCTTTTCGCCAGGCGGAATCCCGGCCGGGGAACGCGAACGTCAGGTTGACTTCGGCCGTTCGGCGCAGACGCGGGATGAAGCTGTCCAGAAGTCCGGTGTAGAAGTTCCCCAGTTTTTCAGCCAGAGGGCGCGGCGCGTATTGCAGGGACGCGACCACCGCCTGCGCGGCAAGTGCCTCCACGGAATTGCGAAAAGCCGAGCGCTTCGCCAAAAATCTACTCGATCCAGCCGCCGCCGGCTACCAGATCGCCGGCATAAAAAATGGCACCCTGACCGGGTGTCACGGCGCGCTGCGGGGTGTCGAAAACAACTTCCACACGGTTGCTGTCGAGCGGCGTGATGGTTGCGGGGGCAGGCACATGGCGGTTGCGGATGCGGACATGGGCTCGGGCTGGTTCGGTGAGACCTGCCCAGGATATCCAATTGATGTCACGGGCGATCAGGCCCGGACAAAGCAGGTCTTCGTTCGAACCCACCGTGACTTTCTGGCTGACCGGGTCAGTGGAAATGACATAGAGCGGTTCGGGAGCGGAGATTCCCAGGCCCTTACGCTGGCCAACGGTGTAGTGGTGCGAACCTTTGTGGCTGCCGAGTTCCCGGCCTTCGGTATTCACGATCTTGCCTTCCAGTTCTTCGCGGGCCATGCCTTTGTCTTTGAGGTACGCATCCATAAAGGCTGCGTAGTCTCCGTTCGGGACGAAGCAGATTTCGTAACTCTCCGGCTTTCCGGCAACCGGCAGGTTGAGCTCTACGGCCAGAGCCCGGACTTCGGATTTATTGAGGTACCCCAGCGGGAATTGAGTTCGGGAGAGCTGGTGTTGCGTCAGACCCCACAGGAAATAGGTCTGGTCTTTGCCGAAATCGATGGCGGTTCGCATTTCCCAGCGTCCGTTGGCTTCATTTTGCGACACGCGCGCGTAGTGGCCGGTGGCGATCATTCGGGCTCCCACAGAATCGGCAAGTTCGAGGAACTGGTCGAACTTGACGAAGGTGTTGCAGAGCGTGCAGGGGATGGGCGTGCGGCCCGCCAGGTAATCGGCCACAAAAGGCTCGACTACTGCCTTTTCGAACTGGCTTTCCAGGTTGACTACATAGTAAGGAATGCCGATGTGCTCGGCCACGTGGCGCGCATCGTAGACGTCATCGAGGGAGCAGCAGCGTCCGCTGGTCTTGTCGGTCATCAATTCCGGCAGCCGACGCTGGTTCCAGAGCTGCATCGTCATGCCCGCGATGTTGGCACCCTGGCGGTGGAGGAGGGCGGCGACGGTGGAGCTGTCCACACCTCCGGACATGGCAACAGCGATCAGGTCAGGCCGATCTTGATCAACCATGCACGACCTCCGGGGAAAGCCTGCGCAGGTGGGCTACAGCCGAGGAAACGGCCTCCAGCAGGCCATCTACTTCCGTTTCGGTATTGGCCGGGCCGAGGGAAAAACGGACACTCGACCTTGCCTGTGCGGGGCTAAGTCCCATTGCCAGAAGGACATGGGACGGTTCCACGGCGCCGCTGGAACAGGCTGAACCGCTGGAAACCGCATAGCCCCGCAGGTCGAGCGCGATCACCATGGCCTCACCTTCAATTCCGTCAAAGCGAATGTTGGTGGTGTTGGGAATTCTTGCCGTTCCGCCGCCGTTGACCTGTGCGGACGGGATTCGGGACAGGATGCCGCGTTCGAGGCGGTCGCGAAAAGCTGCAAGGCCACTCCAGTCGGATAAATTGGCGGCTGCGAAGCCGAGAGCTGCGGCACCGGGCACATTTTCGGTACCGGCACGTCGGTCGCGCTCATGGTGGCCGCCATAAAAAAGAGGTTGCAGCTCAATTCCTTTGCGGATGAACAGGGCTCCGATGCCTTTGGGGGCACCGAATTTGTGGCCGGAGACAGAGACGAGATCGGGGCCTGCATTGAGCTGGACGGGTACTCGCCCGGCGGTTTGCACGCCGTCACTGTGGCAGGTCACGCCGGCTTCGCGTGCAATGGCGGCGATTTGCCCGATGGGTTGCAGCACGCCTGTTTCATTATTCGCGTGCATGATGGTGATCAGAGAGGTACTGGGGCGGAGGGCCCGCCGGATATCGTCGGGAGATACCAGCCCCGCACCATCCACCGGGACAAGGGTGAGCGAATGGCCTTCCCGTTCGAGTTGGGTGCAGGCGTTCAAAACTGCCGGGTGTTCCACGCAACTGGTAATGATGTGGCTACCGGGCTTGCGCCGCGCGACGCCGAAGATTGCCAGGTTGTCAGCTTCGGTGCCGCCGCTCGTAAAGACGATTTCCCGCGGGTCACACTGGAATCGTGAGGCCAGCGCCCGACGTGCGCCTTCGAGGTGCCGCTTCGCCGCCTGGCCATAATAGTGGATGCTGGAGGCGTTGCCATACACTTCGGCCATCGTCTCCCGCATGTTTTCGAGGACTTCCGGGGCGACTGGCGTGGTCGCGTTGTGGTCGAAATAATAGTGTTGCGCCAAATTCCAGTTTAGCTTGGTGGCGCGCAAGCGACACTCACACAGCCAACGCGCAAGCGTCGCCTACACCCATGAAACGCCCCGTCATCACGCTTCTTACCGACTTCGGAACCTCCGACTACTATGTGGGCGCGATGAAAGGCGTGATCCTCTCGATTTGCCCGGACGCGCAAATCGTTGATATTACGCATGAAATTGCCCCATGGCAGGTTGGCCACGGGGCGTGGATGCTGGCCCAGGCGTGGGGTTGTTTCCCCCCGGGGACCGTTCATATAGCGGTGGTTGATCCTGGCGTGGGGAGTAACCGGCGCCCGCTTCTTGCAGCGGCGGGCGGACACCTGTTTGTGGCTCCGGACAATGGGGTACTCACGCGCGTGCTGGCACAGACTCCCCCGGATGCTGTTCGGGAGATCACGGAAAGCAGGTATTTTCGCTTGCCCCTGAGCCAGACTTTTCATGGCCGGGATCTGTTTGCGCCCGTGGCGGCGCATCTCGCTTGTAGTGTGCCCCCGGAGAACTTCGGGCCGGAATTGAAAACGTTCACCCACCTGCCTTCCGTCGCGCCACGGCAGACCGGGGAAGGAGAATGGCAAGGAGAAGTTCTTTGGGTGGACCGGTTTGGCAACGTGGTGACCTGTTTCGATACGGATAGTTTTGGGTGGGTTTCCGGCGAGCCATTTATGCTGGAATTAAATGGAATTACCGTCCAGAAGTATCAGCAGTACTACGGGGCCATGCCGGCCAATGTGCTGCATCTCACTGGCGGCAGTGCCGGGTATCTGGAAGTATCTGTAAATCAACAAGATGCGGCGTGTTTTTTGGCTGTTGGAGCGGGTAGTCCGGTCATCCTTCGGCGTGTTTAGGGCGGCGGCGGTCCGGGACTCCGGCGTACCAGTACCGCAGGATGTTCTGATTCTGTTTTTTCGAATGGAATTCGCGGAAAGTTTTGCTAGCATCGGCATATCAAGGAAAGATCTTATGAAAACCCTCTTGAATACGCTACTCGGAACGGCACTGGCGCTCTGCGCCGCAAGCACGGCGAGCGCAAACACGCTGTTGGTGTTTATTACCCCGGGTCAAATCCTGTCGTTGGCGGGCAGTGGCATCTACGGTGCCAACTGCAATTCAGGCATGACCAACTGCGGAGTCTACGCGATTGGTTTTGTGGGAGCTTCTGGCGGGACCGCCGCCCAGGCGGTATCTATCACCAATGGTGCGGCTTCCATTTCGCCGGACAACACGGGTACCGACAAATGGGTGAACTACAACATTCTGCCCAGCTCCGGCGCAGGTGCCTGCGACACCGCTGCGGGCTGTAGCGCGTTTGAAGTGGGCGGCACGGCCAGCGGCAATACTGAGGAAAAGTTCATTGCCAACAATGCTAATACGGTGGGCAAGGCCTACACGTCCAACGTTGGTGATACGCTCCTGACCGGCGTCGCGCCGATGAATGCAACCACCGACAGCCGCGGTATTGGGTTCCTTTTGACTTTTGCGACAAACGTCGCTGCCGGAACAACAACGAACGTGACTTTTGAACTGCTCGCCTCCAAGTTGAGCATCTCGACGGGCGCCCAGGGAACCAAGGCTATGGCGGCACAGGGAACAATTAGTGGGTTGACTCTGGTGGCCTTACCGGAACCGTCCTCCTGGAGCATGCTGGGTGGCGGAATTTTTGCCGTCGGATTTGCCGCATGGCGCCGCCGCAAACAGAGCTAAGCAACAACGAGAATGTGGGTTTGACCCTCCTGTTTCGTCGAAACCCTTCGCGCCCGGTGCTTCTGCATCGGGCGCTTTTTTAGTTGTTTCGGGTCTGTTCGGTAGCTACACTGGCCGGGCCGGTCGGGCTTGCCAGCTCTCGCGGGGAACTCGAAAAAGGCCTGTTTTGATTGTGTTTTCAGCGAATGGAACCTGCGATGTTTCTGTTTCCAGACCTCAAGGGGCCATGCCGGATGTTCAACTGGCCGAATCATATTCGGGATACTGCGGCTTGCGCAAATGGCAGAGTTGAAGGCACGGGCGTGTCTAACGGGATTGTTCCATGCGGACTCGCACTTTCGATGCAGGGGGAGGGTGCTCTCGGGTCACGTTCATCCCCTGGTCTTGTGTGCATTACCCTTGCTGTTTCCGCATGGGCCGTACTGGTACTGGACGTGCCTCGGAAGCGCGGTTTTGGGGTTCAATTATGCGTTTTCGCTGGTAACATCGTGTCAGGAAACAATTAGTTGTCCATCAGGCCAAACTTCTATGAAAATCAGATCTCATCAGGCGAAAATCACTCCCAGGTCAACCGGGCTGGCAGTAGCTGCCTTAGCTCTCTTCTTTGCGACTTCCGGCACGGCGATGGCGCAGTGCACGGCGTGCGTGAACGCTGTCACGCTGCCGACAGGAAACGTCACGTTTTCTTCTATCGCGGGCAGCGATGATCCGCAGGGTGACCCGGCGTCGAGCGGCAATGGATACTTCACGTTGAACTTGACGGGCACCTATCCTGGCTCTGATTTGGATGCTGGTCCTTACACGGCCTGGTGCGGTGCCTGGTACAGTTCGATCGTGCAGAACACCGGCACGCCTGGCGCTCCCGTGCTCTCCACCTACTAGCCCTCGGTTCCCGTCGGCATGAAACCCCTCGTCCCCGGCAACACCCTGAACATGGTGAACTACATCCTGAATCACAAGGTGGGCACTGTTCAGGATGTGCAGGACGCCATCTGGCTAATTATGGTTGGTTCTACGGACCTGGCAGGACCGGCATCGCCCACGGCCGTTGCTCTCGCTAACGCTGCGATCACAAATGGTGCGGCCTACGTACCGAATTCCTTTGGCACCATGGCTGTTTTCTATGTGACTGGCCCCACTACCCTGGCGACGACTTACCAGAGCGCGTCCAATCAACTGCAGACGCTGTTTTTTGAAGTGCCGGTTCCGCTGGCGAACAACAGCACCCCGACGTTGGCATGCGCTTCCAGCTCCGGCCAGGCGGGAACTTCGTACTCCTCCGCGCTGGTCGCCAACGGTGGTGTTTTCCCTTATCTCTTCTCCGTCGCCGGCGGTGCGTTGCCCCCCGGCCTCTTCCTGAATCCCTCTGCCGGCACAATCACAGGCGTGGCCAGCACGTCGGGTTCCTTTAGCTACACGGCTCAGGCTGTCGATTCCTCCGGGAATTCAGCCACCAACACGGTGACATCGGCCTGTTCCATCACCATTTCGCAGCCGGTGACTCCATTGGCGCTGGTTTGCCCCGCTAACCTTACCGGACAGGTGGGTGTTTCCTACAGTTCGGCGCTGGTTGCTTCCGGTGGTACCGGTAACTACTCTTACTCGCTCGCTGCGGGCAGCATTCTTCCCAGCGGTTTGACGCTCAACGCTTCTACTGGTTTCATCGCCGGTACGCCGTTGCTTCCCGGTTCCGTAACATTCACCGGTAAGGTGACTGACACGGGTGATTCGGCGCTGGCTCCGGTTTCCGCCACCTGCGGTATCTCGATTGTGGGTCCGCCCTCTGCTAACTGTGTCAGTATCTCGGCCGTGCAGGGTCGGGCGATCACGCCGGTCACCGTGACCGGGTCGAATGGAGCCGGTGGTTCTTATACCTTCTCCGCAACCGGTTTGCCGGCTGGCCTCTCCATGGCGAGCAATGGCACCATCTCCGGCACGCCAACCGTCACAGGCACCTTCTCTTATATCGTCACGGTGACCGACAGGAACGGCAATACCGGCACCACCACCTGCTCCTCGGTTACGGTGACTACCGCTCCCACGCCTCTGACGCTGGTCTGTGCTTCCAGCATCGGTCAGGTTAGTGTTCCGTATAGTGGTTCGCTGGTGGCCGGTGGTGGTTCCGGGAACTACGCCTTCTCCATCACAGGCGGTTCTTTGCCTCTTGGCCTCAGCCTGAATACTTCCACGGGTCTGATTTCGGGTACCCCGACCAGTGCCGGTACCTTTAGCTTCACGGCAAGGGTTGTCGACACTACCGACTCCGTTCTGGCTCCGGCCACCAGCACCTGTGGCATCACAGTTGCAGCGGTTCCCTCCACCACCTGCGCAGTCATTAGCGCAACGCAAGGGGTAGCCATCACTCCGGTGACTCTGAGTGGTGCCAACGGAGCCGGTGGGACGTATACCTTCACGGCTACCGGCTTGCCCTCTGGTCTGGTCATGTCCACCTCGGGCACGATATCGGGAACGCCTTCGGTCAACGGTACCTTCTCTTACACGGTCCGGGTTGCTGACAGGAACGGTAACGCCGGCACGATCACATGCTCGATCACGGTAGCCCCCCCGGTAGTTGTGAGTGCCGGCGCGGTCGGTACCGGTGACACCGCGACGATCGGCTTCTGGCAGAACAAGAACGGTCAGTATCTGATCTCCATCGCTAACGGTGGTGGAACGTCAACTGCCCTCGCCAACTGGCTGGCTACTCAAATGCCCGCCCTGTTCGGTGCGACGAGCGCAAACAACCTCACAGGTAAGAAGAACTCTGACGTTGCCGCTCTGTTCACCACTCTTTTCAAGGTGAGCGGGACCAAGACCAACGCACAGATCATGGGCAGCGCTCTGGCCGTGTACATAACCAGCACCAGCCTGAGCGGTACGGACGCTTTAATGGTGGCTCAGCGGACCAAGTTCCGCTTCAACTCCTCCACGGGCGGTACCGGTGTTAAGACGTGGAATGTGGGATCGTATGGCACGGCAATCGGGCTCGTCAACAATCAGTCCTACACTGTGCTGCAGCTTCTTGCGCAGGCCAACCTGAGGAAGCAGCTGGGCACGTTTGATTCAAACGCCTTCAATGTGATCTTTGACGGCATTAACGTCAAGGGCGACATAATCTAAAGGCCACTTGCAAAGCGGCAAAAGGGGAGCGGAGAAATCTGCTCCCCTTTTGCATTTCCGGTGGGTGCACCCGCGCCATTTTTCAGCCATTTCCTGCGGTTCTGCCAATACCAGCGGTACTGGCAGGGCCTTATGTTACGGCAGTATTCCCTTTCGTTTACCTTGTGTAAGTGTCGCATAATGAATGAGTTATGTGACTATGTCCGGCTGGCGTTCCTGCTCGCCGGGAGCTGGATTCTGTCCTGACTCGAAGCCTGACCCGTACTGGTACCGAACTGCGGAACAAACCTCATATTTTCGATGATATGTGCGGATTCTCCTGATAGTATCGGGTTTCAGACTTAAATGTTTTCAAAAAGTGACCGCAATGAAAAACAATCTACATCAACCCCGAAGTAAGGCCAGTACTCTGGGATTTGCAGCGACGGCCCTGGCTCTGCTCTCCGTCTTCGCTGGCAACGCTTCCGCCCAGTGCACGTCCTGCGTGAACGCAGTGACCCTGCCGTCGGGCCTGGTAACATTCTCAACTATAGATTTCAACGAGGACCCCTGGGGCGACCCTGCCGCCGCCGGTAATGGGTACTTCACCCTGAACGTAACCGGCCTTGGACCCGGCAGCGATATGGCCAATGGTCCGTACGCCGCCTGGTGCGGAGCCTGGTACAGTTCGACTGTGCAGAATACCGGCACGCCCGGTTACCCGGTGCTTTCCACCTACGCCCCAGGCGTTCCGGCAGCAATGCGGCCTCGGGTACCTGGCAACACCCTGAACATGGTCAACTACATCCTCAATCACAAGACAGGGACCGTACAGGACGTGCAGGACGCCATCTGGCTGATCATGGTCGGGTCTACCGATCTGGCGTCTCCCGCATCACCGACCGCACTGGCGCTGGCTGCAGACGCCCAAGCGAACGGTGCCGGGTATGTGCCTGCCGCGTTCGGCATTATGGCCGTGTTCTACACGGTCGGGCCCAATGCTCTGGCTCCCGATTACCAAACAGCCTCCCAACATTTGCAGACCCTCCTTCTGGAACTGCCTGTACCGCTGGCGAATTCCACCGCCCCGGCGCTGACGTGCTCCGTCAACACGGGCCGCACCGGTACCGCTTACTCGTCCAGCCTGGTGGCTATGGGCGGCGTTGGACCCTACACCTACTCCATCCTTGGCTCGCTGCCGAACGGTCTCACGCTCGGGGCGAACGGCCTCATTACAGGTACGCCGACGGCGTCTGCCTCTTACAGCTTCACCGCGCGGGTGGTTGACGCGGGGGGGCAGTCCGGCAGCAATACCTCAACCGCTCCCTGCACCATTAACGTGCAGCCGCCTTCGACTCCTCTTTCTCTGGTTTGCCCGACCGGTATCACTGGTCAGGTCGGTGTTTCTTACAGTGCCGCACTCTCGGCTGCGGGCGGCACGGGCATGTACAGCTACTCTCTGGCTGGCGGCAGCCTCGGCAGCCTGACCCTGAACGCCTCTTCCGGTCTTATCTCCGGTATCCCCTCGGCGGCCGGCTCGCTCTCCTTCACCGGACGCGTTACCGACACCGGTGACACGGCCCTGAGCCCGGTCAGCACAACCTGCAACATTGCCATCGTGGGCGCGCCCACGACGACCTGCCCGGTTATCAGTGCGACACAGGGTCTGCCGATCAGCGCCGCTTCATTGTCTCCCTCTCTTGGTGCCGGTGCTCCCTATACGTTCTCCGCCACCGGTCTTCCGGCTGGCCTGGTGATGTCCGCAACGGGCGTCATTACTGGTACGCCGACTGTGAGCGGCACTTTCGCTTACGCCATCACGATTACTGATGCCAACGGCAACCCCGGCACGGTCACCTGCTCCATCACGGTTGCTCCCGCGCCCCCCGCCCTCACGCTGGCCTGCCCGTCCAGCACCGGACGGATCGGTGTTGCGTACAGCTCTTCGCTGGTAGCCGGCGGTGGTACCGGTAGCTACACCTTCGCTCTGACTGGCGGATCCCTGCCGGTTGGCCTGACGCTGAACACCTCGACCGGCGTTATCTCCGGTACGCCGACGAGCGGCACGACCTTCAGCTTTACAACGCGAGTTACCGACAACAGCGGCAACTCCGCCGTCCTCCCGGTCTCCAGCACCTGCGGTATTACGCTGACCACCAGCTCGCCCACCACAACCTGCGTTTCCATCAGCGCCACTCAGGGTCAGGCGATTACGCCCGTCACTTTGGTTGGTCAGCAGGGTGCCGGTGCTCCTTACACCTTCTCGGCCACGGGTCTCCCGGCTGGTCTCAGCATTGCAGCCAACGGCACCATCTCCGGCACGCCGACGGTGGCAGGTACTTTCAACTACACGATTTACGTAACTGACAAAGACGGCAACTGCACCGCCGTTATCTGCTGCATCACGGTTCTGCCCTGCCCGCCGGTGATCACACTCACCTGCCCTGCCAGCAGCGGTCAGGCTGGTCTTCCCTACAGCTCCTCCTTCGGGGTTTCGGGCGGCACGGGTCGCTATGCCTTCTCGCTCGTCTCGGGCAGCCTGGCCCCTGGCCTCACGATGAACTCGGTTGGTTTGATCTCGGGTACACCCTCCGGCAGCGGTACTTATACCTTCGGCGTTAAAGTCGATGACACGGGTACCTCGACGGTCGAGAATGTAACCAAGACCTGCAGCATGACGATTACCCCTGCGCCCACCACGGCTTGCCCGGTGGTCAGCGCGGTGAAGGGCACCACCATCGCCTCGAAGCAGCTGACCGGCAGCGCCGGTGCGGGTGGTCCTTACACCTTCTCGGCAACTGGTCTGCCTGCCGGTCTGGTGCTCTCCACCTCCGGTCTGCTCTCCGGTACGCCTTCGGTCACCGGCACCTTCTCTTACATCATCACGGTGAAAGATAAGAACGGCAAGTCCGGCACGGTCACCTGCTCTCTCACGGTGGCTCCTCCGGTTGTGACCAACACCCCGGGTATCTCGCTCACCAAGACGGCGAACGTCTCACGGGTGAATCCTTACCAGAAGGTTTGCTACACCTACGTTGTGAAGAACACCGGTACGGTGGCTCTCACCAACATCACGGTGGGCGACGACAACGCAACTCCCGGCTTCACTTCGGACGACTTCACGGTCGGCACCGTGGCCAGCCTGGCGGTTGGTGCTTCCCAGACTCTGAGCGCCTGCATCTATCCTCCGGTTACGCAGGATGCGCAGGATGATGATGATGATGACGATGATCGCGGCTGGGGTTCTTCCCGGCGCCACGACTGGGATGATGACAGCGACTCCAAAGATGGCGGCACTGTTATCTGCAAGGAACTCAGCAATGGCGACATTCAGGTTACCTATCGCCAGGACAAGAGCCTGACCGACAACACCTACGGCCGAGGTTCTTCTCGCGACTGGGGCAGCAGAGGTCAGTCCTTCAACCGGTTCGCGGCTTCCACGGATGGTGTCGAGTTCAAGATTCTCGACAAGAAGGGCAACGTGACGCTCGACTTCGTGGCCGATTACCTGAGCCGCGATTCCCGGACTCGCTCCGGCTGGAATAACCTCGGTATCAAGGGTGGTGGCGGCAAGGTGTACAAGGGCAACGCAGCCCACGTGCTCAAGGTCGATTCTTCCCTGAACCGTAACCTCAACAAGCAGACCAAGTACAACCAGTCCACGAAGGATTCCCCCGAAAACGCCAAGGATTGGGAAGACGAGCAGAACTACACGGTCGTGATCTCCAAAGAAGCCTGCGCCAAGTATGGCTTCGGTGGAGTGAGTGTCCCGAAAGTGCGGAACGAATGCTCCAAGCGTCGCAAATATGAAGGCCATGTGACGAAGCCGAGCAGCTCGGTTGCCACCAACACCGCCACCGCTTCGGTGACTGTGGCTGGTCAGACCATCAAGGCAACGGCCAAGGCTTCGGTTAAAATCGACGCCAGCAAGTCCGGCTGGAGCGATTGCGACAAGTACTAACCAACTAAGCAGTCGGTTTCAAGCAAAAAGGGCGGCTCCTTCGGGAGCCGCCCTTTTTGCTTTTGTTTGTCCGCTACTTCGAGATGCGGCGGAATTGAAATTCCTGTTTCTTGTGTTTGCCGCCTTCGTCACCTTCAATGCCGGCGATGAGGATCTCGGGGTTTTCCAGGCGGTAGGTGATGATCTTCGGGTGGTCGTGTTGTGGATTCTCGAAAGTGGCGGACGTTGCGGTGCTGGCGGTTAGTTTGAAGGCTACGGGCGGACGTCCGCCGGGCTGGGCGACATAGTAAATGCCATCAGGGCGTTGTTCAATCCGCAGGAATTCGAAGGAGACGGTCTTGTCCCGGACGATGGTCCGGCTCATACCGAGCATCATGCCGGCGACTGGCGGGAGCCAGTGTTCTTCAGCCGCGAAGGTCTGGCTGGTGGGGCCCCAGTCTCCGGCGATCCACTTCAGAGCGGTGATGTGGGGAGCAGTCGGCTCTTGTGGGAAGAGTGAGAGGGCGCTCAGGATTCCGAGCATGGCGATTTTGGACATGGTTCGATACTGCCATTATCGGGCAGCCGGGTCTTGCAAAAAACCGTCGCGATAAAACTCCGGGATACCCCGACCGGATCGGAAATACGCTTCGGGACTCTGGCCGCAGAAGGCCCGGAAGTCGTTGACCAGGTGGGACTGGTCCTGAAAGCCTGTGTCGAGGGCGAGTTCGGCCCACGAATGGAAGTCGTTGGCCTCATACCGGGCGATCAGGTATTGAAACCGCGTGACCCGCGCGAAAGCTTTGGGGGAGAGGCCGGTGGCCTGCCGAAAGCGCCGCTGCCACTGCCGTTCCGCGAGGCCTGAGGGCATGAAGGTACCGGTCGGTCCTATGCCGCGGGCGGCTTCGATGAGGCGGATGGATTCGGCAATGGCAGCGTCCGGTGATGCCAGTGGAGTCGTCCAATTACGGAGCGCTTTCCAGGCAAGCCCGAGTTTTTCCATTTCCGTGCGCGCGTTGCCGAGCTGCTGGTACAGGCTCTCCAGCCGGGGTTCGAAGTCAGCCAGGCCGGTTTCGGAGGCGAAGGGCTGGAGCCGGACTCCGAAGACCTTCATGGTCCAGGTGAGGGCGAGTTCCAGGGCCTGGTTGAGATTGGAAGTGATCAGGGTTCCGGCCTGTTGCAGACCTGCGCAAAGGGGGCGGGCCGCAAAGTGAAAGATCAGCTCCCGGCGACCATCGGGGACAATAAGTTGGCCTTCCGGGGCCAGCGCCGTTTCGAGGAACCATGCACACTCCACCCACGGGGTGAGGTCGGGCGGCGGCTCGATCTGGCGATAGTACATGCAGTTTCCATCCTATTGTTATAAAGTGTCATCCATGAAGCGAAATTGGATTTTGACAGGCCTTTTGTTCGTGGCATTGGGCGCCGGGGCGCAGACGTTTCGGGCTGACCGTGTGGTGAACAGTCTGGCTGGCTGGAGTCCGATGGGCCAGGCGGACTGGAAAGTGGAGGGCAAGGCTCTGGTGGGTACACCCCGGCAGCCTGGGGGCGGCTGGCTGGTGCTGGATCAGGGCTTCCAGAACGTGGCTGTGTTCACGGAGCTTACCTGTTCCGGCGGGTGCAAAGCAGGCGTCTTGATGCGCGCGGAGAAGACCGCCGAGGGGATGAAGGGCATCTTCTATTCGCTGACCGAAGGCGATTTGAATGCTTACGCGATTCGACTGGATGCGCAGGGCAGGGAACTGTCGCGTGAGAAGCTGGCACCGGGGGTTGCAGAGGGTGGGTTGTCTTCCTCGTCGGGGCTGCCAGGGGCAATCAGTGGTGCGGCCTTGCCTGGTGGCAGTGCGGCTCCCCGCATACCGCCACCTGCGCCGCCTGTCGGCGTGGCACTGCCGGAGCTGACCAAGGCGCAGCCGGTTTACAAACCTGGTGTTGCCAATCAGTTCGACCTGTTTCTCTTCGCCGATTTGCTGAAGGTGACCATCAACGGCGGCGCTGCTGGTGGCCTCACCCGGGCGAAGGCGGAGAGTACGTTTGGCCCGATTGCTCTGTACGTGGGTGGGACAGGGACGGCAAAGTTCGACCGAGTCGGGTATCGCGATCTGTCGACATGGCATTTTCCGACAGAGAAAACCTCCCTGAACTACCGGAAGCAGCATTTGGATTCCATGTACACCGGCTGGTCGGCGGCGGTTGCGGACTTCAATAAAGACGGGATTTCGGATATCGCGGCGGGGCCTTACGTCTACCTGGGGCCGAGCTACACGGAAGCAAAGCTGGTCTACACGCCATTCGTCTACAACCCGGCGTATGAGTATCCACAGCTTTCGATGGTGAATCTCGCCTACGATTTTACGGGCGATGGCTGGCCTGATTTGTTGGTGATGAGCGGCAGTGCCGGGGTCGGTGCCGGGAATCTGTATGTGAATCCTGGCAGGGAGTCCCGGATGTGGGCGAAGTATGTGGTGATTAAGCCCGTGGGCAACGAAGAAACGCTTCTGATGGATTTGGACGGAGATGGGAAGCCGGAGGTGATTCATGCGGGCGATAATACCCTGCGGTACTCAAAGCCCGATCCGGCGAATCCGACGGGAACGTGGATCACGACCAATGTTTCTGAACCCGGCCTGTGGGGTGTGGCGATCGGGCATGGTCTGGGCGTCGGCGATATCAATGGCGATGGCCGCAAGGACTTTATCAACTCGTTCGGCTGGTGGGAGCAGCCTGCAAAGGGGAGTGCGCCGAAGACGTGGACCTGGCATCCGGAAGAGTTCGGACGCAGAGGGATGACGCAGGGCGGTGCGGGCGGCGCGGAGATCGGCGTCTACGATGTGAACGGCGATGGTCTGAACGATGTGGTGGGGGCGCTGGAAGGGCACGGCTGGGGGCTGGCGTGGTTTGAGCAGAAGCGGGATGCGGCGGGCCGGATTTCCTTTGTTCGCCATATGATTATGGACAACTTCGCTACGAAGAATGCGGGAGGAGTGACGTTTACCGAACCCCATGCCACTGGCTTCGCAGATATGGACGGCGACGGGCTTCCCGACCTGATTACGGGCAAGCGGGCCATGTCGCATCTGTTCGGGTTTAATGATCCGGATCCGCTTGGCGAGCCCGTGGTCTATGTCTACCGGACGGTGCGAAACCCGAAGGCTCCAGGCGGGGCTGAGTTTGTGCCGGAGCTCGTAAACAACAGGTCAGGCGTGGGTTCACATCTGGCTGTTGTGGATTTGAACAAGGATGGTCGCCCTGACATTGTGACCTCCACGGTGACCGGTACTTACGTGTTCTATAACAATATGAAACGGGCGGTCAGAGTCGTCAAATAGGGTTGCTACGAGAGGTCGAGTCGCGGGAACGCTTGCAGGGGCTTCCGGAAATACGTGTTGTAGCGGCGCTGGAACTGCGGCGGGACACCAGGTTCGTCACTCGGGGACTTCAGGGAGTTTTGCAGGTCGCGGACAAAATACATCTCGCGTTCCTGATGGTCCTTGGTAGTGACGCGGCCCCGGTGTTCGCATTGGAAGAAGTCTTTGACACGGGCGAAGGTTCGTTCGGAGAGATTGATGCAGCCCGGGGCTCCGGAAGATTCCATGCGGGAGGCCAGGTTCACGGTTTCGCCCCAGATGTCGTAGGCGAAGCGACGTGTGCCCACGACGCCGGCCACAACCGGGCCGGTGTGCAGGCCAATGCGGATATCGAAGCTGATGCCATGCGGCTCGGCATTCCTGGCGACTTCCCGGATGACATTGCGCATTTCCATGGCAGCGAGGACCGCGTCCACCGGGTGCGAAGCATTTGATTCCGGCATGCCGCCCACACACATGTAGCTGTCGCCGATGGTCTTCAGCTTCTCCAGACCGTAGCGTGCGACGATGTCGTCAAAGGCCGAGAAATAACGGTTGAGCAGTTCCACCAGTTCTTCGGCGGCCAGGACTTCGGTTTGCCGCGAAAAACCTACGAAATCCGTGAAAAGGACTGTCACATCGTGGAAGTATCGAGGTTCCACTTTGCCGGATGTGGAAAGTTCTTCCGCGATGTCACCCGGCATGAGGCTCAGGAGAAAGCGATCCCCTCTCTGTTTCTCCTGCTGCAACTGGTCGAATAGAAGTTCTTTCTCCCGTTGCGCTTCCAGTAACCTGGTCTGCGTGTCAACCAGTTCCCTGAGGCCGAGTTCCCGGGCAGCGACATTTGCC
The DNA here is from genome assembly GCA_010084195.1 of Terriglobia bacterium. GTDB lineage: Bacteria > Acidobacteriota > Terriglobia > Bryobacterales > Bryobacteraceae > BOG-234. The sequence continues at coordinate 21,653 of RGPS01000038.1, forward strand.
AGTTCCACCAGGGCTTCTGTCTCTGTCTCGCTGAGTGTTCTCGGTTCATGATCCGCGAGGCACAAGGTACCGACATTGAAGCCGGCAACTTTCAGAGGGACGCCGAAGTAGGAGCCCAGAAACGGGTCGCCAACTACGAGGGGATTGTTGGTGAAGCGGCTATCCGCTTTGGTGTCCGGGACAAAAAATGGCCGATCTTCCAGAATTGCGAAGCTGCAGAAGGCGCCATCGCGGGCGGTTTCACAGGGCGTGATACCCACCCGCGCTTTAAGCCATTGGCGGTCACTATCGACGAACGAAACATAGCTGATTGGCATCTTAAACATCAGAGATGCCAACCGTACTAATGTGTCGAAACGTTCGTCGGGTGGCGTGTCGAGCACGCCAAGAGACCGTAATGCCGCCACACGCTCCGCCTCATTCGCGGGCAGAGGCGCGACGGCCCAGGTATTTGAGGTGTCGCCGAAACTACTGGGCGGTGGTTTCAGAGGCAGGGGGTGCCGCCTGGTTTTGGGTGAGCGAGGCACGCAGAGCCCGGGTGACGAGGCGTTTTGCGAGCTTCTTCTTGCGTAAGCGGTGGTGCCGCGCGATGTGTCCGTTTTTTGCCGACATGATTTCTTCCTGAACTTCGGTTGGGGTTGTTATTGCCCAAGCGTGATTGAACGTTGATGGCTCGAATAACCGATGGCTCGAATAACCTCGGGCCACCTTTTCCAGTTTAGCTGGTTGGGACCGCCGGACCTAGATTCGACCGAATTTAGCGACCGCTTCTTTGATCGATTTGAACTTTTCGATGAACGGCAGCATGGTGTGTTCCGTGTTGTCGAGGTCCTGCGCCTTCTTCAGAATCTCGGCAGCCTGGGCGCGCGGGATGACGACGACGCCGTCTTCATCGGCAGAAATAATGTCGCCGGCATTGACCAGAGCTCCGGCTACCGTTACCGGGACGTTGACTCCGGCGAACCGGAAATGATTTACGGACGTGGAGGGCGTGACACCGGTGCTGAAGACCGGAAACTGGATCTTTTTGATTTGGGGCAGGTCGCGGACGGCCGCGTCGATGACCGCTCCGGCGAAACCGCGGGCCTTCATGGCGGTGGCCATCAGCCCCCCCATACCCGCGACATCGCCACCATCTTCCAGTTTCATGACGTAGACGGAGCCGGGTGCGGCTGCATCAATGGCGTCGAGCATGCCCTGGGAGGCGGATGCGCCGTCTTTGTGCTCTTCCTTCTTCAGCAGGACGGTGACGGCAGGCCCGACGAATTTTGTCGTGAAGACGGGGCGCATCTGGTGATGCATGTAGAGTTTCTTACCGTAGAGCTGCTCGATAGCATCGGACACGGAGGCGACTTCTACCTGGCGGAAACCTTCGAGGAGGGAGTCGGGTGGGGGTGTTTGCGCCGTGACCGTTACAAAGCCAATTCCGAGGGCGACCATTGACAGTACGAAGGGTTTCATCGCCTATCAGGTTATCGCATCAGAACTTTGCGGACTAGAGCTTAACCTTTGTGCCAAGCTGTTCGCCCATCACATCGGCGATGAGGCGGGTCAGAGTTCGGCCATCCGGCAAGGCAAAGGCATTGAGCGATTCGTTCCAGTCGAGCTTGAAGCTGCGAACGCGGGCGGAGACCCAGATTTGCTTTACGGGCGAGTTCGGGCTGATGACGAACTTCGCCGGCGGGTCCTCGAACTCGATGGCGAGGGCGCCTTCCTTACTGTCAACATCGAACTCATGATGGTCGGTGGCGGCTTCAAGAGCGCGCTGCAGGGTTTCGAGGGCGTTGTCGCACGCCGTGCGGAACTGATGGTCGTCGAGCATAGGGATTAAGTTTCGCGGAGCGAGATGCCGGTAAGCGCAAGCGTCATCCCGATCACTACCACCACAGTAACCCAGGCGACCACGTTGTAGGCGCGGGGGTTGATCCACTCCTTCATCAGGGCCTGCTTATTGATGAGCAGAATCATGAAGATCAGGATGAAAGGCAGCAGCATTCCGTTCAGGACCTGAGATAGCAGGATCATTTGAACGAGCGGAAATCTGGGCAGGATTACAACGCCTGCACCGACGACAATGAGCAGAGTATACAGCCAGTAGAAGATGGGGGCTTCGCTCCAGGTCTTGTTGACACCCGACTCGAAGCCGAGACCTTCACAGACACTGTAGGCAGTGGAGAGCGGCAGGATGCAGGCCGCGAAGATTGACGCATTCAGCAGCCCGGCGCTGAAGAGGCGAAAGGCGTATTCGCCGAAGGGTTTGAGGGCGAGCGCGGCATCGCTGGCGCTTTGGATATCGGTAGGTTTGTCGCGATAGGCTCCGGCGCAGGCCACGATGATGAAGAAGGCAATGACTGAAGTCATGATGCAGCCGACGATTACCTCGATCCGCGATTCCCGGTATTCCTTCGGCGTGATGCCTTTTTCGACGACCGCTGACTGGAGATAGAACTGCATCCAGGGTGCGATGGTGGTGCCAACCATGGCGATCAGCATCGTAATGTAGCCCTTGTCCAGCATGAGTTTGGGGCTGACGCTGTAGATGGCGGCTTCTTTCCAGTCCGGCTTCACCATAAAACCGGCAATGATGTACGTCAGGTAGATGACGCAGGCGAACAGGAAGATTTTCTCGACGCTGGCGTAATTGCCTTTGACGGCGAGGAACCAGACCAGGATGGCGGCCAGGGGTACGGAAATGTATTTGCTGACTCCGAACAGGTCGAGCGAGGTGGCAACCCCGGCGAATTCGGCCGCTATGTTGGTCAGATTGGCCAGAATCAACAGGAGCATGATGCCGAAGGTGATACGCAGGCCGAATTCTTCCCGTATGAGGTCGGACAGGCCCTTGCCGGTGACGGCTCCCATGCGGGAACACATCTCCTGGGTGACGATGAGGGCGATGGTGATGGGAAGCAGCGTCCACAGGGGGAGGTAACCCCACCTGGCACCCGCCTGGGAATAGGTGTAGATACCGCCGGAATCATTGTCAACGACGGCGGTAATGAAGCCGGGGCCGAGTACGGCGAAAAAGATGAAGAAGTGGCGCTTCAGGCGCGCGAAGAAGCCCGGCACTACTTTTTCCTCAGCACGGTAATGATGTCGTCAGCGGTGATGACGCCCGCGAGCGTTCCGTCGGCTTCGAGGACGGGGAGGGCGAGAAGATTGTATTTGTCAAAGAGTTCAGCCACGCGGTTCTTCTTTTCGGCGGGTTTTGTCGCAATCAGGCGGTCAGTGGCGAGCTCTCCCAGTCGTGTTGAGCCTTCGGCCAGGAACAGCCGCGCGAGCGGGACAGCGCCGGTCACTTTCCCGTCCGGGCCGGTCAGGAACAAGACATGGGTACTTTCGAGGAGGTCCTCGTGGTCGCGGAGGCACTTCAGGGCTTCGTCAAGCGTTGTCTCGGCAGAGAGCAGAATCGCTTCGGTGTTCATCATCCCGCCGGCGGTATCTTCGTCATATTCCAGCAGTTCGCGAACTTCTTCATCCTCGCCGGACTCCATTTCGTCGAAGATGTCCTCGGTAGTTTCGTCTTCCATCTGGCCCAGGGCATCGGCGGCCTGATCGGGGGACATTTCCTCGACGATGCCCGCCGCAACATCGGGTTCCAGGTTTTCAAGGATGTTGGCCTGCATCTTGGGGTCGATTTCAGAAAGGGCCTCGGCGGCGACCTCGCTGTCGAGAGTCCCGATGATGGCCTCGCGCTCGGCGGGCCCGAGTTCCTCGACGATGTCGGCCAGATCAGCCGGGTGCATCAGTTCGAGGCGCTCGTGAGAGATATTGAGGCGCAGACGGCGGAGGGGGTCCGCTTCCACGATGTTGCAGAAATCCCAGCGGATGGAGTTGGGTTGGATGGGCTCCTGGAGGGCCCGGATCCAAAGCGCAGGCATCACACCCTGGACGAGGCGGCGGAAGATGCTGCGGAGCCCGACATCGATTTCGTGGATCAGCAGGGAATCGCGCTCGTCGCGTTTCACTTCCAGGGTGACGTCGTTGACGCGGACGACCTTCCGGCCGTTGACGTCGATGATTTGCTGGTCGAGGAGGTCGCGCTGCATACGCAGCATGTACTCATCGGAGTGGTACGGGTAGAGGCGCTCGTTGGAGAGCTGGATACCGTCGGCGAGCGAGATGCTGGCGATCTGGTCGTAGCGGATCGAGAGCCAGGAGCCCCCGGCGGAGACCAGAAAGCGGTCAATGCGGGAGGGGTGGATGAGGGGGACCAGGGCAGCATCTTTCACCCGACCGATGCGGCGATGTTTCAGGTCATAGACCGGCATCCCGAGCAGTTCGGTGAAAAAGATGTGGTTGAAAGTTGTTTCTGCCGTCATGCCATTCGCCAATTGCCGTCCCCAAACCAGAGTCAGAGCTTCTGCCTGGCCGGGAGAGGCGTGTTTGCACACACCGGGGTCCGGCGAAAAATGCGAATTGGCTTGGCTCTACATCCTGGTGCAAATAAAGTTGGTGTGAAACGGGGTCAGGGGCTACCTCAACCAATATCCCGCACCCGGAGGGGTGGTGGCAAGCGAAAAGGCAGCGTTCACTCTTTTGTCATCGCCGGTTCCAGGTTCCTGGCCTGGTTGCGCTTCTTCTGAAAGGTCACTCTGGATCTGTAGGTCCGAGGTGTCCTGTCTGATCCGACGCCGAGCTGCATGCACAATTGCTGCGGAAATGCCCCGCTCCTACTTCGAATTCTTACGCAGAACCCAGGTCGTCATGGCTCTCAGGTCCTGGACGACTGTGGTCTTGATGGGTTCGACCAGTTCGGCCCCCAACCGTTCCGTGTGCGCCAGGAGGAGTGCTTCGTCCACCAGGTAGCGTTCGGATTGGTCGGGAGACATGTACCTTCTGCCTTCGATTTGTTGGATCCGGGTTTCCATCCCGATGCTGGAACCGAGGCGGGCGAAGAAGAGGCCTCCCGGCTTCAGGGTTCGCCACATCTCGTTCATCATGGCGTGGAAGTGGCCGTCGTCATGGGCAAAATGCAGGACGGTGTTGCTGATCACCACGTCGGCGCAGGCGTCGTCGAACGACATCTTGTCGACCGGTTCCATGCGGAAGTTGGTCGGAGGCAACGATGGGTTGAGCTCGGCTGCCAGCTGCCGGATGGTGTCTACGGCTTGCCGGGAGATGTCGACGGCGCGTACGTCGTAGTGCTCACGGAGGAAGTAGATGATGTTGCGACCTCCGCCGCAGCCGGCGTCGAGGATGGTCATGCCGGGGGCGATTCGGCCTTTCAGCAGCTGGTCGAAGAGGTAGATATCGATTTGGCCGAATTGTTCCTGAAGCGTGAGCATGGCTGTCGGGCTTAGCGGAATTCCAGAGCGAAGGGCATCATTTTCAGCATTCCGCCTTTGGTCCAGACTCGCAGTCTGGCGTCTTTCAGGGCGGTTTTGAGTTCGTCCACGCCTACTCCGGAGAGGAGGGCTCCGGCTTGCTTTCTCGCGTCCTGGTCTGAGGACGAGGAAGAGCGCAGGAAGAAGTCGAGAAGGCTTCGCTTCCCGGGGTAGGGAACCAGATGAACTTTGGCGGTCGCGGGGATTCCTGCCTTCTTTCGCACCAGTTCGATGGCCTTGTCGATGCCTCCGAGTTCGTCTACCAGGCCGTTGGCTTTGGCCTGATCGCCCATCCAGACGCGGCCCTGGGCGAGGGGTTCGATGCCTGCGAAGGTCTTCTTACGGGCGTCGGCAACCTTCTTGACAAAGTCGACGTAGCTGGCGTCGATGCCTTCGCGGAGTTTGGCTCGGTTGTCCGGGGTCAACGGTTGGTATTCGGATTCCAGCATCGCGTATCTACCACGGGTGATGAAGTCCTTGGTGATGCCGATTTTGTCATAGAGACCCTTGATGGCGGGTTTGGCCACGACAACTCCGATGGAGCCGGTTTGAGTGCCGGGGTAGGCAACGATGGTGTCGCCGGTCATGGCCATGTAGTAACCGCCGGAGGCTGCGGCGTCCGACATGGAGATCACCATGGGCTTTTTCTTGCTGAGCTGGTTCATGGCAGCCCACATCTGATCGGAGGCGGTAACTTCGCCACCGGGTGAATCGATTCGCACGATGACGGCTTTGAGCGTGGAGTCAGCGCCGATTTTCGCGAGGGTCTTGACGAATTGCTCGGACTGGAGGCCGTCGGCGCCGTCAGAGTCGGCGTCGCCCCGGGTAATGCTGCCTTCGCCAACGACCCAGGCAATGCGGTCCAGAGAGGCAGCAGAGGCGTCCGGAACGTTAACGTAGTCGTGTTCGGAAACCTTCTTGATTTCAGTTTGCTTGAGGAATTTCTTCAAGTCTGCAAACATTTCGTCTTCGTACTTCAGTTCGTCAACCAGGCCGTGTTGTTTGGCCTGGGCGGAGAGCCACGGGCCCTGATCGATGATTGCCCGCAGCGCCGTCAACTCTTTGTTGCGCCCTTTGGCGACGGTGGAGATAAGGTCGCCGTAGACGTTATCGGCAATGCCGTTGAGAACCTCTTTCGTCTCCGTGGACATGGAGGTGCGGGTGTACATGTCGCCGTAGTCTTTGTATTGGCCGGCGTGTTCGACTTCCATTTGGATGCCGAGTTTGTCAAAGGTATTTTTGAAATACGTCAGTTCGAGGCGCAGGCCCTTCAGTCCGAGCGTGTCAACAGGGCCCATGTAGATTTTGGTGCAGGCGGAAGCGATGTAATATTCACGCGTGGTGGGGGCTTTCAGGAAGGCGTAAATGGGCTTGCCGGATTTGCGGAAAGTCTCGATGTCGGCCCGGATTTCTTGCATTTTGGCCCAGCCGATCTGTGCGCCCTCCGGTTCGAGGACAACGGCCTTGATGCGGGCGTCGGCGGCGGCGCGGCGGAGCATGCTCCACACGTTGAGGACGGTGACCGACGGTCTGTCTCCAAGAAAAGGGAGGGGAATTTCCACCGGGGGGCGTTCGGGGATGTCGCCGGAGAGGTGGATGACGAGGGTGGAGCCGTCAGCGACCGTCGGAGGCTTCGATTTTAGGGACGCGATGGCGAAGAAGCCGACGACTCCGACGAGGACGATGAGGATTGCACCGGTGATGATGCCGAGTAAGAATTTACCCAAAGTAGGAGGTCTCCCTTTCAGTCAGAAGGTAACACGCGCAGCCAGATCTCAGTTCCTAATCTCAGTTCCGATATGCTGAGACGGTATGAATGGAACTGCAATTGGACAAGTTATGGTGCTGAGTGTTGTGCTCTCGGCTGGTTTAGCGGCGCAAACGCAGGAAGGTGCGCGCCGCGCTGCGTTTCTTAAGATGATTGACCGGCCGAGGGTAGCTCTCGCTCCGCAGGTTTCCGGCGACCGGTTCAGCTACGCAGCGGATGCGGAGCAGCGGGTGCCTGGGCTTTGGGTGAGACCGCAGGGCGCCGGGAAGCATCCGGTCGTCATCGTGCTTCATGGCACGGGTGGGACGAAGGAGGGTCAGTTGCCGGTGCTGAAGCAATTGGCGGCGAAGGGTTTCCTGGCGGTGGCGATTGATGGCCGCTATCACGGTGAGCGCATCGCCGAGAAGACCGGGTCGGCGGCGTACCAGGCGGCGATGCTGAAGACATACCAGACCGGTAGAGAGCATCCATTCCTCTATGACACTGTTTGGGATGTGATGCGGCTGATGGATTATCTGGAGACGCTGCCGGAGGTGGATGCGACGCGGATCGGGATGATTGGTTTTTCAAAGGGCGGAATGGAGACCTATCTGGCGGCTGCGGTGGATTCGCGGGTGAAAGTTGCAGTCCCTTGCATAGGGGTCCAGAGTTTTGCGTGGGCGCTGGATCATGATTCGTGGCAAAGTCGGGCGGGAACTTTCCAGTCGTCTCTGGATACAGCGGCGAAGGAGACCGGGGCTGCCGGGGTGGATGCGAAATTTGTCAAGCATTTCTATGACAAGGTCGCGCCTGGGATTTACGGAGAATTTGATGGTCCGGCGATGGTGCCGCTGATTGCTCCCCGGGCGTTGATGACGATTAACGGGGAGATTGATGCCCGGACGCCGATGCCGGGGTTGGAGTTGTGTCTGGCGGCGGCGCGGAAGGCGTATGCCAGGGCGGCGGATAAATTTGAGGTTGTGATTGAGAAGAATACTGGTCATGCGGTGAAGCCGGAGGCTCTGGTGCAGGCGGTGGATTGGTTCGTGAAATGGCTGTAAAGACGGTGGTGGCGGTGATGACAGACCTGTTCTTCCTGGTGCAGGTGACCGGGGCGGCGAAACCGCTGGGGTTGCAGGTGGTCTGTGTGAAGGATAAGGCCACGGCGCTGGAGAAGGTGAAAGCGGGCGCGGCCGGGATAGTGGTGGATTTGACTTGCTCGGGGGCGGAGCCGGTGGAGTTGGTGGAAGAAGCGAAGGCTGCCGGGTGTCCGGTGGTGATTGGGTTCTTGCCGCACGTGATGACGGATTTACGGACGCGGGCGCTGGATGCGGGGTGTGACGAGGTGTTAGCGCGGTCAGCGTTTGCGCAGAAGTTGCCGGAGCTGTTAGCGGGGATGTAGCGGTAGAATTCGGATATGGAACCCTGCGGACCAGGAATTGACTGGGCCGGTTGTGAGCACGCAGAGCGTGTCGCAGGTAAGGTCTCCGGGCGACCGGTTGTGCGCGGAACTCGCGTGCTCGCGGATACCAGTGTGGAAGACTCTGAGCTTGGGTCGGCGATTCCTGAGATTCAGGAGAACTATCCGGACTTGCAGGTGGCGACGATCGAGGCATTGCTTGCGTTCGCGGTCACACATCGCAGGCTGCACGTGGCGTGAAGATCCTTTTTGATCAAAACCTGCCCCACAATATGCGTGGTCTGCTGCCAGAGATGGCGGGTTATCGAATTTTTACGGCTGGCGTTCTGGGGTGAGGCCACTTGCAGAACGGGGAATTGCTGCGAACTGCCGAGGACGGTGGTATGGATGTGTTTGTCACCGGCGACACGACGCTGCGATATGAACAGAATCTGACGGGTCGGCACCTTGCCATTGTTGTACTTTCGGTAAATTACTGGCCGATCCTCAAGGACCACGCCGGGAAAATCCTCGCTGCGATCGAGGTCGCAAGGCCAGGTTGGTTTGTGGTGGCGGATTGCGGGAAGTTCAGCCGGTGACGGGTGGCGGATGATGCGGTCTCTCCAGCGTCGATTCAGCGGTGTCGGTGTGGCGATCCGCAGCCACGGAGGCAATCTTCAGCTTGGCAAATTCCGAATTGATCTCATGGGAGATGGCAGTGCTTTCTTCTACTGCGCCCGGACTGCTCACTTGGCCATTTCCGTTCAGTTCCTGAACGTGATGGGTTTTCGCGGTACGCCCGATGATGGAAAATCAGTAGAGATACCAACGTTCATTTAGCCCGCCGATACTGGTTCCGAGATCTGTTTCGAGGTGCAGAAGGTCCGCATTGGAGAATCCGAACCACGCGGAGACAGATACGAACTCCTCCTGACGAATGTGCGCTTTGCGGAAAGTCAGCCCGCTGGTTGCTACCTGGCAGTTACTGACACCAGCCACAGGTTATCGCTTCGGATTCTACCCTTACCTGGCTATTCGGATCGTGTAAGCTTTCGGCACAGGCGGGGCAAGGGCCAATTCCAACCGCTTCGATGGCCATCGTGTGCCCGACTCTCAAGGGGGCGGAGTTGGAAATGCTTGTATCCCATCTTTGCGTCGGTCTTAGCGTTCTGCAAGGGCAGGGAGTCAATTGGATTTACTGGGGTACGTTTAGGAAGGGGCGATTGCTTGAGAGCGCAATATTCGGCGGTTCAGTGACGAAGAGGTTCGGTGCACCGCCACTCTGCTTTCAACAGGGCTTTCCGTCTCTTGAACTCGATCTGCAGCTCGTTGGAGATGCCGTCCAGGCGATCAGGTCGTTCCGTGAAGACTACGATCCCCACAACATGGTGATTAATGCCTGGCTTGATGCGCGGGCGGAAGGCGACTACCTGGAGGCGAGAACCCTGCAATCTGTCGTTGTGGTCGAGATGCTCATCGCGCTTACGGTGCAAAGGCCCCGCTCGACATTGATCGAAAGGAGTGGAAGGACCTCTCCAAAGCGTGCGTTGCTCCCAATTCCCCCCCCTATGCCGCGCACCGCCTGACTGCTCAGAAGTGGCAGGAATTACTTCGCCCAACCTTCCGAGACAATCTGAAGAAAAGTTGTCGAGTTCACAGTCTGCAGCTTGCTCCGGAAGAACTATCGCTTTTTATCAGAGTTCGAAATCGGATTGTTCATGAACTTACCTATGACTTGCATCTTGACATCCCGGCGGCGAGACGAATAGCCGGATCGCAGCCGGCCTCAATTCATTTTTTCGCAGCTCACATAGTGGATCGGGTCATTCTTCAATTGTTTGCCCTGGGTGTGCACATTCCCGACCACAGACCCGAAGCTTCTCCAGTCTTACCGGCAAGCGTGGACGACACCAAGTCAACCTGACATGCCACCATGGAAGGATTGAATTCCGGCTGGCTACTTCTGGTTTTACCTGGGTTGATTTGGGGCGCTTCGTTCCTTTTCATCGCGGAGGGGTTGCGTTCGGTGGGGCCGAATGGCATTACCTTCATGCGGATTTTGGTCGGGTTTCTGACCCTCGCGCTCTTCCCGGCGGCGCGCCGACCGGTTGCGCGTAAAGACTGGGGGAATGTGGCCTGGCTGGGCGTCCTTTGGTTCGCATTTCCTCTCAGTATGTTCCCGTTTGCCGAGCAGCGGGTCTCGTCGGCAATGACAGGGATGCTGAACGGGGCGAATCCTCTGTTCGCGACCCTGGTGGCTTGCCTTATCGCCCGGAAGGCTCCGTCGCGAGGCGTAACCGTAGGTCTGCTGGTGGGACTTGGCGGTACGGTTCTGATCGGCTTGCCGGCTGCGAAGGAGGGCAGCAGCAGTCTGTTCGGGATATCGCTGATTATGGTCGCGATGGTTTCCTATGGCATTGCCCTGAGTCTGGCCCGGTCTTTGCAGCAGCACTATGGGGCCGTGCCTGTGATTTGGCGCGCTCAACTGGTGGGGCTGGTTTTGACCGCTCCGCTGGGGTTGCCGGAGTTGCTGGCGGCTAAGTGGGAGTTGGGGCCTTTGCTTTCCCTGCTGGCGCTGGGCGTGGGCGGGACGGCGATCGCGAATATCCTGATGGCGGCCGCAGCGGGGAAGTTTGGAGCGGCGCGGGCGTCAGGCAGCACGTTTTTGATCCCGGTAGTTGCGCTGGTCCTGGGAGTGGTGGTTCGACATGAGCATGTCTTGCTGGTGTCGATTGTCGGGTGTCTGGTTTGTATTGTCGGCGCGTGGATAATGAAGCGCGCGAGCAGCCATTAGCGGTCGTTCCGGTCAATGATGCAGGCCCAGGCTCGCAATGAGCATATTTTGGGTCGACGCGCCTCGGGCGTTTCGAATCGGCAGGCAAAGTCGCGTGTTTAGGCGGTCGGGCCTGAATGCTGGTCTTCTCGTCGGCTTAGACTGCTCTCGGGTACAAACCTCAGCTACAAACGAGTGTGCATCCCAGTCCCATATAGCCGTCTGCCCGAGAAGCGATCCGGGCGTATTGTCAGGCCGCTCAAACCTATTGACCAGGTGACCGTTGCAGCCCTGCCGTCGATTGAACTCAGAACCGCGAGGGCGCCGAGAAGCGTTGTCTCAAGAATTGCGATTTTCAAGAGTTTTCCGCTCCGCGCTTGGCAGCACGCCGAGCTCCAAAGTCTGGCCGAGGCCGGAGCGAGGAGCGCCTGGTGTCATAAGTCTCATTCATTCAGAGACTTCGGAACAACATTCGCCAGCGACGATCGAGGCCGCGGCTACACGCACGAAACGAGACACTGTTCCGTTTCGGATCATCTTATTTCGGGAAAGTAGTCATCCGTGGACCGCAGTCGGGTTCGCTGGCGGGCTTGCTTCCGGAAGCCCGGATTATCCCCTTAAGAGATTGATTCGATAAAGGTTGTTTTCTTTACTGGACTGCTCCCCGCCAGTCGCTGCGGGGTCGAAAGATCCGTGGCGTCCAGCGTGCAAAATACGCAAGCAAGCTTTCCTCCAGCGCTCTCCGTTTCGGAACGGGTTCACCCGGGCTCACCGATTCGTTCGGGAAAAGATTCGTTCGGGAAAAGATTCGTTCGGGAAAAGATTCGTTCGGGAAAAGATTCGTTCGGGAAAAGATTCGTTCGGGAAAAGACTCGTTCGGGAAAAGATCTGTTCGGAAGAAAGATCTGTTCGGAAGAAAGATGGCTGCAGGCTGACGCGAGGTTGGCTCAGCTGCCCAGCCCGGGGGGGGGTAAGAATGCTCACCAAATCTAAAGTTCGGCAAAAAATAAGAATGGTTGGGAGAAGTTGGGTGAAGCTGCTAAACGGAAATCGCCTGCGGGCAATAACATCAGGTTGGAAGTTTTGTATCAATTTCTCGCTCTCTTCTTCTGCTCTCTCTCTTTTAGTGGGCCTCGTGGGAGCTGCGGCATCCGCTACAGCTGGTCCGATCACCGATAACATCAATTTCACCGGGGAGCAGCTCAATCCCACTTTCGGACAGTTTTCGTCCTATTCCGGACCCCAGTTATTCTCAGGATTCACAGTAGTCTGGTCCGATCGAACATTAGATTTCACGGCCGCTGCGAACATGCCTGAGGTCAATGACTCAGACCAGCCTCAGGCTCCTGACTTTTTTGCATACCTCAACCGCAGTGGATATTGGGAAAGAGTGTGGTTTGCGGGAATACTCTGGGGTGGAGATTACATTCAACGAGGGGAGATTTATGGCGGCTGTGACGCGGCAAGTATGCAGATAGGCCATTACCCCATCTATCCCTTGTGCGCATCTAGTTTAAACTTAGCTGCGGAATCGGTGTCCGAGCAGGAGTGGTTCACCGGCGACTTCCTTCACTCCAACACCTTCGGGTCGTATGGGAATTTCTCGGTCGAGATAGCGCCGTCCGCCGTCCCTGAGCCATCGTCGTGGGTACTCATGCTGGGCGGTGGAGCCTTGCTGGCATGGCTAACTCACCCGAGCATAATCGCTGTAGTCTCGGGCAGGCGGCGCAGGGTGGCGAAACGATCGTGCCAAAACTCACGCTAACTTCTCGAATCCCACTCCAATTCTGGAAATCCCACTGTCCGCGCTGTGATTCAGAGCAACTGACGCGGTCTCGTCGCCGTCCTTCAGCGCCTCTGCTCAGACTGTTCCCCTATCGTTGCGAACTGTGCGAAACCAGATGGTACCGGTTCAGCCTCGTTCCGGACGCGCGTGGAGGCGCTGGCGTACGGCCTGTACTGCGCGCACGGAGTTCCCATCCGGAACTCCGGCCCTAATAGAAGACCTGACTGGCATACGTCTTACGCAGGGCGCGATCACGCAGCATGCGATGGCGCTGACTGCCGGAGAAATCGGTATGCGCTATGCGGCCTTGCGCGACCAAGTACGAACGGAACTTGTAACTCACACCGACGATACGGGCTGGCGGGTAGCCGGGAAACAAGCCTTCCTGATGGCCTTCGTAAATCCGACCCTGGCTGTCTATCAGGTCCGGGACCGGCACCGGAACGAAGAAGTCAGGGAATTAATTCCGGGCGACTATAAAGGTATTCTGGTCTGCGACCGCGGCAAGAGCTATGATGCCGAAGAACTGGCAGGCCTCAGACAGCAGAAATGCCTGGCGCATCTGCTGCGCAACGCCTCCGACGTCGGGAACAAGAAAAAAGGGCGCGCTTCCGACTTCAGTCGAAAGCTGAAGACCCTGTTGCGGGAGGGGCTCGCGCTTCTGGCCATGAAGCCCCAACTCGACGCGGCATACTACGCGGCGAAAGCAAACGCGCTGCAACAGGAACTGACCCTCCATCTGCGAAACCGGAGCTTGCGCGATGACGACAACCAGCGGTTATTGAACGGGGTGGGGACCCAACATGA
>RGPS01000371.1 GCA_010084195.1 Terriglobia bacterium
ATCGTCTGGGATGATTATATCCGGGTTTGGTGAATCGAGTTCGGGAATGGTCACTGGAGTGCGCGGATAGAACCCTATGGCCACGATGAATAAGCTGAACCTGAAGCTGATAAAGCGTGCGCTGGTGGTGGCCCGGCCCTGCTGGATTTCGGAAGAGAAGCGGAAGGCGTGGGGGCTGCTTGTGCTGCTGGTGGCGGACACCCGTTTTGATGTTCTTTTTAATGCTCAGGCCGGGGAATTCACTTCGGCGCTGGCGGCACGCGACGGTGGCTGAGCCATTCCTTTCTGGATTGGTATTTGAGGCACCACGCTTTCTATCACCTGCTTTCCAGACTGGAGATGGATAACGCGGACCAGCGGATTGCGGATGACAACGCTTCGTTCACGCAGCAGTCTTTGGCCTTTTTGTTGCTGTTCGTGGGGGGAGTGTTTCAGCTGGTGGCGTTCAGCAGCGTGCTGTGGTCCATATCGAGTTATCTTGTCCTGTTTCTGGTGCTGGGATATGGCGGGTGGCTGGTGCTGCGGCGAAAGCTGACGCCTGGGGATGTGGTGATGTTTGTGGCGCACCTGGGTAAGCTGTACGGCCCGGTGGATTCGCTGAACGAGATTGCGGTGGGGATGCAGAACCATACGACGTCGCGGCAACGGGCTGTGGCGCTGCTGCATACGGAAGGGGCGGAGGTGCCGGGTGAGGCAATTCCGGCGGGCAACAGTGCGGTGGAATTCCGGGATATTCATTTCGGTTATGTGGCTGGGCGGGATGTCTTGCGGGGGTTGAATCTGAAGATGGAGCCGGGCAAGATTACGGTGCTGGCGGGACCTTCGGGCGCGGGTAAGACGACGACGGCGGATCTGCTGCTGAAGCTGTATGAAGTGGGGTCCGGGGAGATCTTTTTGGACGGGCATGCGTTATCCACGGCGGGGGCGTCTACGGTGCGTTCGGCTATTGGAGTTGTGTCGGCGGACGGTGCGGTGTTTCGGGGAACGCTGGCGGACAATATCCGGTACAAGCGTCCGGAGGCGACGGATGATGAGGTGCTGGAAGCGGGGCTTGCGGCGGGTCTGGAGCGTGCTCTGGCTCGGCTGCCGGATGGGGTTATCGGAGGGGGAGAGGCAGCGGCTGCAGATTGCCCGGATACTGGTGGATCGTCCGCGTTTGCTGGTGCTGGATGAGGCTACGGCGAACCTGGATTATGCGACGGAGATGGAGTTGAAGCATGCGCTGGTGGGGTTGTCGCCGCGGCCGACGATACTGCTGATTGCGCATCGGTACACGATGATGAAAGACGCGGATTATGTGTATGTGCTGGAGGAGGGCCGGGTGAGTGAGGAAGGGACTCCGGTTGAGTTGCTGGCTAAGGGTGGGTGGTTGGCGGAATTGGCGGCTCAGTCGGGGGAGAGTGAGGCGAGTTGATTTCTTAAGTGAAGGGACATGGCTGGCTCGACTGGCCACTCCCTTACGGTCGTGGTTCGGTAGGGCGATAGCGGGTCACAGCTTCGTTACAGTCGAGGGGCAGACCGGTGACCGTAGCGTGTGCCGTGAGTTCGGCGGGGTTATTGAATCGGCTGGCGTTTCGGCGCTACCCGTGGTGGCGGACGATTAGTTCGCGGACCTGTGCCACCAGGTCTCGGGGGACGCGGATCACGGACTCTGAGGGTAAGACGCCCGCCTCGTCTTCGGCGACAGCGTCGTCTTCCGATTGGCTCTCGTAGCTCGTTAGTGTAAGTTGAACGCGGGCTTCATCCCAGCCTTTGGGGAATTCGTTTTTCATTGGTGTTTTCGTTTGCGTCGTTTTCGCCATGCTGCGAGGGGCTTCCCTGTTAGCTGGTATGCAGTGATCACGAAGATTCCATCCCGCTCCTGATCCGTCACGTATATCACACGCAGGCAGCGCCCTGATGAAGTTTGCCCGAGGGCGACGCGGGTTCCATCGCGGCCCGGCCTGTCTTCGCCGGGAAATTCAAGGACGTCCAGAACGTCCTGTTCGCTAACACCGTGGTTGTGGATGTGGAGCGCATCAGTTACCGGATCAATATAGAAGCGTACTTCCAATTCAGGCCACTTTCATCATAACGAGAACTGGGTCATTGGCGGGTGACGGCTTCGTCCAGGTTGAAGATGAGGCTGGCTACGGTTGTGTAGGCGGCGAGTTCACTCGGGTTTAATTTGGGGTCTCGGGGGCTTTCGCCTTGTTCGAGGAGTTTGGTGGCGGCGGTGGGGTCGGTCTGGAAACGGTCTCGGTTGTATTGGAGGGCGCTGTTGAGGATGCGGGTTTCGTTTTCTGTGGGGCGACGGGAGGTGACGAGGCGGAAACCGTACGCCAGGGGGTTGGGGCCGCCTTCCTTCAGCATGCGTTCGGCTAAGCGGCGGGCGGCTTCGACGAAGGTGACGTCGTTCATGAGGTCGAGGGCCTGGAGGGGCGTGTTGGTGCGGTTTTCGCGGACCATGCAGGCTTCGCGGCCGGCGGCGTCGAAGTTGGCCATCATCGGGGGTGGGGAGGCACGTTTCCAGAAGGTGTACATGGAGCGGCGGTAGAGGGCTTCGCCGTGATCCTGTGGGTAGTCTTCGCCCCCGGAGAGTTCTTTCCACAGGCCGGCGGGCTGGTAGGGCTTCACGGAGGGTCCACCCTGCTTTTCGACGAGGAGGCCAGCGGTGAGGAGGGCCTGGTCGCGGACCATTTCGGCAGGCAGGCGGAAGCGGGGCGCGTGGGAGAGGAGACGGTTGTTGGGGTCCTTCTCTGTGGCATCCGGAGTGGATTT
>RGPS01000372.1 GCA_010084195.1 Terriglobia bacterium
CATCTCAACGAGCGTGTCGATGGTGAACTTTGCCGTCTTCTTGTTCACAACGTCAGAGACGCGGGGACGGGAAACCATCAGAATTTCAGCAGCTTCAGCCTGCTTTAAGTGATGCTTCTCGATCCACTGTGACAACTCTTCCATTAATTGCTGTTTTAGAGCTCGCGTGTCCGTGATCTGCTTGCGGGATGCCGCTTTCAGGCGCTTTGCCTCCTCGGGGGAGAAGCCCAATTCGAGGAAAAGATTTGCGCGGGGTTTTGTCACGTGGCGGATTTCGGTATCGATTTTCATTTCATTTCCCTTCTTGCGCTGACTACCGCGCGGTAGCGCGTGGACGCAATCGCTTTGTCGTGCTGGCTGGTTGCCTGAGTTTTCTTGCGGAAGCAGTGCAGCACGTAGACGGCCTCTTCGAACTTTGCGACGTACATGACTCGATGGATTCCACTCGCGTCCCGGATGCGAATTTCCCTGGTACCTGAACCCACGTCGTCAAGCGGCTTCCAGTCGTCGGGATCCAATCCGACCTGGACTTTCCCGATCTGGAAGCCCGCTTCCTTGCGGGAGTCTTTGGGAAACTCCAACAGGTCCGCGTAGGAAGAACCCAGCCAGCGGATCTGTTTTTCGTCTTCCATCAAGTGTATAAAATTTTATACGACATGTAGGGTATCGGTCAATCGGGGGGCTTGATGGAACGAGTTCTGTTGTTTCCAGGCTGAAGACCGCCGAGTCCTACTAAACTTAGGGAAGTGCCTTCCGACGACGAGATTCGTATCACAGCCGAGCAAAACGGCGTCCAGCAGGAGTTTTGGGACAACTTTGGGAATATTCATGCCACTTCGCGGGGGACGAATGTTGCGATTCTGAATTCGCTTGGGGTGGTGCCGGGGGAGGATGTGGCGCGGGCGGAGTCGGTGCCTCCGGTGATGGTGGTTCTGGAGGGGCAGCCGGAGCGGATTCCGGGGACGGATTTGTGGACTCCGAACCTTCCGCTGGGGTATCACTCGACGCACGTCGGCGGGCGTTCGATGCGGCTGATTGTTTGCCCGAAGTCGGCAGTTCGGCTGACGGGCAAGCGGGCTGGGCTGGGGGTGACGCTTTATGGCGTGCGGTCCGGACGGAACTGGGGCTGTGGGGATTTTCGGGATCTGCGGGATTTGTCTTCGTGGGCGGCTGAGGAGCTGAGCGCGGATTTCATTGCTTTGAATCCTCTGCATGCGATTCATAACCGAATTCCTTATAACCAGAGTCCATATCTGCCGAACAGCATTTTCTATCGCAACTGGCTTTATCTGGATGTGGAGGCGGTGCCGGGGTATTCGGAGATTCGCGCTGCGTTTGAGACGCCGGAGACTTTTGCTGAGATGGCTCGGTTGCGGGCTACTGACATCGTCCAGTATGAGGCAGTGGCGGCTCTGAAGCGGCGGGCTTTGGAGATGATCTTTGCGCGGGAGGGTGTGTCTTCCGCGGCTGCCGCGTGGATTGCGTCCGAGGGTGAGTTGCTGCGGGCTTATGCGACTTACTGCGCTCTGGATGAGCATCTTCATGCAGCAGATCCTGAGGTTTGGGTTTGGCCGCAGTGGCCGGCGGCGTATCAGGATCCTGAGTCTCGTGAGGCAGCGGTATTTGCGGTGATGCATGAGCGGGAGATCGCCTTCCACGGGTGGCTGCAATGGCTGGTGGACGGGCAAATTGCTGAAGCCCAGAAGCATGCTCTGGCGGCGGGCATGGGGATTGGTTTGTATCATGACCTGGCGCTGGCGACGGATCGGTGCGGGTCGGATTTGTGGGCGCACAGACCGTTCTTTGTGAAGGGTGCGAGGGTGGGGTCGCCGCCGGATGGGTTTTCGCCTTCGGGGCAGGACTGGTCGTTCCCTCCCCCGAATCAGGTGCGGCATCTGGAGGACGGGTATCGGTTGTATGCGGAGTCGATTGCAAAGTCGATGCGGCATGGCGGGGCGTTGCGGATTGACCATGTGATGCGGTTGTTCCGGCTGTACTGGATTCCGGAGGGGCATACGGCGGCGGATGGGGCGTATGTGCGGGATCGGGCGAAAGATCTGGTGCGGATTCTGGCGCTGGAGAGTGTGCGGAGTGGGGCGGCGATTGTGGGCGAGGATTTGGGGACAGTGGAGGATGAGGTCCGGGAGACGCTGGCGGCGTTTGGGGTGCTGAGTTACCGGCTGCTGATTTTTGAGCAGAATGCGGAGGGTTTCAAGGCTCCGGAGGAGTATCCGGAGGGGGCTCTGACGTCGACGACGACGCATGATTTGCCGACGGTGGCGGGGTTCTGGACGGGCGAGGATATTGAGGCCCGGCTGCAGGCAGGGACGGTGGATGAGGCGTCGTATGAGGCCCAGAAGGCGGACCGGGTTCGGGATCGGCAGCGGCTGCTGGATGCTTTGTTCAAAGCCGGGTTGCTGCCTGAAGCGCATGAGCGGGATGCGGCGGCGTTACCGGAGTTGACGGCGGGAATTCATGAGGCTGTATTAGGGTTTTTGGCGAAGACTCCGTGTGCGATGTGGCTGGTGAATCAGGAAGACATGACGCTGGAGCCGTATCAGCAGAATTTGCCGGGGACGACGGCGGAATATCCGAACTGGAGCCGGAAGATGCGGTGGAGTGTGGAGGAGTTGCGGACGTTGCCGGTGGCGGTGGCTCGGGCGGCGATGGTGCGGGATTTGGTGGTGGGGAGTGGGCGGGAATCCAGGCAGGGGCCGGTTACGTAATACC
>RGPS01000373.1 GCA_010084195.1 Terriglobia bacterium
GCAGCCGGACAAATTGGAAACCGTGCTGCTTCCACACAAGTTCACCTCCGAAGAGCGGCTCGCCATGAGCGACGCTCAGAACCAAGCCTTGGAGGAGATTGTTCGACTGGACGCCGAGGCAGCTCGCGTCTCGAAGGAATTCAACGCCAAGGTCAAGGCGCAATACGCGACGGTCGAGAAGCTTCGCTGCGCCCTGAAGAAGGGCGAAGAACAGCGCGAGCAACAGGTCGTGACCGTTTTCGACCCGACGGCGGGCAAGAAGGTTTACTTCGCTCCAGAGGACACCGCCAAGATGCGCCCGCTTGGATTCGCGGATATGGCCCCCAGCGACTACGAGCTGCAACTCCCGCTGTGATCTCGCTCGCGCAATTCTTAACGGTGGTGCTGGACGCCATGACCGGCGAGAAGGGCAATGCCAAGCTGTCGGTCGCCACCATCCGCGACCGGTTTGTTTTCTCGGCGGAGCTTCCTCCAGAGCATCATCCGAAGATTATCGGGGCCAAGGGGGTGACGGTGGATGCGGTCAGAGTGTTGTTGGCACTGGCCGGGAAAAAGATGGACGTGCAATGCTCCCTCCGGCTGGTGCCGCCACCGGATCGCTACAACGGCCCGCGTGTTCCATTCTCTCCATCGCTCACTTGGAAGAACGACTTCCTGCAAGGCATTTGCAAGATCATCGCCGAGTGTTGCTTTGAGCTGCCCGCTATGGTGGAGATCGCTGACAATGACGACGGCACCACCAAGGTAGCGTTCAAGCTCCACCCTGACGAGGTGATCGTTCTGCCGGACCAGCAGGTCTGTGGGGCCATCAAGGAAGTCCTGAAGGTGATTGGCATGGCAAATGGCAGGAAGCTCAACTGTGAGGTGTTCCGGTGAAGATTGCGCCCATTGAAGGGGAGTCCACCCGCTTCCACATCGAGAGCGAGAACTACCTGCTCTGTTCTCCATGCAACAAGCTCTTCAAGAAGAACACTTCAGGCCACTGCCCGAAGTGTCACCAGCCAGCGGAGGCTGCCAACTACATTGTGGACGTGGCAGCGTTCCTCGGGCGAGGGCAATGCTCGTGCCGGGACTTTGAGTGCCGCGTCCAGCCGTTCTGGGAGAAGCACGACTTCAGCGTGCGCCCATGTCGGCACCTGATCGGGGATGGCGAGGAGGGGGTCTTCTCGGTGTTCGGCAGGATTGTTGCGAGAGGTATTGGAGAGAAGGCACAGATTGTATGAGCAACCAACGTAGTGACGCAGCTATTTACGACCGCAGGGGTATTCCGATCCTTCCGGGTGACACCGTGAAGATTTTTCACTTTGTCGCCGCGTTACGCCGTGAACGGAGGTTCATGTATAAGTTTGCCGTCGAAACATTCAAGCGCGGGGACGGTCTGACATTGCTTAGGATGAGCCATCTTAACGTCAGGCAGGAGACGTATTGGCTGGTAATGGACGGGAGCGTGCTTGCTGACCACGAAATCGTGCAGGGTTACGCAGGGGTTGAAATCGGTGGCAGCTACAGGGATCGTAAACGAAAATCACGATGAAAAATCCGACAAAGAGGAAAGCCCTGTGGACCAACCTTCGCGGAGGACTAAAACCGCGCACACTTTTCAAGCCTGACACTACGAGGCTCAAAAAAGGGAGCCGGAGCGCAAGTGCTGCCGTTCTGCGGACGCTGCGCCCGGCTCCCCGCGCCCGCATCAAGAGCCGCTCCAAGGTCATGCGTGGGAAGATGGCCTACTACAACATCCGCAAGCGGGTGTTCCTGGAGGCCCACCCGTCGTGCGACGCCTGTCACAAGCTGGCCGGAGCAATCACCACATCCTACCCAATCCAGAAGGCAGTCCATCCGGCCACCGAGATACACCACCTGCGGGGGCGAGCTGGGAAACTATTACTCAGCGAGATGTTTTGGGTAGGTGTCTGCCCCAACGCCCACCGATTCATTCACGACAACCCGGAGATTGCCCGCAAAGCTGGCCTGCTGGCCCAGCCGGGAGAATGGGGGAAGCAGAAATGAATCCCTTCGCCAAGTTCACTCTCGCCGATGTCGAGGAGTTCAACCGCAGGACGGTGGAAAGAAAGCTGAAGAAGCAACCCATCTCCACCACTGCCACCATTACGGCGGCAGTCTCCGAGGAGCTGCTGAAGAAGAAAACAGCCAAGCTCGACGCCCGGCCACCGCGTAAGCTGGAGTCTGAGATTCAGAGCGAGATCGAGGACTGGCTGATGACTCAGGTGCATCAATGCTGGTGGGACCGCAAGCGGATGGATCGGCCCACAACTTCTCGGGTCGGGGTGCTGGACTTCATCGGCTCTTGGAGGGGCGTGGCTTTCGGGCTGGAGGTCAAGCAGCCGGGCGAGAAGTTGTCCGACGCCCAGAACCGCGAGTCGGCATGGCTGAAGAAGTCAGGGGCCGTGGTCGGAGTCGCCTTCAGCAAGGACGATGCGGTGGCGTTCTTTAAGAACATCGACCGGGGCTTGACAAAGCCCAAGCACTAACATATTTGTTACTGAGCAATGCCGAAATTGACCCCCAAGAAAGCCGCCCGCCAGTTCGTCCGCCCCATGCAGGACGGCCTCTCTCGCGGCATCACAGTGGCGGCGCTGACGCGGGAGTATCAAAGAGTCTCGGGCCAGAAGATTTATCCAACGATGGTTTTCCGGTGGCTGATGAACAAGGGTAAGCCCGTGGAGCCGAAGGTGGGGGCGGCAATGGTTTTGAGGAAGGCTTTTGAGA
>RGPS01000374.1 GCA_010084195.1 Terriglobia bacterium
TGCCAACCTCGCCCGTCAGCCGCTGAAAGCTGCCGGAACGCGGCAGGATGAGGCTGTCGCGAGAGTCACGCGCCCAGCCGGCCGTGCCAGCCATGTAGGTGTAGACGTTGCCGAACTGGTTCACGAACGTGATGTAGTTGGCCGGGCTGGTCGCGAAGGTGTCGAGGCGCACATGCTCGGTATTGAGGCCGAAACTGACCGAGTCGCGCTCCGCAAGCGGGTATCCCCACCGAACGCCACCGCCCACTGTTTTCGTCTTATACGGTCCGATGGTGAGCGCGGAAGCATCCACATCGCGTTTGTAGAGGTCGAAGCCGCGGCTCACACCGTCAACTGTGTAATAGGGATCGGTATAGGAGATCGAATAGGTGCGGTTGATCTTGCCGCTCGATATCTGCGTGGTCAGGAATTTGCCACTGCCGAAAACGTTGGCCTGCGAGATCGACCCTGACACAATCACCTTTTCCACCGTGGAGAAACCGGCCCCGACCAGCAGCGCCCCAGTCGGCTTTTCTTCGACAGTAAAGTTCACGTCCACCTGGTCGGCCAACCCGGCCACCGGAGCCGTTTCCACGTTCACATCCTTGAAGTAGGTCGTGCGGTCGACCCGCTGCTTGGATAGCTGGATCTTGGAGGCGTCGTAGTAGCCGCCTTCGAGCTGGCGCATCTCGCGGCGGATGACTTCGTCACGGGTTTTCGTGTTCCCCGCAATATTGATACGGCGCACGTAAACCCTTCGGCCGGGGTCCAGGAATATTGTGAAGGCGACTTCGCGCTTTTCCTTGTCCACCTGCGGAACAGCGTTGGCGTTGGCAAAAGCGTAGCCTTCGTTGCCCAATCGGTCGGAAATCGCCTTGGTCGACTGCGTAAGCTTGTCGCGGGCGAACACATCCCCCGGCTTGAGCTGGATGAGCTTCGCCAGTTCTTCCTCCGGGACCATGAGCTGGCCGGCCAACTTGACCTCGGAAACGGTGTACTTCTCCCCTTCGGTAATGTTTACCGTGATGTAGATGTCTTTCTTGTCAGGGGTGATGGACACCTGCGTCGAGTCAACGTTGAAGTCCAGGAAGCCGCGGTTCTGGTAGAAGGAGCGCAGCGACTCCAGGTCGCCTGCAAGCTTCTGGCGGGAATACTGGTCGTGCTTTGTGTACCAGGTGATCCATCCGGGCGTGCGGAGCACGAATTCGTCCAGCAGGTCCTTCTCGCTGAACGCCGCGGCACCAACGATATTGATGCCCCGGATCTTGGATACATCCCCTTCCTTGACGGTGAAGTTGATCCCCACCCGGTTGCGCTCAAGCGGCGTGACCGTCGTCTGAACGTCTACACCGTAAAGGCCGCGCGCGAGGTACTGGCGCTTGAGCTCCTGCTCGGCCTGGTCCAGCAATGCGCGGTCGAAAATACGCGACTCGGCAAGACCGAGTTCACGGAAGCTGCGTCGCAATCCTTCCGTCTCGAATTCCTTGATTCCTGAGAAGTCGATCTGGGCGATCGCGGGCCGCTCTTCCGCCAGCACCACGAGCACTCCGTTTTCGACTTCCAGCCGCACATCTCGGAAGAAACCCGTGGCGAACAACGCGCGGATCGCCTGCTGCGCCTTTTCCTCCGTCATGGTTTCGCCGACCTTGATCGGGAGGTAGCTGAAGACGGTCCCGGGTTCGGTGCGCTGCAGCCCCTCCACCCGGATGTCCTTGACCGTGAACGGGTCGAAGGCGAGCGCCTTGCAGCACAGTAGGAGGCCGAAAAGGCCTGCAGCAACGGCAAGGGCGAATGGCTGGCGATTCATTCAGATGGAAAATAAACGATTGAGGTCGTTGTAAAAGGCAAAGGCCATCATAACAAGCAGAAGCGTCAGGCCGACGCGCTGACCAAGCTCCATGGTTCGCTCGGAAACGGGGCTGCCCTTCAGTATCTCCAGACAATAATACATCAAGTGTCCGCCATCCAGCAGCGGGATCGGGAGCAGGTTCAGCACCCCGAGGCTGATACTTATCAGGGCGAGGAAAGTAACGTAGGACAACCATCCCAGTTGAGCCGATTGGCCGGCATAGTCGGCGATCGTGACCGGCCCCGAAAGGTGCTTCCAGGAGACCTCCCCGATGAGCATCTTGCCAAGCATCTTCAGGCTGAACAGGGAGATGTCCCAGGTCTTCTCGATGCTGCGACCCAGGCTTTCAAAGAGGCCGTAACTCACGCGCACGAAGACCTGGTCGGCATGATCGGCCGGCACGTCAGGGGCGACGCCTATCCTGCCGATGCGCTCGTTGTTCACCGAGGCCGCTTCAGGAACCACACTCACGGTGAATTTCCGGCCCGCACGATCGATGCCAAGGACGGCCTCCCGACCGGGCCGGGCACGAATGTACTGGACAAGCGACTCCCAGGAAGCGATCGCTTCCCCGTCCGCCGATTCGACGCGGTCACCCGCTACAAGCCCTGCAGTCTCTGCCGCGCTACCGGGCATCACTTTGCCGAGGACGGGAGGTAGTTTCGGGCGATAAAGCCGGAACCCAAGTCGCTCGAGGAGGTCACTCTCGACCTCATCGCCACCCAGCCCCCCCAGATCGACTTTAAGGACTGCAATTTGCTGCCTGACATTGAGCACTTCGACTGCAAGTGCCTGCTTCTGCAGCGCACCTTTGAGCATGCGCCAACGGAACTCCTGCCAGGTCGCGATAGCATGACCATCGATGCTTCGCACCGTATCACCGGCCAGGAACCCTGCCGCCT
>RGPS01000375.1 GCA_010084195.1 Terriglobia bacterium
GGTTTATTCCCGGCGTCGGTGCCATCTATAACGGCCAATATGCCAAGGGCCTCATCCATGCCGTCATCTTCGGCCTGCTCATCAGCCTCTTGACCAGCACTCACGTCGGCGGTTCCGAACCCCTCTTGGGCATTATGGTCTCGGCGTGGGTCATGTACCAGGCGTTCGAGGCCTATCACACCGCCCGCAAGAGGCGCTATGGTCTCGCCGTCGAAGAGTTCTCCAGCCTGTTCGACGTACGTACCGGGAGCGGTAAGTTCCCCACCGGCGCCATCTTCCTCATCGGCATCGGCTTCGTCCTGCTGCTCGATACCACCGACATCATCCGCTTTGATCAGTTCGCGCGTTTCTGGCCTTTATCGCTTATCCTGATCGGCGGCTACATGCTTTACACCCGTATGAATCCTGCTGCCACTCAGGAATCCACCAGCAGCCCGTCGTCCACAAATGGGGAGACACGTCAATGAACGACCAGAGCCAATATCTGATGCGCGCCGTCACCGGCCCCATCATCCTCATAACAGTAGGCGTGCTCTTTACGGTTGACCGCTTCACCTCCTTCAGCTTCGGCCAGACCTGGCCCATCCTGTTGATTGTGATCGGTCTCCTGAAACTTCTCGGCGGTCGCCGCAAACGCGAATTCATGACCCCGCCGCCACCTCCCGGAGGTTTTCAGTCATGAGACAGCGTTCCATCACCGGACCCCTCATCCTCGTCGGCATCGGCGTCCTGTTCCTCATCAACAATCTCTGGCGCGATGTCGCCGTCTGGAGCCTCTTCGCCGACTATTGGCCCGTCCTCCTCATCATCATGGGCGTCATCGGTCTCGTCGAAGTTCTCATCCACGCCAGTCGCAATACCGCCCCGCCACCCCGTCCCGTCACCGGCGGAGGCTTCTTCTGGATCTTCGTCATCGTCATGTTCGCCATCTGGGGCTCCAACCGAGGCGGCATTCACATCGGTCGCCTCAACTCCAGCGGTGTCTCCATTCTCGGTAGTGACTATGACTTCGATATCAACGCCTCCAGCCCTTCTCAGGGCATCACCCGTGTCGTCCTCGAAAACCTCAAGGGCAATCTCTCCCTGAAGGGCGAAGAAACTTCTGAAGTCAAGCTCAGTGGCCGCAAGTCCATCCGGGCGTTCAATAAAGGAGACGCCGAGCGCGCCGACCAGCAAAGCGTCGTCAAACTCGACCGTCAGGGCGACCTCCTGATCGTCCGCGCAGAAGAACCCCGCAACAGCCGCATGCTCTCTGTCTCCATCGACCTGGATCTGGTTGTTCCCAAGGGCGTTAGCATCGAAATCCGCGGCCGCTCCGGCGACCTCAGCATCGAAGACATCGATGGCGGCGTCGAAGTCTCCGGCGGTCGTGGCGATGTGCGGCTCAACCGAATTGGCAAAGATGTCAAGGTGGAATCCAGCCGCTCCGGTCTTGTCCGCGCCACCAATGTCAAAGGTGGGGTCGATCTCCAGGGCCGTGGCTCCGAAGTCCAGATTGAAAATATCCAGGGCGAAGTCAAGGTCAACGGCGAGTTCTCCGGAACCCTCGAATTCCGCGCCCTCGCCAAATCCCTCCACTTCACCTCCAACCGCTCCGACATGAGGGTCGAGCAGATTCCCGGCAGTGTCGTCCTCGACCTCGGCGAACTGAAAATGGATAACGTCATAGGTCCTGTCCGCTTCACCACCGGGTCCCGTGACATCGAGATCAACGACGTCACCAACTCCCTCGAACTCACCCTCGACCGGGGCGATATCCAACTCACCCAGTCGAAGTCCCCGATGCCGAAAATGGAAGTCCGCACCCGCAACGGCGATATCAGCCTGAGCGCTCCCGAAAAGGCCGGTTTCGACCTCGACGGACTTACTGCCCAGGGCGAGGCCTCCAATGACTTCGGGTCCCCCCTCGATCAGAAAAGCGACGGCCGCGGAGCCACCATCAAGGGCAAGACCGGAGCCGGCCCCCAGGTCATCCTCAATACGGATCGCGGTACACTCACCGTCAAGAAAAACTAGCTTGGGTCAGCGCTGTGGGGCAGGTTGGTAACCCGCCCGACTGTTCACTTCTGGGGCACTTTGTCCCAACCCCGTGTCCCACCGGGACACACCGATTCCGCACAAGTCCCGTAAGTCCTTTGGAACCAGTACTGCCCATTGGAACGAGAACTGCTCCTCTCACATCGGTACAAGTATGTTCAGCCGAATCCAGTCATGCGTCCGGGCCGCTCTCGTAGTGGTTCTCTGCGTCTGCGCTGCCCCGGCTGCAACCCTCGAACAACTTTCCATGGACCAGCTTTCGCAGGGGGCCACCTCCATCGTGCGCGCCACTGTCGCCGGGTCCTACACAACCGTCATTAATTCAACGGTTTACACCCACTACACCCTCCGGATTGCGGACGCCTGGAAAGGTGTCCCGGCCAGTGAAGTGCTGGTTCCGGGCGGCATTTCCGGCAATTTCCGCCAGTCATTCCCCGGCGTCCCCCAACTCGCGGCAGGTTCCGAGTACGTCCTCTTCCTCTGGAAATCCCAGTCCACAGGTATCACCCACCTCGTCGGCCTTTCCCAGGGTCTCTTCCAGGTGGAGAAGCAAGCCGACGGCAGCTCCCTCGCCACCCGCGCCAAGATCGGCGAGATGATGCTCGACGCCGCCGGCAAAAAGGTCGCCGACCGCGCCGTCACCATGGTCCTTACCGACATGCGCAGCCGGGTTCGCCTCGCAACGGCACAGGC
>RGPS01000376.1 GCA_010084195.1 Terriglobia bacterium
CCGATGATCAGGAAACTGTAGAGGAGTTGGATTTTGACCTTATGGAGTCAATCGCTCTGGCCGCCCTGCGTTTTGACCACTTGTTAAAAGCGTAAGCCTGCTTTGCAGGCGAGGCCTTCGGCTGTAGGGCGAGCGCCGGGGTCTTTGGCCAGCATTGTTTCTACAAGAGTGCTGATGTGGGACGGAATTGCAGGTTCAATTGAGTTTGGCGGGGCAGGAAGTGTATGTTCAATACTCTGCATCAGGGCTGCATTCGTATCGCCGTGGAAGGGATATGCGCCGGTGAGCAGCTCATAGGCGATGATTCCCAGAGAAAAAATATCTGACGCCGCATTCGCGATCTGGCCGCGGAGTTGTTGTGGCGACATGTAGTTAACTGTCCCGGATGCAGACTCCGCCGGGTCTTGTTTCTCTATTTCGTGTAAGGCCAGGCCAAAATCGAGTATTTTCACTATGCCGTCGCCACGTATCATGAGATTATCTGGCTTGATGTCGCGATGGATGATACCGAGTTTATGTGCGGCTGCGAGTGCGTCTGCTATCTGACAGATAACATTGAGCGCCGTGTGGATGGGAAGCCTGTTGGCTATCGCGGCCCGGAGTGTTTGTCCCTCGATGTACTCCATGGCAATAAAACAACCGTGGGTGTACGGGCCATACTCGTAGACCTGAACGATATTCGGATGATTTATCGCGGCAGTGGTGCGCGCTTCCCGTGCAAAACGGCGGAGCCAGTAGTTTGTTGACGCTAAACGTCGCGGCAGAACTTTCAGGGCGGTGTGACGGCAGTCGATATTGTGCACTGCCAGATAGACTTCGCCCATGCCACCTTTTCCCAGGAGAGAAATGATTCGATAATTTGCCACGTGCATGCCGACTTCGAGCAGGGGGCGCTCGAGAGCCAGAAGTTCTGCGGCCAGTTTTCCGGCCGGTTCATGGAGTAACTCGATCGAAGCACATTCGAGTGCCAGCAATGAATCCACCTCTGCACGCAGCGACAAAGAATCGCCACAAAGCTCGGTTAGGCGCGACGCCCGAATGTGAGGCGGAACTTCAAGGGCAGCGTGAAAGATTTGCTCTACGTGATCCCAGTTGGTCAGCACTGGCTAGAGTCTCGAACTTCTCTGGAGTTCGCGCAGAAGCCAGGTCTTCGCCAGTCGCCAATCCCTTGCTACGGTTTCTGGGGAAATCTCAAGAAGTGAAGCTGTTTCCTCGACACTGCGCCCCCCGAAGAAACGCAATTCAACTACTCTGTGCTTGCGTGGGTCCAGCTTTGCAAGTGTGTGCAATGCATCGTCCAGTGCGATGACCTCATCGGCTTGCTGATCTGAAGCCCACGGGGCATCTTCGATCAAGATGTGTTGTGTCTCGCCACCGCGTTTGGACGCCTTGCGTGCTCGGGCATAATTCACGAGGATATGGCGCATGGCAACCGAAGCGAGTCCAAAAAAGTGGGCGGCGCTTTCGCACGCTTTTCCCCTTTGCTTCTCGAGTTTCAGGTAAACTTCATTGACGAGAGCAGTTGCTTGGAGAGTGTGGCCGGGTTGTTGGTCGCGCATGTAGCGCCGCGCCATTTTGTGTAATTCGCCATAGACCAGCGGAATCAAATTGTCGATGGCATCGTTGTCGCCGGTCCGCCATTCGTTTAATAGTTGCGTTACGTCGGGTACGATCTTCGGTAGCATCCGGAACTCAGATCCCTAATCATACCAATAAAGCGCACGCAGTTCGAATCCTTAGAGAAGATGTGTGCTGAAGGGTTTGCGGGGGGGGCGGGATGCTATCTCTGTTCCGATATGACTGAGGCATCTGGCGTTATCGCAATTAGTGAGGGCTGGAGAGAGACTCAGCATGGCAACTATGACCGGCACCTCTCGCCCTGCGTCACAGGGGACGGGGATACCACGTACTGCAGCCGCTGTATGGCTTGTGCCGCGGGCGCTGGATAGTGTGGAGCGGGGCCCGTGCGCGCCGGGACCAGCTTGTGCCTCCGGCGTACACCACGCCCGAACTGCTGGCCAATGGCCCCACCGGCTGTGGAGCTGGGATATGACGAAACTGCTCGGTTCGGCGAGGTGGACATACTTTTGGCTCGTCGGGGAAATCAGTGGGTGGATTCAGGCCGCGCTGACGAGTCGGTGAGATGGCGGCGGAGTTTCCGGCAGGTGGACTCGAAGGATCGTTGCTGTTCTTCTGAATCGGAGTGATAGAGGAGAGGTCCATCGTTTTCAAGCAGGGCGTTGATGATCTCGGTGACGGATTTCTTTCTGAGCCTGGGTGTTTCCTGGAACTTGCGAATGATCTCTGCCCGGAGAACCCATACGTTATCGACGCGCTTTTGAATCGTCTTCTTCGTCAGGCCGGACGCGGCCAGGTGAAGGAGGAACGGCATGAGGTATTCGACGAGTTTCTGACCGGGCACAAGATCACGGTCGTCCCCAATCCAGCTTTGCGGCCACGCCTGGAGATCGCGACAATACCGTATCAGCGCGGCAGGTTGCGTTCCGGGGAATCAGAATTCGCCACATGCTGCTAACCCGTGTTCTCAATCAGTGCCATCACTTCCCCGGGTTTGTCTGTGAACCGGCTCGCTTCTCCGCCGACGGCCAGAGTATTCTGATTCCGATCCGGCCGCGCAAGCGATCCCGCGCGACTTGTTCCGGTTGTCACAGTCCGGCCCCAGGGCAGGATCAGGCGCA
>RGPS01000377.1 GCA_010084195.1 Terriglobia bacterium
TCGGAAGGGATAAGCGCTGAAAGCATCTAAGCGCCAAGCCCATCCCAAGATAAGATCACAATCCCTCGCAAGAGGGTGAAAGGTCCGGGGAGACCACCCGGTTGATAGGCCAGAAATGTAATCGGGGTAACCCGTTGAGTTTACTGGTACTAATGACCTTTCCGGTTTATGCAAAACTCACATCCAGTTCTAGGCGTTTATTTTACCTACTGCACAAAACATCCTAAATTTTCGTAGTCTTACCCGGTTAACCCCGGGTTTCCCTTTCTGGTGACCATATGCCGGGGGTCCCACCCGTTCCCATCCCGAACACGGTCGTTAAGCCCCGAGCAGCCAATGGTAGTAGGACGATAGGTCCCGCGAGAGTAGGTCGTTGCCAGATTTATAGCCCAGTACCTCGAAAGAGGTGCTGGGCTTCCTTTTTTTGTGCAGGCGGCGTCCACTCCTCGATACCATGGCCAATTCCTCCTTCGTGGTCGGCTTTGATGCCGATGACACCCTTTGGCACAACGAAAGCATCTTTGAGCAGACACACCAACGATTCCGCGAATGCCTCGCCGCCTACCACGACGCTGCGACCGTTGACCGGTCACTGATCGCGACGGAGCGGCGCAACCTGGAACTCTACGGTTATGGAATCAAGGGTTTCACCCTCTCCGCAATCGAAACGGCCATTCAGCTAACCGAGGGTCGGATCAGCTCCGAGGAGATCGGCCGGCTTCTCGAATTGGGCCGGAACATGATGGCTCATCCCGTACACCTCATGCCCCACGCGGAGGCGATACTCAGCGACCTCCGACAAACCCATCGCCTGATCCTCATCACCAAGGGTGATCTCCTTGATCAGCACCGGAAATTGGCCAAGTCCAACCTGGCGGGGCACTTTCAACAGGTCGAGGTCGTCTCCGAGAAGGACGAGGAGACCTATGCCAAGGTCCTGCACCGTCACGGTATCTCCGCCGCTCACTTCCTGATGGTCGGCAACTCCCTTAAGTCCGACATCTACCCCGTTGTATCCTTGGGTGGCTTTGGGATCCATGTCCCTTACCGGATCACCTGGGAGCTGGAGCGGGTACCGCCTCGAGCTGACGGAAGTGATCGAATCAGGACCCTCCCCTCACTTGCGGACTTACCCGCAACCGTTCGGGAGTTGACGGTGCGATAACGGACCACCGGTGCCCTGCCCACTGTGCGATTTCTGACTAGCAAAAACTAGGTCAGAGAACCACCGGGCTGTTAGTCGAGCCAACAGCCCGGTCGCGTAGCTCAGACTAGCTCAGTCTTGCCCGGGATGGGAACGGGGGTGAAGTGTCCAGGGCCCGCTTTGCATTCCTTGGGAAAGATATCGAGCTTCGACCCTTCAACGAGCCATTGCCATTTGATCTCCCGGCCGGTGTAGGCGGAGATGCGCCCTCCGATGGCGGTGAGAGTGCTGATTGCGACCTGTTCGCCCTCATTGAGCGGCTGACCGGAGCGAATGCTCGCGATGAGATCCGTGTGCTCCTGAACGTAGGGGTTCGGGGTCGCGCCGGAATAAACGTAAGCGTTTGCTCCCTTGATGCTTGAGGCGCAATCCGAGGTGCCTTTGGTGCCGACCACGCGCTCCGAAACGCGGGTGGTGGACTTGGGAGTGTGGCGGCACATGCTCATCACGCGGGCGCCGTTGGCATATTCCATTTCAACCGCGAAATGATCCCAAATGTTACCGGGAAGGTCGCCACGGTTCTGCCGGCCCCCCAGACCGTAAAACTTGGTGGGAGGGCCGCCGAAGGCCCAGTTCATGACGTCCAAGTTATGCAGGTGCTGTTCGACGATTTGGTCGCCGCTGAGCCAGTCCCAGTGGTACCAATTCCAGCACTGCCACTCGAAGTCGGACAACTTGGCGACCCACGGAGTCTTGGGGTCGTCCTTTGCCCGAAACCAGATGCCGTCACCATTCCAGTAGCATTGGCCTCCGACCAGCTCCCCGATCGCCCCGTCGTGGATGCGTTTCATGGTCTCGAGGTAGCTCGGCTGGTGCCTGCGTTGCGTGCCCGCGACGACCGCGAGCTTTTTCTCCTTTGCCAGCCGTGCGGCTGCGATCACCGCCCGGCAGCCCACTGGATCCACGGCCACGGGTTTCTCGAGGAAAACATGCTTTCCGGCGGCAACCGCAGCCTCGAAGTGGAGCGGGCGGAAACCGGGCGGGGTCGTGAGGATGACTAGGTCGACATTGCTCGCGATGACCTTTTGGTAGGCGTCAAAGCCCCAGAACTTCTCGACCTTGTTCAATTTCAGGCGTTTCTGTGCGCTTTCCACCTGAGCCTCAAACAGGTCTCCGAGGGCGGTGATCTCGACGCCCGGGGCTGACTCCAGGCAGTTCTGGGCCGCGCCAGTGCCGCGGCCGCCGCAGCCAATGACACCGACTCGGATTCGGTCGGAGCCCGCCACTGCGCCGTTCGCCCTTGGCACCAAAGCTCCGGCGACGAGGGAGGCGCCGGCGCTGGCGGCAGAGATTTTTACGAAGGATCGGCGGGACAGGTTCGTGGAGGGTATGGGTTTCATGGCGGTTTAGGGGTTAAAGCGTGCTTCGGCTCACTTTTTCGAGACGGAGCGGTTGGCCGGGGGAGTCTCGTTCCAGTAGATGACCACGTTCTTGGA
>RGPS01000378.1 GCA_010084195.1 Terriglobia bacterium
GAAAAGTAGTCTGCGATCCATATCTATATCGTAGACGCTTGCCGCAGCCTGATAGTTTGGCGCGGTGCGAGCTTCAGAACGGCTTCCGCCACCGAAGGCCAGGAAACCGGGCGAAATCGTTGTCCCAGGACACGATCACACCGTGGTATTCGATTGCGAGAGCAGCCAGATGGGCGTCGGTGGTCAAGTTACCGCCTGTGCCAAGCTTCTCCAACAGGTCAAAGAGGATTTCTCCGTGGCGCTCGCCGGGCGGCAGAATTCGGACCCGAGGTTGAGTCAGCCAATTCCGCACGTGGCTGATCGCCTTCGGGACCGTCAGCGCCCGACTGCCCAGACGTCCGTTGGTGGTAATCCGGATGAAGCCGAGTACCACAATCCAGGGCAGTCCAATCT
Organism: Terriglobia bacterium; assembly: GCA_010084195.1. Lineage (GTDB taxonomy): Bacteria > Acidobacteriota > Terriglobia > Bryobacterales > Bryobacteraceae > BOG-234. The sequence continues at coordinate 394 of RGPS01000378.1, forward strand.
CGGTTCCGCCCGCTAGGGCTTCCAGCCACCAGTTATGTGCGGGCTGGTGAAACGGAGAAGTGGTGTCCTGGGCGTAAATCAGGACATTGATATCAGGAATCAACATTCCGATGCAGACTTGAGTTGTTCGGCTTGCCAGGCAAGTTCATCCCGGTTCCGTTTGGCGAGGTAGTCATCCATCTCAAGGTCGTCGTAGTACTGATTTAACTTCCCATAGCCGATTTCAGCGGGCAAGTGAAGTGCAAATGTTTCGATTGTGAACTGCGGGGGCGGCGCAGGGGGCGAAACCGCAAGGCCCCGCCGCATGGTTTCGTTGACAACCTCTTTGAGGGTCCTGGACGAGCCTGCCAGCTGCTCTTTTACATAAAGGGCCACATCGGGGTCGAGCGTTAGCGTGGTTCGCATACTTCGAGTATGCTTCTGCTGCCAACTTGATGTCAAGACATCAACTGCCCAACACCAATCCCGACGGCAGATCCTCACCAAAGATCCGCCCCAACGCCCGTTCATCCCGCGCCGACTCACCCTCCAACTGCGCAATCATCGACGCCTCCGTCACCCGACCCCGCGCAATCGCAAACGCCGCCGCCGGAACATCCCGAACCGGATCCCCCGTCCGCCGCCCCAACGAAACCATCGCATCCTCCGCATGTTGCACCGTGGCCAAAGCCTCAATCCACCGAGCCGCAATTGCCGGAGCCAATACCTGATTCGCCGGACCATAAAACAACTGCCGGGCCCCCAACCGCGAAATACACCAAAGCACCACAGGATTGAACCCCGTCGCCTTAGCCTCTTTCAACAAAGCATCACCCAGCTGGACCCGAGTCGCGGCCGGAATCAACTCCAAACTAGCCGCCGTCCGCCACATCTCCCGCAGCAGGCTATTATTCATCCGCTGTGGCTTCTTCCCCGGCTTAGGCATCAGGGACGGTAACAACCGCTGCGCAATGTCGCCCTGCTGGTTCTTATTCATGCCACCCGCCAAACGACCCCAGAAGATCCACCAATCAATCTCATTCTGCGCCTGATTCGCAAAGGCCGGGCCAGCCGAATAAATCCGCCGAGCCTGCTCAATCCGGAATTCATCCCCCATGTACCCAAAGCCAGGCCGCAAGCAAAAACCACCCAAATTCAGCCACCGGATCTCATACGCCGCCGAACGCTTCCGCCGCTCCACCAGCTCCAGGAACAAATCCGCCAGCTTGCGCGCCACATCCACCGGCCAGGAATTCCGCCCCAGCCCCAAAACCGCCTCCAGCCGCGCAGGCAACTCCTCCGGAGCGACCTCGCCCTTCTCAAACGCACTCCGAACCAGCTCCAGCGCCGCGTCCACCACTTCCTGACTAACCACCGCAGCCGGCCGACCCGCCACCGGATTCTTCACCGACTGTTTCCGCAACTGGAACTGCAACCGCCACCGGTTATCACTCACCTTGGAATCGCACCACGTTTCCAGCGTGCCAATCTCCGTCAACCGAGCCCCCAGTTTCACCGGAACCAGCCGCTCCCCACCCTTCCCAAACCGGATCACAGCCTCCAGCGGAGCATGCTGGTGGAGGTCCTCGCCCTCCGGGAATTCGATCACCTGCCCCGGAACATCATCCGTCCGAGTCAGCGAACTCAACAGCCGGAACGCGACCGGCTTATTCGCCACCAGTTGCAAATCCTCGCGATCCACCTCCACAACATCGCCTTCCTCAGCACCCCGGGGGACCAGGCAAACGCCCGAAGTCTCGCCAATCCCGATGTAATACGACCGGGGCAACCCACCCCGCACCAAAATCCCCGATCCCGTCGACCGCGCATACGAGTAATACGCCGCCCCGGTGGCTACCGCCAGATCCAGATCCCGGTTCTCGAAAATCTCCGGTCGCTTGCCGTACCAGTGCTCCAGCAGATCCGCCACACGCGTGCGCAGAATCTCCGGAATGAAGAACCCACCATTAAAGAGAATGGCATCCGGAACCTGCCCTGCACTCTCCAGAAACGCAGCCAAATGCCGACTGATAGCGGGGTCGGCCACATAAGGCAAACCCAACTCCCGGAACAGACTCCGCTTTTCTTCCTTCGGCTTCTCACCACGAGGCGTCAGTGGGAGAAAACCCTCCAGCGCCAGCTCCAGAGCTTCCGCACGAGTAATTTCCGTCTTCAGCGACCCGCCAATGATGGAAGACCCCGTGCCCAAAACGTTGATCTCAACGCTCTGGCGGCGCTCATCGCA
>RGPS01000379.1 GCA_010084195.1 Terriglobia bacterium
GGGCCGGGCGGAATCTGAATAGACGGGAGTAACGCGGCGATGGCATCTTTTACCTGTTCGGGTGGGAGTGACGGCCCCGGCGGCCCGGGTGGGCCCTGAATGCCCGGTTCGCCCCGGTCTCCCCGGTCACCCTTGAGGTCTCCCAGACCGGCAATGACCGACTCCACTACCGGCACGATCTCCGCGGTACTGGGTGGCACCGGTACGAGATTCGGGCTAGCCGATATCGATTCTATGACCCGTTGCAATCGGCTAGCGTCCAGTTGGGCATTACGGGCGATGGTGGCGGCAGCCAGTGCGGCAGAGTTGGCCGAATCGGCACTGGCCCGGGCCCTGGCGATCTGTGATTGCTGATCCCGGTACTCCGGAGTGTCCGTATAAGAGGTAGCCAACTGCGGTATCTGTGACGGTGTGGCCCATGGTGGGTTGGCAACCAATCGGTCTAGCCTTGATGACACGGCCGATATGTCGCCCCGGAGACTCTCGATGGCCGCCAGTATGGGCGAGAGATCGACGGTCGGGGCTGGTGCCGGGGCCGGGGCCGGAGGTGGCGACGGTGTCGGGACGGTCTCCGGTACCGGTACCGGTTGTGGAGCCGGGGCCGGAGTCGGTTCGGGCGATGGTTGTCCAGTCGGCACCGTCACCGTTGGGGGCAGCGGAGATACCGGGAGGATCGGTATCTCCGGCGACGGTGCCGGTGCCGATGGGAAGGAAGGAATGGATATGACCGGGCCACCAGGTATGGTGACAATCGGGGCACCCGACGGCCCCTCAGGTATCGTGGTTATCGGTGGCGGAGGAGGGCCGATGAACTCCGTAGGTGGTGCCGGTGGCGGCCCGGCAACTTCGCCCTCCCCAAGGCTGACCCGTTGGGCCTGGACTATCTGCTCCTGATCCTTCGCCGTTGGAACCTTCGGCGTGTCGTCAGGCCGTGCCATGCTTCAATGCCTGTAGTTCGGCATAGAGGAAGCGGCCCGGGCATGCGGTGGCGAATGTGTCACGGTGACCGTAGACCTCGATCTCGTGGCCCCACATGACCATGAGGGCATGGCTGACATGCCACATTCGTTCGGCCAGGCTGGCCGGTGGAGTGTTCGTGTCCCAGTTTCCGACGGCACATACGGCCGTAGCGTCGTTGTGGCCGTAAGTGTGCGGCCATGCCTTATCGACGTCGTTCAGGTACCAGACCGTGTGAGGCACGGCCGGAAACACGATGAAGTTGTACGGGAGACCGTATGGGCCCTCCGACCGATGCTGAAGGAGCCACTGGTACTGCTCCTCAACATCTGAGGCATCGCACCTAGAGACGGTATGGTGCCAATATATGCCCTGGCTAGGGCCAGGATTACGACGAAACGACTCCTGTGCCCACTGGGCGTGGTGCCGCACGTCGTAGACGGTCACCTCCCACTCTGACCCTTCGGCGATGATCAAGGTCTCCAGGTCGTCCATCAGGCCACCACTGGGTGCCACTTGGCGGTGCCCAGGTCGTACCGCCGGGCCAGATGTTCGGCCCACTGCCGGGCGAGTGAGGGGGGAAACTCGCCCGGCAGTGGGGAGACCAGGTCGGTCACCGGATTGGCCCTGACGAATGCTGCCACACCGTCGGGCACGTCCAGGTTAGGCACGTCAACGAATGCCCGGCCCGTAACCGGGTCCGCGGTAAGCTCGCCATAGTTCGGCAAGTCCACCCGGACGGGATCACGTTCGGCACCGGTTCCGATGACGGCAACGCGAATGATCATGCCATGCTCCTAGGCGTCAAACTCGGTCAGTTTCAGGTCAACGGTATACGTGACGCTACCGCCGGTACTGTTGTCGAACGTATTTGCGTAGATTTGGTCCCCGGCTTTGAGCAATGCAATATTCGACTGGGACCCGTAGAAGAACGTATACGTCGCGGACGTATACGTGCGGACCTGGAGAACCGTACTCGTGACCGCATCCGAACTCACGATATAGATGATGACCTGGGCAAGGCTTACCACCGTAGGTGCAACGTCACGGTAGATCATCGCGTTCAGGGCTTCGACATAAGCGGCCTTGCCGGTAGGCACGGTATACGTCCAGCGCGTAGTTGTGGTATGTGGCGCAACGGCGGATGCCTGGTACGTTTTGCCCTTCGTTGCACTATTGCGGTCGTAATAAATGGGCCGCGCCACGGCGTAGCTGGAAACTCTCACACCCGTATTACCTCTATCACCAGGACACTGCTGGACGCAGCGGATGCAATCCCGTGTACTTCCTGTATCACCAGTTCCCCTTCCACCTCGACATCAGCTTCCGCAACGCCGGTTGATGCTGCAAGCGGGATCCCCGTACCAGACGTGACATCCGACGTAAACGACAGGTCCACGCTGTTAGCGGACCTATTGAAAATCCGGTACGCCACCCGGCGCGGGTTGTTGCGGAGGACGTGCGAAACCGTCGTACCCAACGTGCGGGTAGTCGTGAGTACCGTAGTGGGGCCACCGTACCGGGCGATGGCATATCGCCCGGCGGTGGTCTCGTCGCCACGTACGACATTGGTAGGCCGTATGTAGGCCGACCCCATTTAACTACGTCCTGGCCCGGAGAGGC
>RGPS01000380.1 GCA_010084195.1 Terriglobia bacterium
TGGATTCTGAATCCAAGAACAATCGCTCTTGCGCCGGGAACTCCAGTGAAGACAACACCAACTGGATCGTATGCGTCAGACCAAACCCTATTGAACGGCCCCGCGCCAGCCGTGAGAATAGGGCATGGCGAGAAGAGGAGATAGCGGGAAGGCGGCGGTGGCGAGTCAGTTCGAAGGCAGTGGACTGTCAAGGCGGGCGTTTTGCGAACGTCATGGGATGGCACTGACCACTTTGGATTACTACCGATACCGGGAGCGCAAGCAGAAGGCCGGTTCGGTTCGACTGCTTGCCGTGAGCATAACAGCGGATGACGGTCCGGTGATCCGCGACAGAATCGCAGTAGTTCTGGCTAACGGTCGGCGCATCGAATTCCGGCAGGAATTCACCGAAGGCGAACTGGCGCACTTGCTGCGTACCGTCGAGCAGGCGTAGGGCGTAAAGGCGATGTTTGGACCAGGGCCCGCCACAAAGATATTTGTAGCCGTGGAGGCAATCGACATGCGCAAGGGCTTTGAAGGCCTGTACGGCCTGGTGCGCGACCATCTGCTGCTGGATCCGCTAAGCGGACATCTGTACCTGTTCGCCAACCAGAGTCACACCCGGCTGAAGGCCCTGATCTGGGATGGCAGCGGACTCTGGGTCTGCGCAAAGCGTCTGGAGCGTGGCCGGTTTCACTGGCCGAAAGCCAGCCCGGAAGCGCGCAGTGTCCGGTTGCGTCCCGAAGAGCTTTCGATGCTGCTGAACGGCCTCGATCTGACTTTGGCAAAGCCCCGCCGGAACTGGTTTCGTCAGGCCGTCGATGGCGGATAAACCGGGCCAAAAAATAATCTGTAAAAGGTTGGAAATGCCCTGGTCAGGAGAGGTCGCTTTCGGGTATCCTGGGTTTACTCCACTTGCGCACAAAAAGCCAACAGATCAAGACCCCGGAAGCCCGCATCCTGAACCTGGAGCGGGAACTGAACTGGGCGCTGATGAAGATCCGGGTACTGGAGGAACAACTCCGCCAGGAACGCATTCGCCGCATGGGGCCGCACAGCGAGAAGCTGAGTGATCTGCAACTGGAACTGCTGCAGTTTGAACCTCTGGTGACGGTCGATGAAGTGGAAGCCGAAGCTGGGCGAAGCCCGTTTCCCGCTCCGGCCCCCGGCCCGGACACTGTGCAGGACAAACCGAAGGCGAAAGCGCACCCGGGCCGCCAGAAGTTCTCCGCCTCTCTGCGGCGTGTGACCGAAACCATCGCGTGTCCGCCGGAATTATGCCAATGCCCGGCGTGCGGCGCGGAGACGGCAGTGATTGGGCACGATGAAAGCGAGATGCTGGACGTGGAGCCTGCAGCATACTTCGTGCGCGTGACGCGGCGCGAGAAGCGCGCCTGTCGCCGCTGTGAACAGGGCACGGTAGTGGCGGCTCCGGTGGAACCGAGGATAGTGGAGAAGGGTCTGGCCAGTGACCGAATCGTGATTGACACGGTGGTGGCCAAGTATTGCGATCATCTGCCGTTGTATCGGCAGGCAGCGATGCTGGAACGTGAAGCCGGACTGGAGATCAGCCGGGCAACGCTGGATGGCTGGGTGATGCGTGTTGGGGAACTGCTGATTCCGGTGGTCGAGTCGATGAGGCGGGACTTACTGGAGGGTACTTACCTGCAGGCGGATGAAACCACGGTTGGTGTGCAGACTCACGATAAGCGGGGCTCGAATCACGAAGCCTGGTTATGGCAGTATGGCAGGCCGGGAGGAGAAACAGTATTCGACTTTCGGATGGGCCGGGACCGAGATGGCCCGCGAAAGTTTCTGGGGCGATGGGAAGGGATACTGCAGAGCGACGGCTATAAGGCGTATGACGAAATCGGCGGGCCGAAGCTGCTGCATGTTGGCTGCTGGGCGCATGCGCGGCGGAAGTTCGTGGACGCGGTGAAACTAAATCCGCGCGACGTAAACGCAGTGCGCATGGTGGCCTCAATGGACGCGCTGTTTCGTATTGAGGCGGAGGCGCGGGCAAGCGGGCTGACGTCGGAAGCGCGGCTGGTGTTGAGGCGTGAACGGTCGGGCGCAGTGGCGTTGCAAATCCACAACGACTGCCTGATGTTAGCCAAACGGGAGCTGCCGCAAAGCGCGGTGCGCAAGGGGGCGACCTATTTACTGAATCAGTGGACCAGGCTGAACCGCTGCCTGGAATACGGAGAGGTGGAAATCTCCAACAATATGGCCGAGAATTCGATGAGACCGGTAGCACTGGGCCGGAAGAACTGGCTGCATGTGGGTAGTGAAGCGGCGGGCGCGAAGGTGGCTGCCATGCTTTCGGTCGTCGAGTCCTGCCGCAGACTGGGGCTGCCGGTGAAACAGTACCTCGCGGAAGTTCTGCCCGGACTCAATCACAAACTGCGCAGTGAAGTCAGGCTGATTACTCCCCGACGTTGGGCCGCCAGTCGCTCCTCAGGCTTATAGGGTTTGGTCTGACGGATACTGAGAAACAAGCCCAAACGCGCCGAATTACACGTACTGCCCACGGTCGATGGCCAGGGTGCGTCTGCACCAAAAATAAAACACG
>RGPS01000039.1 GCA_010084195.1 Terriglobia bacterium
CTTTCTCCCTTTGCTGATTCTCAGCTAAGGGATACGTTTTCTGCGGGCAAGGTCAAAGTGTCTCCGGGGCAATAGCCCTAATAATCCCTATATGTTGTGGAGCCCCGGGAAGTTCCACACATGCAGAATTCTTACTTATAGAGGCGGGTTCCGAATGCCGGGTGCAGGTACCGGAGTGGTCGGTTAATAAAACAGGTACTTACGCCACTGTTCATCGCTCTTGCCCAGTAACCGCATGATGTGGCGACTGGTATGGAGACTGAATGGTCGAGGCTGGCGTAACAGCTTCATGCCCGCTTCCTCAGGCGTCCGACAGCCCTTGCGATTGTTGCAGTGGTGGCAGCACGCCACCAGATTTTCCCAGCCCGAATCGCCGGCACGGGAACGGGGAATGACGTGGTCCAGGGTCAGTTCCCCAGCCGCCAGGACCTTCAGACAGTACTGACAGGTGTAGCGATCCCGCATCAGGATATTCTTCCGGGAAAGAGCGCGGGTCTGGCACGGGATCCGTCGGTACTCCAGCAATCGGATTACCGACGGCACACGAAGGGAGCGGCGGGCGGAGTGAACGGAACTGCCCGTCACTTCTTCAGCCGCAGCAATGCCCTTAAATACAAGTACGAGGGCGCGTCGAGCCGCGCAAACGTTGATGGGTTCGTAGCTCGCGTTTAACACGAGTACGGGCTTATGGAGTCCTGTTGATGACAGCATTCGTTCCCTCTTGCCTTTATTTATTTATTTGAGAAAGTATTTAGTCCGCTGCGTGTCGCCTGTCCACCCGCGCCAGAGTCAGCAATGATACGGATTTTGCTCCGCCACGCTTCAGGGCCGCAGCACATGCGGACGCCGTCGCTCCGGTCGTCATTACGTCGTCAATTAACAAAACTCGTTTTCCTGCAAGAGCCAGGCCAGGCATGGAGGTAAAAGCACCTGCCACGTTCCGGCGCCTGCCGGCTACGGACTGGGTTGCCTGGGCCTCGGTCGCTTTTCGACGCCTGAGCGCCTGCACCAGCGGCAAATTCCGCTTCCGCGACACGTGCCGCGCCAGGACTTCAGCCTGATTGAAGCCGCGCTGCCACTTCTTTTTCCAGTGCAGAGGAACAGGCACGACAACGTCATACGCCTCATCCACAGACAACGCCCTCAGCAGAAAATCAGCCAAAGGCCGGGCCAGCGGCTTCATACCGGCGTATTTGAACAGGTGTATGAGGCCTCGCAAGGGTCCTTCGTAGAAACCGAAGCTGGAGGCCCGGTCAAAACCTGGAATTCCGGAGCGGCAGGCCCGGCAAACTCCGTGTTCGTCCAGCGGATGAGGGTTCAGGAAAGGAGTCCTGCACAAACCACAGAAGTATTCAGCTTCCAGCGGTTCAGGAGCGGCGAGACAGGAAGGACAGACCGGGACTCGGGTCCAGCGGTCGAGTGCGACATGACAGAGACGGCAGTCAGCCGGGAAAAAAAATGAAAAAAAGGCGTGAGGGATGGCGCGGAAGGTGGAAACTGCGGTTCTCGTGAGGGAACTACTTGAGAAGGCGCACCTCACAAGCCACGGTGGCGGCCAACGGGGCCACCACAGGCTTTCGACGATGACTCATCCGGTACAGCCGGAGCGACATAGCACGATCCTCAGCCTTCAGTGTAAATTCACCTTTGCGGGATGTCAATGGCCATATAGTGCCCCGGTGGTTCCGGTGCCACCAGATGTTGCGCTGCGGGGGAAGCCTAAAACACCAAGCTTGCCCCCATCTTCATCAGCACATAGAAGGCCCACAGCGTGCCGACGGCAGCCAGACCGAAGAACATGCCGGCTTTCGTCAGTTTGGAAAATCCAAACCCGAGCAACCAGATCAGCGCGAAGCTTAGGGCGTCCAGTGACCCATAAAGGCTGTACATACCCTTCGAAACCGTGTTGCGATCCATGTATGCGGCCGCATTCGTAGCGATGATATTACTGATGTCCAGCGTAGACCTGTCGGGGGTGGCAAGGATGATGACCGCACTCATGGCACCAGTCACCAGCCAATAGGGAAAGAAGGCCAGCGCAACCATGGCGAACATGGCGCCAAATTTCGGTGCCCGGCTGGTCATCATGCCGAATGCGGTGAGCGCCCCGGCAATGACGAGAAGCGTAACCGGGGCCACGATAGCCGCCGCTGCATAGCTGACGTAGACCTGGGCCGGTTTATCTGCGTTCGCAAGTGCCTGCTGGATCTGCTCCGGGTTCAGCCCGGAGGTGGCGAGGCGTTGCTGCATAATTTCACGCATGCCAATCAGGTTGACGGTGAGAACGGTCAGCAATGTCATCACCACGATAGAGGCCAGCAGAGGAGCCACCCAGGCACTGCGGCGTTCCGGAAGGCTCTCGAAGAGAGTGCCGGGCTGATAGAAGACTTCGAGGAGAGCTTTCATTTCTTTGTATCTCGGGCGTTGTCTGCGTAGTCTAGCATTTTCCGGCGTTGGTACACTGTCGGCAGGCACCGGATTATTTTCCGCCGTTCAAAGCAATAACCGCACCCATGCCCGACTCCATCCAACTCGAAATCAAACCAGGCCGCCGGGCGACCCTGCGAGTGATGGCCGTTCTCGTCTCCGCCTTTGCGATTGCCGTGACTGTGGTCCTGCTCCTTTCCGGGCTCAGCAAGGGCATTTCCGTCAAGAGAACAACGCTGTACACCTACTTGCCGGACGCAACTGGCCTCACGACAGCTTCTGAAGTCCGGGTCAGTGGCCTGCATGTGGGAACCGTGTCCCGCGTGGAACTATCCGGGCTGCTGGATCCGCAACGAGCCATTCGGGTCGATCTGAGGGTCGGCACCGAATATCTGGCCATGATCCCGGCCGACTCCATCACCAGCATTTCGACTGATACGCTTGTCGGGCCAGCCTTCGTTTCCATCAAGGAAGGCAGGAGTCAGGCGATTGTGCCCGACAATGCCACGCTGGCCAGCGAACCCCTGAAGCAGGCGGAGGACCGGGCAAACCTGGTTCGGGCGTTCGAGGACAGGCTGAAGGAAATCGATAAGGTGGTGGCAGACGTATCCTCGCCCACGACGCCGGTCGGTCGGTTCATTCTCGACGACGCCGAATACACCCAGATCCTTGGTCAAATCACCACGTTCGAACGCTCCCTGCACTCGCTGACGGCAGAGAACAGTCCGTTGGGGCAGGCCCTGTTTACCGATGAGTTGTACAACCGAATTCGGCTCCCCATCACCAGGCTCGATCGGACGCTGGGTGAGATTCAAAGCGGGGAAGGCGTTGCCGGACATCTTTTTGCCAGCGACGAACAATACGAGACCTTCGTGCGTCAGCTTCGCGAGCTTCACCAGACGCTGGCCGGGATCAACCAGGGCAAAGGGGCAGCAGGCAAGATCCTGACCGACAACGAGGCGCATCGGAAGGTGCTGGCCCTGGTTCGAGCCACCAACGAACTGCTGGGTTCGCTGACGGTCGGGCCAGGCGCGGGCCCTGACCTGCTGCGAAATCCTCAGGTGTACGAGGCGCTTACGGGATCGCTGCACGACCTGACCGCGATGATGAAAGACTTTCGGGAAAATCCGAAGAACTACCTTCGGTACAAGCCCTTCTAAGGGCAGGTCGGGTTCAGGATGAAGGCAAGAATCGAAATCGAATACTGCACCCAGTGCCGCTGGCTGATGCGGGCCGCATGGATGGCGCAGGAGTTGTTGACCACGTTCCAGGATGACCTCGCAGAGGTGGCTTTGATTCCGGGGACGGGCGGGGTGTTTGAGGTTCGGACCGGAGGCTCCGTGCTGTGGTCCAGAGCCGCCGAATCCGGCTTCCCGGAGATCAAGGAACTCAAGAGGCGAGTGCGGGACAGCGTCGCACCGGAAAAGCTGTTGGGGCACTCCGAAAAGGGTCACTAAGAACAACAGGTTGGGGCGCGGTATTGTGGACCGTATGCGCGTTAATACCGTCCGCCAGGCTCTGAAAGCCGGCAAATTGCAGCTTGGCCTCAATTTTGGTCAGCTCCGCTCCACAGAGATCCCCAAACTCCTCGCCGCCGCCGGCTTTCACTGGGCCTTCATTGATGGCGAACATGGAAACTTTGACCTGGAGACAATAAACGATATCTGTCGTGTGTCCTCCATGGCGGGCTTGTCGCCCATCGTAAGGGTTGCGGACCTGCAATATTCCCTCGTGGCCCGGGCTCTGGATTGTGGTGCACAAGGGATCATCTTCCCCCGTATGGAGGACCCGAAGCTGCTGGAAACTGCGCTCAGCTGGACGAAGTTCCCCCCGACAGGGACCCGCGGTTATGGCCTGATGCCGCCCCATGTAGAGTACGAGTCGCACTCTTTCACAGAAATCATTGAGCACGTGAATAGCAATACCCTCACGGTGCTGCAAATCGAGAGCAAGCGTGCCGTGGAGGCCCGGGACGAAATCCTGTCGGTCTCCGGCATTGACGCCGTGATGATCGGGCCTGCCGATTTGTCGATCTCGATGGGCGTACCGGGCGATTTCCAGCACCCGACCATGGTGGACGCGATGGATAAGATTCGCGAAACCTGCGAAAAATACGGCGTGGCACCAGGCACACAAACAAGAACCGTCGGTCTGGCCAACTTCTGGAAAGAGCGCGGGATGAAGTTTCTGGGATGCGGCAGTGAGATCGGCTTCCTCTTCGACAAGGCCAAAGAAACGGCGCAGGCTCTCCTGTGAGGTCTTCGGGCCGGGGGGCGTGGCGGGTTTTCCTTGTCGGCCTCGCACTTGCCTCCTCCGTCCCGGCGCAGCCGCAGGTACCCGCAGCAACCGGTTTGGCCAAAATCTCGGCCGAGAGCCTGCGTGAAAAGGTTTCGTTTCTCGCCTCAGATGAAATGGAAGGGCGGGCTACACCCTCGCCCGGGCTCGACAAGGCAGCGGAGTATCTGGCCGAACAGTTTCGAAAGGCCGGACTGGAGCCAATCGGACCCGGTGGCAGTTTCTTCCAGGAAGCCCGTTTTGGTCAGATAACGCCCACCATGGATAAGCTGGCCGCAAGACTGGTCGCAGGGGAGAAACAGATTCAGCTCGAGACCGAAATTACCTCGGTGCGGGCGCTTTCCGCTGTGGATGTGGAGGATTCTCCGGTCATCAGCTTACCCGAAAAGGGTGAGCTCCCCTATCTCGGCGGAAGGATAGTAGCCGGGCCAGCGACCGTTTTTGGAACCGAGGCGGGCCTCAAGAGATTGCAGGCAGGGCATCCACGCCTGATCCTGCTGGTTTCCCGCAGGAAAGGTCGCACTGCGCCGTCCTATCTGGAAGATCTCGACAGTGGCCTGGCCCCCGTGGTCCGGGTCGGGAATGAAGAGATCCTTGAGGTCATCGCGACAGGACAAGCCCTGCGCTTGGCCATACATGTGGAGGCACCCGGGATAGAGGTAGTGAAGCTGCGGAACGTGGGGGGCGTGCTGCGGGGGGCCGATCCGGACCTGCGGGAGCAGTTCGTGATGCTCACCGCGCACTATGATCACGTCGGAACCAGAGGCACCGGGGACGATCACATCTTTAACGGTGCCAACGATAATGCAAGTGGCACGGCGTCAGTGGTGGAAATCGCCCACGCGCTGGCCGCGCTGCCGGAGCGACCCAAAAGAAGCGTTCTTTTTCTGGCTCTCTTCGGAGAAGAAAAAGGGCTGTTGGGGGCCTACTATTACACCCGGCACCCCCTGTTTCCACTCAGCAGGACGGTGGCCGAAGTGAACCTGGAACAAATGGGGCGAACCGACGATAAGGAGGGCCCTCGTATCCGGGAAATATCCTTCACCGGGCCCAGTTACTCAGATTTGCCTGACACCATGACCGAAGCCGCCAAGGGGCAGCACGTGGCTGTGTTCAGGAAGGACAACGCTGATGCCTTTTTTGCTCGCAGTGACAACTATGCCTTCGCCCTTGCCGGAGTTGTCGCCCACACTCTGGTAGTTGCCTACGAATACCCCGAGTATCACGCTCCGGGTGATGAGTGGCAGAAGCTCGACTACGAGAACATGGCCGTGGCTGATCGTGCCGTGGCTGCAGGTATTCTGAAGCTGGCCAGCGATGTGAAACCTCCCCGGTGGAGTGACATCGCCGCCACCGAAACGTATCGTCTGGCCAGCCCAAAGTAGGGCAGTTCATCGCCAAAAATTAACCGGCCATCCCGTGTGGGCCCAAAGCACATGTTTTTCCGGAGCGTTTGCCCCAGGCCCCACTACAGGCCCGACAATCGGCAAGCCTCCGGGGCTGTCGACGGCGCGTTACTCGACCAGACGCTACTGGACCAGACTCTACTGGACCAGACTCTACTGGACCAGACTCTACTGGACCAGACTTTGGATACCCCGCAGTTCCTGCAGGGTCAGAACCTCTTCGATCCTGAGCAGGATCTTGACCGTGCCCTTGTACTTGGCGATCCCCAGCACAAACGGGGTATCCACATCTTCTCCAAATCCAGGAGCATCCTCGATATCCGCCGTACCGAAAGTCAGAACTTCGCAAACACCTTCCACGATTAAACCAATCAGAGCGTTTTGTCCCTCCTGCATCACCTGAACCACAACAATGCAGGTGGTCTGCGTGAAGGGTGCCTCCGGGAAGGCAAACTTCACTCGCGGATCAACCACTGGAATGATCTTTCCCCGGAGATTGATGACCCCCTTGAGATGCGCAGGCATTCCGGGAACCCCGGTAATGTCCTGCACTCCCATGATTTCTCTCACGAACAGTACCGGAATGCCAAACTCTTCGCGGCCCAGCCGGAAGGTCAGGTACTTACCAGCACGCGGATCGATATTCGCCTCCGCCGCAACCACAGGCCGTTCAAGTAGTTCAGCCGTCATCCGCTGGATTGATCGGCAGATCCGGCAAGAAGCTTTAGGTACTCAGCTCGAATCCGCGTGCAAAGGGCTGGACTCGTATAGTGCGGGGCGAGCGCCGGTTCGATCTTTTTTGCTTCCAGCAACGCCTGGGGCACCGTCGCCCACCCCAGGGCTGCCGTCGAGGTAGGCACAATAATCGAGGCCCGATCCAGAAACCGGAGCGAGGATGCCTTGAAATCGGCGACCGCACCATCCGCCACAAACACGTAAAGATCGGGACGAAACAGCCCCAGGAGCGAATTCGATTCGACTATCAGGTTGGCGGACGTTGCCGCGATCTCCCGAAAGCCCGGCATTGCCTCGGCCAAACGGCCTACCGGAGTTCTAAGCCAGAACGACCGGCGTGCACCCGCCCTCAGATAGCGTCCGGAATCCGTTTCGGATTCGGGCAACAGTTGCTCGGAAACGGCAACGGGCTGAGCGGGGTTGAAACACTGGCAGGGCTCGTCACGGGAGCAGAATTGGTGGCCGTACTGCGTCATCTTGACAGCTGTCCACTCAAGATCGGGCAGACCGGCAATAATGCCGCACAGAACGGAGGTCTTGCCAATATTGCGCGAATGCCCCCCCACCGCGAGGATCAAACCTCGTCGCCGCCTGAATTTCTGCCTGATCGGCTGCCGGGAGTCCCTCGCACCGCCAGGCGCGAGAGGGTTGCCAGCTGGCGCAGATACTGGCGCAGAGGTCTGGCTGGCGTGCCCCAGACCGGCTCTCCGGCACGAACAATTTTCGATGTCAAAATACCCGCGCCGGAACCAACGATGGCGCGCGCTTCCACCCGGGCTTTGTCGCCCATCCCCACCTGGCCGCCAATAATGGCGTAGTCCCCGATGGTGACCCCTCCCGCCAGGCCTGTCTGGGCTGCGATCACGACATGCTTTCCGATCTGGCAGTTGTGGGCGATATGGACGCCGTTGTCGAGCTTGGAGCCCTCGCCAATGACGGTAACGCCCAGCGCCGCCCGATCCACGCACGTGTTGGCACCAATTTCGACATCGTCACCGATATCCACCCGGCCCACCTGCGGTACTTTTTGATACCGTCCGCCAGCCATTTCGAAACCGAAGCCATCGGCACCAATGACCGCGCCGGCGTGCAGAATCACCCGGCATCCGAGTGTCACACGCTCGTAGATGGTGACTCGGGGGTGCAGAACAGAACAGGCACCTATTACGACACCCCCGCCAACCGAACATCCTGGGCCGATTCGTACACCGGGCCCGATGGACGATTCCGGGCCAATGGTGACCCACGAACCGACTTCGGCTGTCGGATCAACATGGGCATCAGGAGAAACGATAGCGGTGGGATGTATACCCGGACTTGGAACCGGAGGAGGAAAAAGTATGCCGAGCACCTGCGCATAGTGTGCCCGTGGCTGAGGGGATACAATCACGGCCTGCCCGGGGGAAGGCTCGTAGGCAGGCAGGGCGATCAGGCAGCCGGCTTGCGAGGCCGCAGCAACCGCGAAAAATTTGGGGGTGCCAACAAAAGAAATATCGCCCGCGGTTGCCTCCGCCAGCGAGGCTGCCCCGCAGATACCAGGAGCCTCCGGCCCCCGGACGGGAAGGCCGAGCAGGCCGGCGAGTTGACTGGCGAAGTAGGCGCGCATCACTGCCGAACGTAGCACATGAACGCGCATCGCGTCCCGCCGGGGATGCCCGGTCGTCATCGATGCACGGTCGTCATAATTGAAGAAACCATTCCATGGACCTGACAATCGAAAAGCTCGTATACGGCGGAGAAGGCTTGGCCCGGGTAGATGGGGAGGTTATTTTCACCCCCTTCGTCCTCGCTGGAGAAACCATCCGGGCAGAGCGATTGCCGTCGCGCAAAGGTGCGGTACGGGCTCGCCTTGCCGACATTCTCATCCCCTCGCCGAACCGAGTGAAACCGGCGTGCGCTGTGTTTACAAAATGCGGCGGCTGCCAGTATCAGCACATGGGCTACGCGGCTCAACTGGAAGCCAAACGAAGCATTTTGGCCGAGACATTGCAACGGGTTGGCAGAATTGTGCTGGAGCCGGAACGAATTGAGATCCTGGCAGCGGAACCGTGGGGCTACCGAAACCGCGTACAGTTCCACATAGAAGGCGACGTGGTCGGGTATCGGGCGATGGGGTCACACCGCCTCGTGGCCGCCACGGAGTGTCCGATAGGGTCGCCGGCGATCAACGAGGCACTTCGGAAATTGCGCGAGATGACAGGGGACCGACGCTGGCCCGGCTTCCTCCGCTCCCTGGAAGTCTTTACCAACGAAGAAGAACTGCAATGGAATGTGCTGGAGAGCGACAAGCCCCTGGCACGGCATTTTTTTGAGTGGCTGACTGAAGAACTCCCCGGCACCGTGGATGGGGCGCTGAACTACACCGTGCGCACCGACATCTTCCAGATCAGCGGCAAATCGTTCTTTCAGGTCAACCGATTCCTGCTGGACCAGCTTGTAGAGCTGGTCACGGGCGACAGCCACGGCGGGACAGCCTGGGACCTTTACTCCGGAGTGGGGTTGTTTTCCATTCCGCTGGCAAGGCGATTTGAACACGTTGTCGCGGTTGAGTCCGGTCGCTCGGCAATTCGGGACCTGCAAGAAAACACGGCCCGTGCCAACGTGCAAGTCACCGCAAAAGAACAAGATACAGACAGCTTTCTCGAAAGTGCTTCAGTACCGCCCGATTTCGTTTTGGCGGATCCACCCCGCCAGGGACTCGGTAAACAGGCCGTAGCCAGGCTGCTCAGCCTCCGTCCGCCCACCATCGTGCTGGTGGCCTGCGACCCGGCGACCCTGGCCCGAGACCTCGCCGCGCTGACGACCGGGTACGACCTCTCCAGGATAACGATGGTCGATCTGTTTCCCCAGACCGGTCACATGGAAACCGTGGTTCGGCTTGACCGGAAGTAAGGCCTGAACCAGCTGGTGGGGCGTCCCTGTTCTCCCGAAAGTATTACGCCTTCGGAAGTACAACCCACGCAATGACATACCCAATCAGACCGATGTGCGGCGGAACAAGAAGCAGCCCCACCCAGATGAGTCGCATCAGAGTCAAATCCATCTCAAAGTACTCAGCAAAGCCGGCACAGACACCTGCGACCTTCTTGTTGCCAGGCACCCGTCGCAACTTGCGGGGCGGCGCTGATGAAGGTGACGACACCGGAGCCGGGCCGCTAACGGTCGCCTGACCGCAGGAAATGCAGAAGCGGGCGGAAGCGTCAAGTCGGGTACCGCACGACGTGCAGAACATATCTGGATTATCGCGCAGTGAACGATTACGGAGAAGCTTCTGTGTAAACGTTTACGTTCAGGCGGGACGCAGGCGGAGCAAGCTGATCTCGGGAGGGGCACCCAGGCGCACCGGCACCCCGATAGTGCCAATGCCGGCAGTCACGTAGCAACTCCGGCCCTCGATGCGATACAGACCCGCTACGAAGGGCGTGAAAACCCGGGCCGTATTGAGAGTCTGATTCAGAATCTCTACCGTCACCTGGCCCCCGTGAGTATGGCCGGCCAGCATGGTGTGGAAGCCTTTGCTCACGGCAACCGGGAAGACATCGGGAGAGTGCGAAAGCAGGAGGTTGGTAGCCCCCGTCACGACCTCGGCTTCCATGCCACTCAGATAGTCCGGCTTTGCGTTGGACCGTTGAAAGTCCACGCCGGTGACGTTGAGTACGCCGCTCCCGAAACGAAGCTGTCTCGACTGGCCGCGGAGAAACTCGATCCCGTTCTCGCGGCCAAGCCGGGTGGCCCGGTTCTGGCACCGCGCGTAGATCTCATGGTTCCCGTGGCACCCCAGGATTCCGGCAGTAGCCCGCAGACGCGCCAATTCATGGATCGAAGCTTCCAGGGGATCACCAATTGAGGAGATGATATCCCCGGTGACGACGGCCAGATCCGCCCGAAGTTCATTAGCCATATCGACAACGCGGGCGCAGTCGCGAACGCTGAGAAAGGGGCTGACATGCAAATCACTGATTTGCACGATTCGAAGCCCTGCGAGATCCGGGTGCAGGCCGGGCACCGGCAGATCCGTCTCTTTCACATGGAAGCGGGTACGTTCAAGGATGCCACCGAAACCGATTGCCGCCACAGGAGCCCCTGCAGCGACGGTGGCGGTTACGCGGAGTGCCGTTCTGCGGGCAGAGGAAAAGGGTACGTCCCTGCGCCGCGCAAAGAGTCTGTACAGCGCGTAAACCGTGATGCCCCAGACGCTGAGCGTGGACCAGGTCAACTCCAGCGCAATCGTCACGGTCCGCGCAAGGACAACCGGGACGCTGAGGGTCCTGAAGGCGAAGATTTGCAGCAAGAACGCAATGCCGCAAACAATCCACATGATAACCAGCAGGACCGCCACGGTTCCCCACGCCTGACGAGAGACACGCGGCCGGAGATCCCGGGCCAGAAACCAGCAAAGGGGCCACTGGGATAACAGCAGAATCAGAAGTTGAACAATGTCGGTTGGCGTGGCGCTGATGTTGAGAAACACTACTCACTCGATTGTAGCGGCCCAGCCTGAACTGCCAGCCAGGCTGGAGCCTGTGCCTGAACTGCCACTGCCAGCGCAGCGCAGACGGCGGTTTCGGCACGAAGGATGGCGGGCCCGAGCGAGGCGGCAGACCACCCTGCGTCTTCCATTTGCGTTCGCTCCTGCGGTGTCCAGCCCCCCTCAGGGCCGATCAGCAACGCGATCGGAGCCAAGGTATTCGCGGCGCACACTTCCAGCAGCGGCCGCGCTCCTGGACGTTCATCGAGCCACGCCCGGCAACCGGAGACATCGGCAAGAGCTGTAGCGAAGCGGGCCGGATCATCCACAACAGGGGCGCGAAGGCGACGCGATTGTTCACTGGCCTCCTGGGTAATTCGGCGCCACCTCTCCACCCTTTTTTTCGCCCCCTCAAACAGCCCGCGATCCGAACGGCTCGCCTCTACCGGCACGATGCGGGCCACTCCCAGTTCCGTAGCTTTCTCCACAGCCCACTCGAAACGCTCAAACTTGATGAGGGCCAGATACAGCGTCACGGGAGGCAGTTCGGGCCCGTGAGGGAGTTCCTCCAGCAAAACGAACTCGACGCTGTTCTTGCGCGCAACCTCAATTTCGGCAAGCCAGACCTGCTCGTTATTGGTGACCTCGAACTTCTGGCCAACCTCGACACGGAGGACACGTGTCAGATGGTGGGCGTTCTCGCCCTCTATGAAAGCTCTTCCCTCTCGAATCTGATCGACAAAAAACCGGCGGCGGGCCATGTACAATTAATACGCCACCACATGATTGCGCTGCTTCGAGGGACCCTGATCGAGAAACATCCGAACCAGGCGATCGTCGATGTCGGAGGCGTCGGGTACGACGTTACCATCCCGGTCTCCACATTCTCCCAATTGCCTGAGACGGGTGCCGTTGCCCTGCTCCGAATCCACATGCATGTCCGGGAGGACCTGCTCGCGCTGTATGGTTTCCAGACGCAGGACGAGAAAAATCTCTTCGAGAAACTCATCAGTGTAAGCGGCATTGGCCCTGCGTTGGCGATCAAGATCCTGAGCGGCATAGTAGCCGCAGATCTGGTGAACTCCATCCGGCGGGGCGAACTGGAACGCCTGGTCCGCATCCCCGGCGTCGGCAAGAAAACAGCCGAGCGCATGGTGCTGGAATTGCGCGACAAACTGCCGGCCCTGGTCGGTGATGACTCCGGGGGCCTGCCGGAACCGTCACTCTCGCAGTTGGAAGGGGACGTCATGTCCGCGCTGCTCAACCTGGGATGTGCCCGCCCTGCCGCAGAAGTCGCGGTGCGAAAAGCCCGCGCAACCGGTGCGGTGGAGAGCTTTGAAGGTCTGTTCCGCAAAGCCCTGGAGCTGGTGCGCTAAATGGCGGACACGTCGAATTCCCGCCTGGTTTCGGCAGTTGGCAGCGATGAGGACCGGATCTTCGAAACCGGCCTTCGACCCCAGCGGCTGGCCGATTTCACCGGTCAGACCAGGCTAAAGGAAAACCTGCAGATCGCGATTGACGCGGCAAGACAGCGCGGCGAGGCGATGGACCATGTCCTGCTGTACGGACCCCCTGGTCTGGGCAAGACTACCCTCGGCCAGATCATCGCCCAGGAGCTCGAAGTCGCATTCTCCCAGACTTCCGGACCAGTCCTGCAAAAGAAACTCGATCTTTCCGGGATTCTGAGTGGCATACGTTATCGACAGGTGTTTTTCATCGACGAAATCCACCGTCTGCTGCCCGATGTGGAAGAAATGCTGTATTCGGCGCTGGAGGACTTCCAGCTCGACATCCTGATCGGCACCGGACCTGGAGCCAGGACTCACTCGATTCCGCTGCAGAAATTCACCGCCATCGGTGCCACCACCCGGCAGGGTCTGGTCAGTGCGCCCCTGCGAGGCCGGTTCGGACTGGTGTTGCGCCTGAACCACTACGACACCGCCGAGCTGACGACGATTGTGAATCGGTCGGCACGTCTGCTGGATGCCTCTATTGATCCGGACGCCGCCGAAGAAGTGGCACGCCGGGCACGGGGAACACCTCGCATTGCCAATCGTCTGTTGCGCCGCGTTCGGGATTATGCGCAGGTCCGCGCCGGGGGCCACATCACGATGGACGTGGCACAGACGGCGCTGGATCTGCTGGAAGTGGATCGTTATGGCCTCGACGAAATCGACCAGAAGATCATGCGCTCCATTCTGGAGAAATTTGGCGGTGGCCCGGTTGGCGTCAACACCATTGCCGCATCAATTGGCGAAGAGCCGGAGACGATTGAAGAGGTCTACGAACCCTACCTGATCCAGCTCGGATTTCTGCACCGATCTCCGCGCGGCCGCGTAGCCACCGAGCGCAGTTGGGATTACTTCGAAGTCCCCCGTCGCTTCGGCGGCGCGCAAAGGCAGCCGGAGCTGTTTTGAGACCGGAGTCGCGGTGAAGCTCGCTTACCTTGGCCTGGGTTCGAACCTTGGAGACAGGGAAGAGGCTCTTCGGGAGGCTCTTCGGAAACTGGAAGCCCCGGACCTGCGTCTCATCACGGTGTCAAGTTTGTATGAAACTGAACCAGTTGGCTACGCCCGGCAGGGCTGGTTTCTGAATCTCTGCGCCGAAGTGGAGACCACTCTCTTCCCGAAGCAACTGCTGCAGCGGACCCAGCGGGTGGAACGAGAAATGGGGCGGCGACGAACCATTACGAACGGGCCGCGGGTTATTGATGTCGATATCCTTCTCTACGGCAACGCGATTATCGAGACAAAAGAGCTCCAGGTTCCACACCCCCGATACCGGGAGCGCCGCTTCGTTCTCGCGCCGCTGGCGGAACTGAAGCCGTCGTTACGGGATCCGGAAACGGGGCGATCCATGACTGAAATGCTGGCAAATCTACAGGACCAGACCGTACGAATAGTCGGGAAACTGAGCTGATGCCGGAATACGCCAGAACCGAAGTCCTCCCGTCGCGCTTGCGCATCCAGGACGTGATGCTGGCGTGTCTGTTCGGAGCCCTGGTTTGGTTCGGACACACCCCCTCACAAAAGGCCCTGATCGGCATCCTGGGAGTCATGCACCTTCTGGAGGGCAAGTCCGAATGGCTGCGGACCCGAATTGGCCGGGCTACGCTGGCGGTACTACAGTTGTCTGCCGTCTACCTCCTCATCGGCATTTCCGAAGGTGTGAACAGCGTCTACTACCTGCTGTTCTTGTCACCGGTTATTTCAACAGCAACCTATGCCGGCGTCGTCGGCACAGTCTTCGGCTCCGTAGTCGCCATCGGGGCCTACCTTTCGTTCCTCCTGTACATCGACTGGAGCCAGTGGAAGATGGATCCGGAGGCAATCCATGTCCTGACCATTCGCTGCCTGCTGCTGGCGATTGCCGCCTTCCTCGTAAATGCGCTGGGCGAGGTGGTGCGCCGCGAATCCTCACGGTTCCGAACTGTCGCGGAGCAACTGGCGGCGGCGAACCAGAGTCTCGTGGATGCGGAGGCTGCGGTGCGCCGTTCGGAGCGCCTCGCTGCGCTGGGACAACTGTCAGCCGGCCTGGCCCACGAACTGCGGAATCCGCTGGGAAGCATCCGGGGATCTGCGGAACTCCTCGTAAAGAGGGCCGCCGGGGAAAGTGCCATCGTCGGCGAATTGGCGGAGATCATCCGCGAGGAGGTCGACCGGACCAACATTCTGGTGACCCGCTTCCTCGATTTTGCACGCCCCCTCGAACCCGTCCGGGCCGCCACCGACGTAACAACGGTTATCAACCGGGCAGCGCATCACGCGAGAGTCGAGATCATTCGGAACTTCTCTCCCGAAGTGCCGCAACTGCGGCTTGATCCCGCCTTGATGGAGCAAGTCCTGCTCAACCTGTTGTCGAACGCAGCGCAGGCCTCCCCCCCAGGTGCGCCCATCACGGTCGTCACGCGCGTGCATCAACAGGAAGCTGAAATTGCGGTGGTGGATCGGGGTTGTGGCATCCCGGCGGAGAAACTGGAAACGGTTTTCAATCCGTTTGTAACCTCAAAACAGGAAGGCGTGGGCCTGGGGCTGGCTATTGTTTCAAAGATCGTGGATGGACACGGCGGCCGAATAGCAGTCGAGAGCGAGGCCGGAAAGGGAAGCACCTTCCGGGTATACCTCCCCTTGAAAAGCGCGGAAGGCGAAGACAAATGAAAAAACGCGTACTGATCGTAGAGGACGAAGAGAAGTTGCGCCGGATTCTGGAATTGCAGTTACTGGATTCCGGTTTCGACCCCGTCAAAGCTGGTTCGGCTGAAGAAGCCCTGCCGCTGATTGACCGGGCAGACCTCATCCTCACGGACCTGAAGTTGCCCGGCATGACAGGTCTGGAAATGCTGCAACTGATCCGCCGACAGGATTCGCATGTCCCCGTGATCGTAATGACCGCCTTCGGCACCGTCGAAAATGCTGTTGATGCCATGAAAGCTGGTGCGGCGGACTTCCTGCTGAAGCCGTTTTCCCTGGATCATCTCACCACGGTGGTGAACAAAGCCCTCGAGATTCGGCACCTTCGAGATGAGAACCGGCGCCTGCGGGAAGAACTGGGCCGAAAGTACCACTGGGACAACATCGTGGGCCGCAGCACGGCCATGCAGCAGATATTTGCCACGATCATGCGCGTCGCTCCGTCGCGCGCCACAGTTCTGCTGGCCGGGGAGAGTGGGGTCGGTAAGGACCTGATCGCCAGAGCCATCCACCACCATTCGCCCAGGAAAGACCGGCCCTTCGTGAAGATCAACTGCACGGCGTTGCCCGAAAACCTGATGGAAAGTGAACTCTTCGGGTATGAAAAAGGAGCCTTCACGGGCGCGAATACCTCCAAGCCTGGCAAGTTCGAACAGGCGGACACCGGAACTGTAATGCTCGATGAGATCGGCGATGTGCCGCCCAGCGTCCAGGTGAAGCTGCTCCGGGTCCTGCAGGAAAGAGAATTCGAACGCCTCGGCAGCAATAAGACCCTGCATATCGACGTGCGGGTGATCGCCGCCACCAATCGCGACCTGCGGGCAGCGCTCGAAGACGGCACTTTCCGCGAAGACCTCTACTACCGACTCAACGTGGTCCCGATCGAGATCCCCCCCTTGCGCGAACGGAAGGAGGACATCCCGTACCTGGCCCGCCATTTTGTGGAGAAACTGGGGCCCGAGACCGGAGACCGCGTCTTCGATATCAGTGATGCGGCCATCGACAAGCTGGCCGCCTATTCCTGGCCAGGAAATGTCCGCGAACTCGAAAATGTAGTGGAGCGCAGCATGGTGATGGCTTCCGGCGAGACCCTGGAAACAGCGGACATTCGCCTCGATATGAATCTGCGCCAGCGCCACAGTTCAGCCGAATTCGGCTTGCCCGACGGCATGAGCCTCGACCAGTACGAAACGGCCCTGATCAAAGATGCGCTCAAGAAGGCCGACGGCAACAAGAGCCAAACCGCCCGCCTGCTGGGCCTGACGAGGAATGCACTCCGGTATCGACTCACGCAGATTGGCATTGAGAGCTAGACTGAAACTCCCGGAATCGTCATAAATGGTATCCTTGTCAGTTACCTGACTCAGGCACGATGCCCAACAGCCAACCCAAATTACTGGTCTTCATCGTCGCCTACAACGCCGAAAAGACGATTCAGAAGGTAGTCCACCGGATTCCTGCCGGCTTGCTCGACAACTTCGACACCCACGTTCTGATCATTGACGACTCCTCGAAAGACTCGACATTTGAGAAAAGCCATTCGGTCAGCCTGGACGAAGCAATTCCCTTCCCCGTCACTGCCCTCTATAACCCGGTGAATCAGGGGTACGGTGGCAATCAAAAGATCGGTTATCGGTACGCACTGCAAAATGGCTACGATTTTGTAGCGCTCATTCACGGAGACGGCCAATACGCGCCCGAGTGTCTGCCGGAACTGCTGGAACCCTTGAAGGCGGGCGAGGCGTCGGCAGTCTTCGGCTCGCGCATGATGACGCCCAACGGGGCTCTCAAGGGTGGCATGCCGCTCTACAAGTTCTTCGGAAACAAGACGCTCACCTGGCTTCAGAACCGTCTGCTCGGCTCGCGGATGAGCGAATTCCATTCCGGCTACCGACTCTACTCGGTCAGCGCCCTGGCGGCCATCCCCTTCGAACGAAACTCCAACGACTTCCATTTCGACACAGAAATCATCGTGCAACTGATGATCGCGGGGCTGAAGATCAAGGAATTGCCGATTCCCACGTTCTACGGCGATGAGGTCTGCCACGTAAATGGATGGAAGTACGGCCTCAACGTTCTCGCCGCAGCCGCCAAAGCTCGCCTGCAGAAGGCGGGCCTTTTCTACGACCGAAAGTTTGACTGTTCCCCTCCCGACGAATCGCCTTACACCCCGAAGCTGAATTACGCCAGCCCCCACGCCTATGCCTTGGAACGAGTGAAGCCAGGCTCCCGTGTTCTGGACATCGGGTGCGCCGGGGGGTACATGGGAACCTACCTGTCCACTCAAAAAAACTGCAGAGTGGACGGCATTGATTCCTTCAGCGACGTGGAAGTTGGCCTGGAAAACTTCTATCGCCACGATCTGAACGCCGGCCTGCCCCCTCTCGATTTCCGCCAATACGATTACGTTCTGATGCTCGACGTGATTGAACACCTCGCCGCTCCGGAAAAGTTCCTCGATACCCTGCGCGTGGCCCTCAGTGTGAACCCGAAAGCGGAGTTCCTGGTGAGCACCGCCAACATTGGTTACTTCATCCCCAGGCTGATGCTGCTTCTCGGCCAGTTCAACTATGGAAAGCGCGGCATCCTGGACCTGACTCACACCCGGCTGTTCACCTTTACCTCTTTCGAACGCGCTGTCGAGCAATCGGGCTACGACATTCTGGAGAGAGCAGGCGTCCCTGGTCCGTTCCCGTTGGCGCTCGGTGACAACTGGCTCAGCCGAATGCTCGTCGGCATCAACCGCATGCTGATTTTTATCTCACGCGGCATGTTCTCCTATCAGATCTTTCTCCGCATCAAAGCCCAGCCGACTCTCGAATCTCTGTTGACGAATGCCCACGAGCACTCTGCACGTCGTCGCGAATCCCTGGCGAAATCTTCATGAACCGCAAGCATCTCTGGCTCGACAGCGTGTTGGTCCTGACGCTGGCGGCAATTCTCGTAGCTCCGCTCTTCCGTTTGGAGTACATGCAGAATTGGGGGTCTATCGAGAGCACCTTCATTTCGGACGCCCGCATGTTAAGCGAAAACCTGCCGCACCCCGGGTGGCAGCCTCACTGGTACACGGGCACGCGCTTCGACTACATCTACCCGCCCGCACTCCGTTACGGCACGGCGCTCATCTCGAAAGCCGGGGGCATCTCCACCGCTCGCGCCTACCATCTCTATGTCGGACTGTTCTACGTCGGTGGCATCCTGGCAGTTTTCTGGCTGATGCTTCTGGGGTCCGGCTCCAGGTGGGGGGCCTGGCTGGCCGCCGTCGCCACGGGACTCCTGTCACCCTGCTTCCTCTTCCTGCAGCAACTTCGGTGGGATAGCGATTTTGGTGCGCCGCAAAGACTGCACGTTCTGATGCAATACGGCGAAGGCCCGCACATTTCGGCGCTCTGCGTCCTCCCTGCTGCGCTGGCGGCAATATGGATAGCCCTGCGCGACCGGAAGCCCGGGCCTCTCGCGCTTGCTTCCCTGCTCTGTGCCCTGGTCGTTTCGAACAATTTCTATGGCGCCACCGCGCTCGCCCTGCTGGTCCCCCTGCTGGTTTGGTCGGTTTGGCTCGGCGAACGCACCTGGATGATTCCGGCGCGAGCCGTGGCCCTCGCGGTGCTGGCGTATGGGATGTGCGCCTTCTGGCTGACCCCGGGGTACCTCGGCATCACGCTTGCCAACCTTCGCCTTGTCGCCGAACCCGGAGACCAGCGATCCGTAGTGATCTTTGTGGTGGCCCTTGTCCTGTTTGGCATTGTCAGCTTCGTCCTCGGGAACAGAAGACCAGAACGCGCCTGGCCTCTGTTTTGCGCCGGCGCCGTCTCGATCCTCTCGCTCTACGTCCTTGGCCACAGCTACTTTGGCCTTCAGGTCGCCGGCAATACGTTGCGCCTGGCACCGGAACTGGACCTGGCGATTGTCCTCGCCTTCTCCACTGCCGTCACGGCAGCCTGTGCGCAGCCCCGCTGGCGCATTGGTGTGGCCGTGGTCGTACTGGTAGCTTTCTTCCCGGCAAAAAAATATCTCAAACAGCCATGGAAACCATTTCCCAAAGAAACCAACGTCGAAAAGGCCTACCCCAGACAGATCGCCCGCTGGGCTGAAGCCAATCTGACCGGAGCACGTGTTCTGCCCGCAGGGGAAGTTCGCTTCTGGTTTAATACCTGGGCCAATATTGCGCAGACCGATGGCGGCTCACAACAGGGCATGCTGAACCAGTTGCTGCCAACGGCGTTTTGGCAGATCCTGACCGGCGAGGGCCAGGAACCGGCAGTTCTCTGGCTCCAGGCACTCGGTACCGATGCGGTCATCGTCCCCGACGGCAAGTCCCGCGATTCCTATCGTGGAGATTTTAAGTTTCCGGGGAAGTTCAAGGGCCTCCCTCCTCTGTTCGACGACGGGCAGGGTACCGTGATCTATAAGATCCCCAGGACATACCCCGGCATAGGTCGAATTGTGGACGCCACGGTCCTCGACGCAACCGGAGTCATCGGCGGGGGCCTCGATACAACCCGGCTCCGAAAGCTCGTCGATGAAACCGAAAAGCCCGGTCGCAGCCCGGTCTCGGTCACCTGGAGCAATTTCGATACGGTCCGGCTTCAGGCAGCCACAGGCCAGGGAGAATCCATCCTGTTGCAGGAAACATGGGACCCGGCCTGGCTCGCAGAGGAGAATGGCGTCAGACTTCCCCTTCGCAGGGACCCCGTGATGGGCTTTATGCTCCTCTCCCCTCCCCCAGGCCAACACTCAATCCAGCTCCGTTTTGAAACGCCCGGAGAAAACCGGGTGGGGCAGCTCCTTTCGCTGCTTGCGTTCCTGGCAGCAGCCTGGCTCGGCTGGAAGGCCTGGACCGGAAAACGTTTACGCCAGGGTGAGTAAATTTAGGTAACCTTGCACCCTCAATAAGCGGTCTTAGAATGGTAACGATTCCGTTGGGAGAGTGATGTTGTTCAAACGATTGAATTTGCGTCGCAAAGCACTCTAAGAGAAGATCTTTCTGTTACCACTTGAATAATCTCTTGGAATCAGATGAAATGGTAGTCCCAGGTAAGGTGGTGTGTTCTTGTCGATAGGTACGGCATCAGCGATCGATAGCTTGCTCGCTGTCTCGGGCCGCATTGGTGCAGATCCAATGCTGGTTCAGGCAGCTACCGGAAACACGTCTATCAAACTTGACGGAGTGCTTTGGATCAAGGCCTCCGGCAAGTGGCTGGCCCATGCCGGACAGGAAGAGATTCTTGTGCCGGTGAGTCTTGCCGAAACAGTCCGGCGTGTCGAAACCAGGACAGATCCGGCCGGCCAGACCGCCATTGTGGGCGGTCAGACACTGGGAACTTCCGTGGAAACGGCGATGCACGCCGTCATTCCGCATCGAGTCGTTTTGCACGTACACTCGGTGAACGCCATCGCCTGGGCAGTGCGGGCCGATGGCGAAGCGCAACTGACGCCACGCCTGGCAGGCATTTCCTGGAAATGGATTCCCTACCTGCCTTCGGGCCTTGCGCTCGCTTCGGCTATCCGCGAAGCCGTGGCAGAGAACCCCGGGATCCGGGTTTTCATCCTCGCCAACCATGGCATCGTCATCTGTGGGGATGCGCCCCTCGAAACCGAAGCTCTCCTTCGGGAAGTCGAAACCAGGCTCGCCATTGCGACCCGTCCGGTAGCCGACCCGAATTGGGACGAATTGGCCCTGATCTCAGAACGCACCGGCTGGAAAGTGCCCAACAACCCTATCGTTCACGCTTTAGGCGTGGACCCGATCGCGCGCCGTATTCTCAGCAACGGCATCCTGTATCCGTGTCAGGCGATTTTCCTGGCTTCCAGTACCCCCATCGTCTCCCGCTTCGTATCGGCTTCTGACGCGGCAGCTGTGGACAGTTCGTGGCTCGTGGTGGAGGAAGTGGGGACACTGCTGCGGGCGCGCCAGAATCCCGTTGAGGGGTTAACCCTGAACGGTCTCGCCCAGGTTGTGCTGCGGCTCCCGGAACTAGCCCCCATCGCCTACCTGAAACAGAACGAAGTAAACGATCTGCTGTGCGCTGACGTTTATCGCTATCGGGCCCGCGTGGAGGGCAACAGTGCAGATAAGTTACCGTTCCACAATCTGCCCTCGGGTGA
The DNA here is from genome assembly GCA_010084195.1 of Terriglobia bacterium. Lineage (GTDB taxonomy): Bacteria > Acidobacteriota > Terriglobia > Bryobacterales > Bryobacteraceae > BOG-234. The sequence goes on from RGPS01000039.1 coordinate 21,627, forward strand.
GCCCGGCGTTGAACTGCGGTAAAAGGCAGAAAGCGAATTAGCAAAAAAGGGCACCCGGCAGAACCGGATGCCCTCTTTTTTTGTTGAACAACGTGATTTACAGGGTCCGCAGGAAGTTCAGCAGATCCTGCTTTGCCTGGGCACTGAGGGCGTTGTAGTTATTGATCACCGTATTCGCCTCCGAGCCGCGACCAGCATGTGCCCGAATGGCCTCCGCCAGATCCTGCGTCCGGCCATCGTGGAGGAAGAAGAGACGAGCACCCAGCCCCCACAGCGGAGCGGTTCGCCAGTCTTCCCCGCGGGCATCGCCCTGGTTCACACCGTCGGCCAAAACGTCACCCATGTTGTGCAGCACCAGATCCGAGTAAAGCGTAACCGGTTTGCGATCCAGCGCTGCCACCGGGTTCCTGCCGGTCTGCAGCGTCGGCGTGTGGCACATGCCGCATCCGAGCTGGGTAAAGGCCTGCGCCCCACGCTGGGCAGAAGGATCCTGCGGATTGGTCGGAGGCGGAGCCACAAACTTCATGAAGTGCATCAGGGCGGTCAGGTCACTAATGCTCTCCAGCGCCCCGGTTTCGTCCACATGTGTGTGATCTTCCGGAGTCGCGTTAAAAGTGCAACCCGGCGTCTCATTCCGCTCGTTCGGGAACAGTTCATTGGTTACTCCCTGCTCCACGTTGTAGGCTTCACCTGCAAACAACAGGAGAGACTTGTTCTGAGCCTTCCAGCCAAAACGCGTGATGGTACCGTCGTTGCCGTTGCGGTTTTCACGACCACGAATGCCAAGCTGCTGTTTGATGGCGGCGTTGCCGCGCAAATTGGTCAGGATCGTCGATTCCGGGATCGCTTCCATCAGGCCGGCGCCGAATACCGGCGTGGGGATCCGGAACGTTGCATTATTGCGGCGAACTTCCGCGGCAAAATCCGGCTGGGGAATATTGCAGCCCGCAGCATCCGCCCGCCCGGTGATAGTGAACAGGCCGTGCACCCCACCATCCGGAGACCCGTCCGGCTTCCGAACCAGCCGCACCACCCGAATCGGACCATTCTGCCGGATGAAATCCGGCACCCGGTTGCTGGCACCATACTCATTCGCCAGACCAACCTGCGGATTCACACGCGGACTGGTGCCTCCCAGCACAGGCTGGGAGTGGCACTGCGAACAGCTGTTTCCGTTAAAGGTTGGCCCAAGTCCTCTACCTGCGGCTCCGGGCTGCGTCCCCGAAACGGAGTCAACCTCCCGAAAAATCTCCACACCTTTGTTGAACCACGCGAGTTCGTTCGCGTTCAGGCCTGCCAGGCCCCGAACCGGACCGCCACCCTGTGGCCCTCTGCCGGGTCCAGGATCGTTTTGTGCCAGCAGCAAACTCCCCGATGCCAGCGTCATGAGAATGAGTTTCGTGTGTCGTGCCATGAACTCAGTACACGCCCTGGAAGTAAAGGCATTGTTGCGAAAATGAGGAGAAGTGTAAAGCTGCGGTAAAACCCGGACGCCGACCTCCGGAATCCGCTTTAATTGGATTTTATGACTCACGCACTTGGCACACGCTTGCTGCTGGTGGACGACGACCTGAAGCTCTGCCGGCTCATCAGAGAGTATCTGGAAGGCCTCGGCTATTCGGTGACCACCGCGCACACCGGCCCGGATGGCCTGCACGCCGCGTTCCATGCCGAATTCGATGCCGTGATTCTGGACGTAATGCTGCCAAAGATGGATGGCTTCGAAGTCCTCCGACAGCTGCGCGCTAAATCCGATGTGCCGGTTCTCATGCTGACCGGCCTGGGCGATGAAGCAGATCGGATTGTTGGCCTCGAAATCGGTGCCGACGACTACCTGCCGAAGACTTTCTCCACCAGAGAGTTGCTGGCCCGCCTTCGTGCCGTCATCCGGCGCTCAAAAATAACCGCCGTCAAACGCGCAGCAACCTCTGACGACTCAGCTTCCGAGGAAGTAGTGGTGGGTGGCGTTCGCGTCAAGCCGGCTTCCCGGGAAGTGGAAGTGGAAGGCAAAGCCGTCGTCATGACAGCCGTTGAGTTTGACCTCCTGCTGGCCCTTGCCAAAGCCGCCGGGCGCGTGAAAACCCGCGAACGGCTGTTACTGGAAGTGGCAGACCGCGATTTTGAGACCTTCGACCGCTCAATTGACGTCCATATCTCGTCGATCCGACGCAAACTGGGCGACGACCCTAAATCCCCCGCCTACATCCAGACACTTCGGGGCGTCGGCTACATGATGCGGAAGCCGGGGACCGAGCTTCCCGAATGAGAGCCAGACTCTCACTTTCGACGCGGATATTCCTGCTCGCCCTGGCCAACCTCGCCCTGCTTATTGTTGCCTTCATGCTGGTCGCCCGCCACTACTATGCTGTCGATCTGGCCACCCTTCTCTTTGCCCCGGCCACAGATCGGGTGTTGGATGTGGCACGCCAGCTCTCCCTGGACCTGGAACATGTTGCGCCCCAGGAGCAAACCGGTCTCATGGGACGGTACGCAGCAACCTACGGTGCGGACTTCTATTTATTCCTGAATACCGGGACCCGGCACGCAGGCAGGTCAGTAACCCTCCCCCCTGAGGTAGTAGCCGAACTGACACGGGCCCTGCGCAATGAGGGCAAGGCCGGGCCGCCTCCTCCACGACGGCGCGACGGCAAACGCCCTCCGCCCCCACCACGGGCTGAAGACGAGGTCGAGTCTCCGTTGGGCGAACCGCCACCAGATAACCGCAGGGGACGCGGCAGGGGTGCACCCACCATCTGGAATCTGACCAGAACCCCCGTTTTTCAGGTCTCCGCAGCGGGCCTTCACTGGGTGGGTGTCCGCATGCCGATCCCCGATTCGGATGGAGCTGGTTCATTGCGGGGTACGTTACTGATTGCCGCGAAGTCGTTCTATGGAACGCCCCTGTTCTTCGATTTCAAACCCTGGCTCATGGCCATGCTGGCCGTCGTCACCATCTTCGCGGTTTGCTGGCTACCCTTTGTCCGCAGCATTACCAGTTCCATCTCACAACTCACACGAGCCACGGAACGCATCTCCCAGGGAGATTTCCAACTCCACCTGAGAGAAGACCGTGGCGATGAACTGGGGCAACTGGCCGCTGCGATCAACCGCATGACAGGCCGCCTCGCCGGCTTCGTCACCGGCCAGAAGCGCTTCCTCGGAGACATCGCCCATGAACTCTGTGCCCCCATAGCGCGCATACAGTTCGGCCTCGGCATCCTCGAACAACGTACTCCGGAAGAACATCAGGGGGCCGTTGCCGACGTTCAGGACGAGGTTCAGCAAATGTCCGGATTGGTCAGTGAACTCCTGAGTTTTTCAAAGGCAGGTATGGAGGCCGCCCGACGTCCCCTCACCGATATCGACGTCCGCGTTGCAGTGCAGCGTGCGGCAGAGCGGGAAGCGAACGGAAAGGCCACTCTGCGCATTGAGTGCGACCAGGCGGTATTCGCCCAGGCGGACGGCGAGCTGCTGGTTCGGGCAGTCTCAAATGTGGTTCGAAACGCCATTCGATATGCAGGTGATGAAGGGCCTGTAACCCTCGCCTGCAGCCGCGAAGGCGAGGTGGTGAGGATCCTGATTCAGGACTGCGGGCCTGGCCTCGGACCGGAAGACCTCAACCGCGTTTTTGCCCCGTTCTACAGGCCGGAAGCCTCCCGGAACCGCGCTTCCGGCGGCACGGGCCTCGGCCTTGCCATCGTCAAAAGTTGCGTCGAGGCCTGCCAGGGAACGGTTCAGTGCCGGAACCGGGCCGAAGGCGGTTTGGAAGTTGAAATCCGCCTCAAGGCGGCCGTCAGCCAGATACCTCGCAGCACAACCTAAAGTTATAGCCCCGGGCTACCGATCTGATAGCAGCGGCACGAAAGGTGGCCGTCAGCAAACATGATCAGCTTTTCGCCCTACCTGAAATCCTCGCGCGGCAGCGTCCCCATGAGTCCTGCGGCAGTAACCGGCAGGCAGGCTGAGGCCCTGAACCGGGTGATATCGGTTCTCATGCAGGGTATTGCCCTGCATGGCTTACAGTACGACGAAACGGCCTTCAGGACCTTCCAGGATGCTGTCTGGAAGATGCGGGCGGGCTTCGATCAGGCGACCGACGAGGATAGCGCCATGTTGCTGGCGGGGGCAGTGATTCGGCTCCTCGAAGAACACAACGATGCGGCGCAAACTAACTTGAAGGCGAGACATCAGGAAATCAGCGCCATGGTGGGGATGTTGTCGGAGACCCTGCTGGAAGTGACCCAGGCTAATCAGCAGACTGCGGCCAATTTAAGGGGGATGACCCACGAGATCTCCCGGGCAAGCAGCATGAACGCGTTGGTGGCGGTGAAAAGCCGGCTGGATATCTCCATGGCGGAACTGAGGGCCAAAGCTCTGCTTTGCCCGGCGAACACCCGGGGGGGACAAATCACAACCACGGCCACAGACGCCTTAACCGGACTTCCGGACGCCGTAACCGCCATTGAAGCACTGGCGCGCGTCTGGCCTCGCAGGGCAGGCCAATATCTGGGGCTGTTCGCCCTCGAATACCTGGAGACCATCAACCAGCGCTTCGGCTTCCGCAGCGGGGATGAACTGCTGCAGCTTTTGGGACAACAGGTAGGGAAACACTTTTCGCACCCGGACCAGTTGTTTCGCTGGCGCGGGCCCTGTCTGGTAGCGCTGATTGACCGCCACGCCCCGGAATCATTTGTGGCGTCAGAATTCGCGCGAGCCATTCCACCCAGACTGGAGAACGCGACAACCGTGCGGGATCGCGAGGCCATGGTCCGCGTGTCCACGTCCTGGTCGATGTTCCGCCTCGAAGAGATCAGTTCTCTCGACGAAGCTATTTCCCGCATGAATGAATTCTCCGGCAGCCGATCCAGATATGTTCGGCAGGTGTCCGCCGGCTCCTGAACGGTTACAAGCCCAGGCGACGCAATTGCGAATCCAGTTGCGCGCGCCGAACGGCAACCTCCCGCCAGTGAACGCGTTCCTGGGAAGCTATCATCCCGTAGCTCATGTTCAGGCTGGTCCCCGGGCGATAGCGTTTACACCGCAGGTAAAGTTCCAACGGATCGGCCTCGTCCAAATGGGCCTGTGTCAGGATTCCCCGCTCCGCAAGAATCGGGTGAGTCTTGGGCCCGAAGCCGACTGGAGGCCCCGACCTGACAGAAACAGAGGTGCGCTCAGAGCGTTCGGGCATAGCGCAGCGCTTCAATGGCAGCACCACGGGCTCCGGCTGAATCGCCGTTTGGCATGATGTGGATCGGGATATCAGCCTGTTCGGCGCGCTGCCCGGGCATTCCCTTTCGAATCTCCGCGACAAACCAGGTTTGGAAGTCTCCTGATGTCTCAATGGCGCCACCACCAACGATGAGCGCATCCGGATCAAACGTGTTGATCATTTCGTCGAAAAACAGACCAAGAGCATGGGCCTGCACGCGGAAGATCTCCAGGCACATCCGGTCACCGCGCTCGGCGAGCCCGCGGACCAGCCTCGCGGCCTTACGCAGATCGCCAACCGCAGCAAGTTCGTGTTGGGGAAAGCGGCCCAAAAAGTAAGGCAGCAAGGACTTTTCGATAGCCGTGAGGGAGCATAGCGCTTCCAGATCGCCCGTCCGGCCGCAGTTGCATTCCGGTCGAAGACCCTCCGTGTCCGCAATGCTCTGGTAGGGAATCAGCACATGCCCCAGTTCCCCACCGAAACCCTTGCGACCGCGGATCACCGTGGAACCCTCCACGATGACGCCGCCACCCAGCCCGGTTCCGATGATGGCAGATACCGAGGTAGCTGAATTTACCGCACCGAACAGCACAAAATGCCCCCACAGAGCCCCGGCATTGCCGTCATTCAGGTACGTGACCGGCTTGCCGAGTCTCACCTCCAGCCCGGCCCGGATATCAAACCCGCTCCACGCCGGATGGACAAAGTTCGTGGAACCCCTCGCGCTCAGAACACCGCGTGCACTTGCAGGTCCGGGGGTATCCAAACCGATCACCGGAACCTCGCCCAGGTGGACACCAGCCCGCTCCGCTGCGATAGCCAGGCCGTCTTCAATCTGCTTCAAACAGACATCAGGACCTTCCCGCGACAGAGCCGGGTGCTCACACAACCCTTCCAGCAGAAAGCGTTCTCCGCCGGCATCATCTCCACCGGCAAGAAACGTGTAATTGACGGCAGTGCCGCCGAGATCAATGCCCGCAACGACTTTCACAGCCCCAGAGTAACAGGCTGGCCAGGCCCCGTTACCCAATTCAGCGAATCGTCGAAAACACGATGCTAACGCGGATTGACTATAATGCGGGCATGTTCAGGCTCTTTCTTTCTGTATTAATCCCTCTGGCCCTCTTGGCCCAGGATCCTCGCGGCACCATCGTGGGACGCGTTACCGATGGTTCGGGTGCCCCTGTGCCCCAGGCTGTCGTCAAGGTGATCAGCGAAACAACCGGCCTGACGAGCACCGCAACCACGGGCGAAACGGGCGACTACCGCGCACCTTATCTGAACCCAGGCCCCTACCGTGTGGAGGCCGAAGCACAGGGCTTCACTAAGTTGCTGCGCCCGGGCGTCGAGGTTCGAACCACAGAAACGGTGTCGCTCGATCTCGAACTCAAGGTCGGCCAGGTGAGCGAATCCGTGGAAGTACGAGCGGAAACGCCGCTCCTCAACACGACCGACGTAAACCTGGGTCAGGTCATTGACCAGCGTCGAATTGAGGAACTGCCGCTTTTCGCAGGCAACGCGATGGATCTGGTCCACCTCGCGCCCGGTACAGTGAACGGCACGAATTTGCGCCTGCGAAAGGCCCCGTTTAACTCCGCGCCCAGCACCTTTGGCACGAACGGCACGGGCAACAACAATAATGACTTCACCATCGACGGCGTGGTCAATGTCTATTCCGATGGCACGGCCCCCCGCGTAGCGTTCTCACCTCCCCAAACCTCCATCGCCGAATTCAAAGTACAGACAAGTTCATTTGATGCATCAGCGGGCTTTTCGCTCGGCTCCAACGTCAACGTCACCACAAAGTCGGGGACCAACCAGCTTCACGGCGAATTCCACGAGTGGCTGCGTCACTCGAAACTCGATGCACCAACCATTTTCCAGAACCGCACAGGTCAAAAGCTCCCGCTCTACCAGGACAATCGCTTCGGTGCCTCTGCAGGTGGGCCGTTGACGTTGCCGAAGCTTTACTCCGGCAAAAACCGAACCTTCTGGTTCTACGCGTTTGAAGCGAACCTCTTCGGCGACCCCAACGGCTCCGCCACCGTTACGGTGCCTACCGCTGACATGCGACGCGGCGACCTTTCGCCGCTGCTCCGCCTGAACGCTAACAATCAGATCTACGATCCCCTTTCCACCACTGCGATCGCCGGCGGACGCTTCCAGCGCACGCCAATCCCGGGAAACATCATTCCCCAGTCTCGCCTCGATCCCGTGGCGCAGAAGCTGGTACAGGCGTTCCCGCTTCCCAACCAGGCCGGCACCACCGACTTCCGCCAGAATTTCTTCCTCTCCACCAAAGCGCTCGAAACCTACTGGACCAATATCGGCAGAATCGATCACTCCTTCTCCGATAACCACCGCATCTTCGTCCGCCTGCACCGGGACTACTGGCAGGAGGACAAATCGCGCTTCTTCGGACCCGCCAGCCCGGCAGGTGTCATCCTGAATCGCACCAACCGCGGCGCTGCTTTCGACGACGTTTACATCATCAGCCCCACCCTGTTACTAAACGTGCGGTATGGCCTCACCCAGCAGGATTTCCCGGAACGCCGCGTTTCGCGTGGCTATGATCTCGCGTCGCTCGGCTTCAACCCGGCACTGGTGAACTCGATTGACAAATCCACTGCCACTTTCCCGCGCCTCAATGTTGCCCCCTGGAGCGCGATGTCGAACTGGGAATCGGGCGATGGGACCACCGCTTCGCTGATTCACAACACCAACACCACCCTCACCTGGAGCAAGCGAAAACACAACGTTCGCTTTGGCTTCGATTGGCGCAATATGCGCGAAAACCGCAACCGTTTCCCCACCAGTACCTCCCCGGATCTCACGTTCAACTCCACCTTTACACGCGGCCCCCTCGATACGGCTGCCGCGCCCCAGATCGGCGGCGAGATTGCTTCTTTCCTGCTGGGAATTCCCGGTGGCAACATGGGCGTCAACGCGTCTTATGCCGAGCAAAATTCCATCTACGGATTCTACGTGCAGGACGACTACAAGTTCTCGCCCAAGCTCACCGTGAACATCGGGCTGCGCTACGAGTTGGAATCGCCCACAACGGAGCGTTACAACCGCGCCGTTCGCAATTTCGACAGCACCACACCCAGCCCCATCGAAGCCCTGGCGCGAACCCAATACGCCGCAGCTCCTGTCACTGAGTTACCTGTCAATCAGTTCCGTGTCCTCGGTGGCCTCACGTTTACCAACGCGGGCGGGAACCCCAGAGGCTATTGGGATACCGCGAAAAAGAACTTCATGCCCCGCATTGGTATGGCATATCAGTTCGACCCAAAAACCGTGATTCGCGCCGGTTATGGAATCTACACCGCACCCCTCGGAACACTTTACACCAACACCGAACCGGCCGGTTTTAGTTTGTCAACGCCCATCCAGCCGTCGCTCGATAACGGCCTCACCTACCTTGCCACCAACGCCAACCCTCTGCCGACCGGTCTGACACAGCCCGCCGGCCCGGCAGGTGGCCTGCTGACCAACATTGGCCAGGGCGTCAATGCCTTCCCGAACGCCCGCAAGAATCCCTTCGCCCAACGCTGGAGCGCCGGGTTCCAGCGCACCCTCATGGGCGGCTTCCTCATTGAGGCATCCTATGTTGGCAATCGCTCTGCGCGCCTGAATGTCCTGCGCAACATGAACTATATTCCCGGAAAGTATCTGTCGACCACAGGTGTGCGGGATCAGACAACTATCAATTTCCTGGGCCAGAATTTCCCCAACCCCCTGCGCGGCACCAATCCCATCTTTGGCGCCAACACCAACCGTTCCAGCCTGCTCCGGCCCTTCCCGCAGTTTGGCAACGTGAACATCTACGAACCCATTGGTTACGCGTGGTACCACTCTTTGCAGATGCGGCTGGAAAAGCGCTTCAGCAAGGGCTTCACCAGCCAGACCTCGTTTACATGGTCGAAGAACATGCAGGCCACCGAGTTTCTGAACGATCAGGACGCCCGGCCCAGTGAAGTCGTTTCGGATCTGGACCGTACGCTGCGTCTCACCAGTTCCGGCATCTGGGAACTTCCGTTCGGTAAGGGCCGGCACTGGGGCAGCACCTGGCATCCGGTGGTGAACGGCGCGCTGGGCGGATGGCAGCTGAATGGGGCCATGCAATACCAGTCCGGCGGCCCCCTCGGCTTCGGTAACGTCATCTTCAATGGCGACCTCGATAACGTCCTGCTGCCGAAAGGTCAGCGCAGCGTAGACCAGTGGTTCAACGTGAACGCAGGCTTTGAGCGGAACAACGCGCTGCAACTGGCCTCCAACCTGCGGACCTTCCCGATTCGCTTCAACGGCATCCGTGGACCAATTCAGGCCCGCTGGGACTTCGGCATGATCAAAACTTTCGCGCTCACCGATCGCTTTAAACTCCAGTTCCGGGCAGAAGTCTTCAACGTGGCAAACTACTCAAACCTGTCGAATCCCGGCACCGGAGTGACAACCGCTGCCTTCGGCACCATTACCGGTCAGGATCCGCCACGTTCCTGGCAGGCTGCCCTGAAACTAACGTTCTAAGGTTCAGCGCCCGTTGTACAGACGAAAAAAGCCACCCCGCGCGGGTGGCTTTTTTTACAACCGCAGTGTCTCCTGATTAAACTACGCGTCAGGGTCGAGAATGCAGACTTCTTTCAGGTTGCGGTACCGCTCAGCATAATCCAGACCATAGCCGACCACAAACTCGTCCGGAATACGGAACCCGACATACGCCACATCTACGTGGCGCTTCCGCCGCTCCGGCTTGTCGAGCAGGGCCGCAATGCGCACTGAGCGGGGTTTCCTGGCCTGCAACAGGTTGGTGAGGTAGTTCAGGGTCACCCCACTGTCGATGATGTCCTCAACGATCAGGACGTCTGCGCCTTCGAGCGAGATATCAATGTCCTTGATGATCCGCACTTCGCCCGATGACGTCTTCTCCGCGCCATAACTGGAGATCGCCATGAAGTCGATAAAGGCATCTCTCTCGATGTTCCGTGCCAAATCTGCCAGAAAAAAACAGGCTCCTTTCAGGATGCCAATCAGGTAAAGCGTTCCGTCCGGATAGTCCGCAGTAATCTGCGCCCCAATCTCCCGGACTCGATTCTGCAGCTGTTCTTCGCTGATAAGAGTTGTGAGTGACATACGATTTTCGTTATCAGAAACGAACCAGCATCTTGCCGAAATTGCGGCCCTTCAGCACGCCGCACAGCGCTTCCGGCGCATTTTCCAGGCCATCCACAATGTCTTCCTTGTACCGGATTCGGCCCTCCGCCAGCCAACCGGAAACGTCACGCAGGAAATCCGCCATCTGGCTCGCATAGTCCAGCACAATAAAGCCCTGAATCCGCAGCCGCTTTGTCAGCACCGCCCGCATCAGTACAGCAGTTCGGTCCCCACCCGGTGCCAACTCCGTCAGGTTGTACTGGGAGATGAGACCACACACCGGCATGCGCCCAAAATCGTTCATGCGAGGCAGCACACACTCCAGAACTTTGCCCCCCACATTTTCAAAATAAACGTCGACACCTGCAGGACAAACCGCCTTCAGGTCGTCATAAAGGGTAGGACTCCGGTGATCGACACAGGCGTCAAACCCCAGGTCCTCCACCACATAGCGGCATTTCTCCGGACCACCCGCGACGCCCACCACCCGGCAGCCCTTAATCTTTGCAATCTGCCCCACTACGGCACCAACCGCCCCGGAAGCGGCTGAAACGACAACCGTTTCCCCTGGCTTCGGGTCTCCAATGTTGAGAAGTCCGGTGTACGCTGTCAGACCCGGCATACCCAGCACGCCCAGGGCGAGCGACACAGGACCGCGCGCCGGATCCAGCCGCCGCAAACCGCGACCGGCCACAACTGCATACTCCTGCCAGCCCGAGAAAGCACTGACTATGTCTCCCGGCTCCAAGCCGGCCGTCCGTGATTCAACCACTTCACACACGGTGCTGCCCACCATCACCTCACCGATGTTCACCGGGGCGGCGTACGATGGCCCATCACTCATCCTTCCCCTCATGTAGGGGTCAATGGACAGGAACAGCGTGCGAAGCAGGACTTCACCCTCACCCACAGGGGCGGTTTCGCTGGTTTCCAGCCGGAAATTGTCAGCAGAAGGTTCACCTTCGGGTCTGGAGGCGAGGACGACTCGACGATTCGTCATAGTCCTTTTATCAGAACACAGCCGAAAGCCGCAGCCGGACCAGACGGTAAACCGGGAATCTCCCGTGTGGTCCGTAGCGGTCAAGTGGTCCCGATTCCCACCCCGGGATTGCCATATGTGGGTTTGTTAACGGATCATGAATGGAGTTTGGTTATTCTCCTCTTTGGCCCCCCCGGTTCCGGCAAAGGAACGCAGGGGCGCATGATTATCGAATGGTTGCAGCCCCAGATCCCCTCCATTTCCACCGGCGAAATCCTGCGTGCCGAAATAGCGGCGGGTACCCCTCTGGGTCTGGAAACGAAATCGATCATCGCCTCCGGCGGCCTGGTTGGCGATGAGATCATCAATCGGATCGTGCGACACAGAATCAGCCAGCCGGATTGCGCCAGGGGGTTCATGCTGGATGGTTACCCCCGAACCCTCGGCCAGGCTGAGTTTCTCGACGAGGAACTCGCCGCGAAGGGTATGTCGGAACCCGTCGTCGTCCACCTCGATGTACCGGCCGAGGTCTTGATCAGCCGGATTATCTGCCGACGACAATGCCGCGATTGCGGTGCCATGTTTAATATTTTGTCGCGCAGACCGCACATTCGTGGTCGGTGTGATGAATGTTCAGGAATCCTGATCGTCCGTTACGATGACCGCGAAGAGGTGATTCGGGAACGCCTCCGTGCCTACGAGGCGCAGACTCAACCCGTCCTGGCCCACTACTACAATGGATTTTACTGTCACATCCCCGGCGATCGATCCCCTGTGTATATTTTTGAAGCCATCACCCACTTTCTGGAGCCGTTCGCTATTGCCCACGCTGGTGGCGGGAAGGTCTCGGGCTCATGAACACGCAGCTTGCCAACTACCTGTCGGACGCTTCCGGCTATAAGGGCCACGCTGAAAAGTTATTCATCCCGGCAGATGAAAGCGAGCTTTCCGCAATCCTCGCTGACGCCACCAAAGAATTGACGCCGGTAACCATTTCCGGTGCCGGTACAGGTCTGGCTGGGGGCCGGGTAGCGCAGGGTGGCTGGGTCATCTCCATGGAAAAGTTCCGCCGTCTGGAG
>RGPS01000381.1 GCA_010084195.1 Terriglobia bacterium
ATTCTCCTCACTCGGGTCAGCTACCCATGCTTCGGCGGCTCGGATCGCAACCTCGCCGCTCTCTTTCTGCGGCACGGATCGTGCCGACTCGCAGGCGTCTCGCACGATCCAGCGGTGCAGGAGTCCTCTGCGCTTGAGCGTAGGGAGGGAAACAGGAAGTCGTGGAGGCTCCTCCCGATCCCAGCCAGCTTCGATAGCATCCCACAACACGGCCGCTTCCGGTGTAGCTGGATGCCGGCCCGCAACGAATGCGGCTCCGAACTCGTCAAGAGCTGCACGAGTGAGCAATGTAGAATGCAGACGTTGTGTTTTAGGATTCGTCCGCATCGCCACGCCTGTCCGTTCCGCTCCCGCGCTCATGATCTCGGGCAACTGCGTGTTGATGTAGTTCATCAGCAGCGCGGACATACGCATGTGCAAGAACCGGCTGTAGCCCCGTTCCCGGAGCTCCCTGAGCATCTCTCCGGCCTTGCGGGCGTCGGGCTGGCTGAAGCCCCTGGAGTTGTCGATTCGCGTCCGGTTGGCTCTGCGCTCATCTTCTGTCTGTCGCTCCAACATGCGGTCAAACATCCGCTGCACAAGAGGGAAACCCTGCTCGTCTACACGAGACAGCAGCCGGACGATGTCGTTCTTCGTGTAGCTCCCTCCCTGCACACGCTCCACGGATGCCAGCTGCGGCGCAGCGAGAGCGTCCCCTACACCGTCCAGAGGGTACCAGGGGGTAGACCTCTCGGCCTGCTCCCGAAGGAGGGCAACGCGGCGCTCCTCCGCAGGAACGCAACGCCTGTGCACCCAACGCCCGTACTGGACCTTCTGCTTGTCGAAGCGATCGAGGTAGGGTTGCCTGCATACGGGGCAGGCTCCGACGAAGGTGGCTGGCGGGGCTGGCGGGGAGCGGTCTACCGATATTCTTGAGCACATCCTCCGCAGGAACAGAACGGTGCTCGTCCCTGAGCAACACTGTCGCCTGTGTCGCCATCGCATACCGATGACCCAGAAAGACCATCGTCATGCCGTAGCCGTGATCGATGGTCACCTTGCTGTGCTCTCGGCCCTCCCTGTCTTTGAGCGGAGGAACGATTGTGTACTCCGTAACCCTGTCGCCAAAATCGAAATCTGCGTACTCGGGTGTCACAAAGGCGTGTGGCTGAACAGGGTTTCTACGTGATTTACGAGGAGGTATAGGCAAAGACACTCCTGTCCAGGTCTGGAACAAGTTTCTTCTTGCTGCGGGGTCTGACACGGACTTGAACTCAAAAAGCAGCCTGTTCGCAATACCGAAGTTCAGGCCGATCTCCTGATAGACTTCGGCATTCGTTCGCGAATCCATTTTGTCTTGGAGTACGTTGAAGCGACCGCCCATAGCGTCGCTCAAACGTATGCCCTGCTCACGCAGCACGGGGCTCGACCACCGGTGTGTCTTTACGGCCCTGATTCCGCCCAGACCTTCGTGGATATCTCGCTCCCCGCCCATCTGTCTCCAGTGTTGAAACATGCCCTCGGGGAACGTCGCATTCGCTCGTCGCATCGCCTCTTCGTGGCCAGCGGGTACTCGAGTGCCTGGAGAGGGTGGTGCTGGGGGTGGCGATGCGGAAGAGGATCGTGTTGGACCTCTACCCAGGAGGAAGTCCAGACCGTGCTTGGCAACCAGCTTTGCAGCCTCTCTCTCGGCTGTCCGACGTTCGCTCTCGGAGGCCATGGCGGATGGTGAGGCCATGCGTTGAAGAGCAGCATACCTGCCGACAGGATCAGCAGCGGGGTTGTTCCTGGACACGAGGGACTCCTACTATCGGAGGCGCTGTAGCACGTTCCCATAGGTAGGGGTCTGACCCGGCTTGAAAAGGAGTGCTGCACGCTGTCGATTCAGCTGCCGATCTTTCCACAAGCCGTATCCGACTGCGCCAACTACTGTCGCAGCCAGGCTCACCTCCACGACCCACAGCCATGTAGGAGTGCTGAAAGTAGTCACGGGCGCTGCAGCTACTACTTCAGGAACCACAGTGACTACAGGGGTAGACGGCACGAACACGGCGATGGCAGGCGGCTTCGGGCTGGCCCCTGCGGCGTACCCGATGAGCACGGTAGTGGCCAAGGGTCCGGTGCCCCACTTGGACAACGTCAGCGCGGCAGCCGTCTCAAGTGGAGGCCTGCTCTTCTTCAAGGACGTCACAATGCCAGAGTACCTGTCCATGAGCAGGGTTTTGACCGTAGCGTCGATGCCCGAGGTCGCAGACAGGTAGTTCCGTACCCCGTGGGAGTTGTAGACCGTGCTCCCCGTAGCGTTCCAGGTCGTGTTGAAGGGGTTGTACGTCGCAGAAGCTCCTTCTGCTTGGCGCCATGCGTACAGAAACGTCAGGTTGTTCGACGTTACCGGAGCGCCGATGCCCTGCAGCACGGCCTTGTAGAAGGGGTCATCTGCGGCCATTTAGGTGTCGTAGAATGACGGGTCAGAATCTGCCATCGCCGCGTGGGCTTTGTGCCATACCCACGCGCTCCAAACCGTGACCGCTGCGCCGGTCAGGAACGTGGCCGCACGGAGGCCCGACGAC
>RGPS01000382.1 GCA_010084195.1 Terriglobia bacterium
GCGCTCGCGGCGCGAACGGTACTTCGGAGGCCGGCGCTTCTGTGGCGACCGAAGGCCAGCCTCAAGCAGAATGCGCTGGATACTGGCCCGACTGAGAGTCAGGCCTTCGTTGCTGATCAGCTTCTCATGCAGATGACTGTCGTTGAACCCGGCATACTTGCCACCAGCCAGTTCCAGCACCCGGCCCCGAATCTCTTGAGTCCTTGCCTTGGCCGGTTGCCGACCTGCATTGCCGTGGTGAACCCACTCGGCATCGGCCACATTGTAATTCGTTTCACCTGCCGCTCGCCCAGCCCAAGCAGCACAGCCCCCTCAGCTACGCGCAGACGCCCTTCCACCTCGCTCTCAACTACTTTCAACCGCGGCAACTCCTGCTGGCTCAATGTCACCCTCCATTAAATCGCTGGGGGTGACATTTTCCCTGAGCAGTTAAGGAGTGACAGAATCCCTGAGCAACTGCATCCACCAGCAATACTGCTTGACCGCCAGATCCCATTATGGGAACACTAAAGAGTGAGGATTATCAGCGAACGCCGGGTGCGGGATTTCGGCGACCAATACTCTGATTCGGCCCTTGCTCTCGCAAACTGGAAGCGAGCAGTACGCGCGGCCGGTTGGCGGCATCAGAGCGAAGTCAAGGCCCAATTCAGTGATTCCGATCTGGTGGGCGAAAGGACAGTCTTCAACATAGCGAACAACCGGTACAGCCTGATCGCCTTCATTAATTTCCAGGCCGGTATTCTGTACATCAAGGAAATTCTCCCTCACAAAGACTTGCGACAAGGGGCACTGGAAGCAATGACTACTCTCACACACACGATTTCCGGTCCATCGGGCATGGACGTTCGCCGGTACGGTCGCTTGCTGGCGAAATGCACGCCAAAAGTAATCGAAACCGAAGACGAGAACGAAGAGGCACTGGCAGTTGTTGAGTCCCTGATGAGCCGGGGGGAAGCCGACCTCGACACCGAAGAACAGGCTCTTCTGGGTCTGCTGGGGACGCTGATTGAGCAGTTTGAGAAGAAGGCGTATCCGTTGTCGGGTGGCGATCCGGTGGGTGCGTTGGAAGTTCTGATGGCGGGCAAATGCCTCCGGGCTGTGGATCTGGCAGAAACGCTGGGGTCGCGAGCGAAGGTGTCGGAGATCCTGTCGCGCAAACGGCCGATCAGTAAAGATCAGGCGAGGAAGCTCGGTGAGTTTTTCAAAGTCTCGCCCGCAGCCTTTATTTGACCCGGAGCTCCGGGGATTCAGGTCTGCGGCACGATCATGCGCGATCAAAAGCATAGCGGTGGCGCGAACTACAGCATCCGTGTCAACGCAAAGCGTCCACGGATCCCACGTCGGCAGTCAATGTACGCAGTTCGGTCAACAATCGGGGGCAACAATAGCGTCTGCACAGCAACCTCGCCGCACTGTCTGGCGTCAGGCGCAGGGAAGCGATAGCGCGGGCCGAAATACCGTTCGTCCCGGCGTGCGAACCGAGAGAGGTAACGGGTTGGTGCCACATTGCCCGTCAGGCCGGATCGATATCCAGAAAAATGCCGACACCCGCTGATTGGGCAGCTTGTCGAAGAGGACCGTCTTTAGTGGCGAGCGGAAGCTTGAGACGAATCGCCAGCTCCAGGTAGGCCGCGTCATAGGCACTTCGCTGGAAGCGGCGCGACAAATCGAGGATAGGACCGAAGGCTCTCGTGCTTCCGACGTGATCGACCCTGATTCTGAACGGTTGTATTTCCCGAAGGAAGAGCTCCGCCCGGAAAGGCTCCAGTTTCTTTCTTCGTTCGGCGACGACGAGGGAATTTACTATCTCCAGTCGCCACAGAGCCGGAACCACGGCGGTTTCGCCTTCGGCAAGTGCCCGAAGCACGGCGTCGGTATAAGGGTTACTCTGATCAGCGAAGCACCAGGCGGCGCTGACAGAGTTATCGAGGACGAACATTGTGCAAGGGAGAGTGCGTTTGTTAGAAGCGTCGACCTTCTTCAATCAAATCGCGTACGGTCAGCTCGGGGCCGAGAATATTTGTCGCCCGGAACTCCCTGATGCGGTCACCAGCTTCCCGGCAGAGTCTGGTCCGATTTGCCTCTTCGGGATCGGTTGGGGAAGGGGCCGCCAGACCGGCTGGCTGGTTCGAAAGAACGCTTTGCAAGAGGTAGTCACCCAGACCGTGACCGCTTTGCGCTGCCTCCTGTTGGAGGCGCGCCACCACGTCGGGAGGCCAATCGAGTTGAACTGTCATTTGAGGCTCCTGTTTCGATGCTACCGCATTTCCTGGGGGGCGTTGAGTGCCACCCTGTAGAGATCACAACTCAGTGTTGACATGCAGCGGAGCCAGTCACCGCCACCCGCAAATAAATCTTCTCCCGCAATATCAATCGCTTACAGCCGCTCCACCCATCCAGCCATCCCCAACCTGCACCAACCGCATGGTCCACTGAAGTCGGAAATGACCATGCAAAACCCGGACCAAACCCACGCAGCGTTCCACCCCACCCTCGCATGCCCGAAATCCGGCCAAACTACCCGTCCAAATCCCCAAA
>RGPS01000383.1 GCA_010084195.1 Terriglobia bacterium
CCCCACTGCCGCGTACAGTTCAAAATCCCCCGCCGGGCCGTCGATTCCAGCACCTGAACCTGCTTCAGATCCGGCTCAAACCCGGCCTTGCGAGCAAATGCCACCACATCCGTCCGCCAAGGCTCCACCCTTCGGCTAACCGCCGCCGGAATCGCCGGACAAGGCTCCCCCTCTGTGTACGGTTCATAGAAAGTCCCGCGAGACCGCTTCCGTGTCTGTCCCATGCCCAATTCGTATCACCCAGGGTCAACAAACCCGAGCCCGCAAACCGACCCCGAAACGAACGAAACCGAATAAAAACGGCCCCCGCAGGGGCCGAAAAGATTTCTCAACTGATTGTGATCGGAAAATCAGATCACTTCCGGGGAGTTCCGCGCCATCGCTGTTTTGCCTGTTGCAGTATTCTTCGCCTGCCCGGGGGGACACCATTGTCTATGTGGATCGTGAAGCGGTACGCAAATCCGAGGTCGTCGCGTTATCTGACCTCGCCCGTCGCGTACGCGATGTGAAGCCCCACTTTCAGGAATCCTCTACGCTGGACAATGCCATCCACCTTCTTCGAAAAGGGCTAGCTGCAGGCTGCCAGACAAACTACTGCCGCAGCTTGACCTCGGCACTAGCCGAGATCATCACCAAGGTCAACGACCTCTTCGAAGGCGACCTCACCCCCGACGACCAGCTCGTCTACGTCAACAGCGTCCTCAAGGGCAAACTCCTCGAATCCGACCTCCTCGTCCAGCAGGCGGTCAGCAACACCAAAGAGCAGTTCGCCACCTCCGGCGACTTAAAACGAGAACACGAGAACGCCATCATCGAAGCCCTCGCCGCCCATACCACCATGAGCAAACAGGCCCTCGAATCCGCCCGAGTCCAGGCCGGTCTCCTCGAAATCCTCCTCGGCCCAGGCCAACTCTGGGAAGCCCTCCGCGCTAAAGGAACCGCCACGCGCTGACCATGTCCGAAATCACCCTCGAAATCACCCACCCCACGCTCGCGCCTGGTCCCCTTCAGGGCTTCAACTTCTTCTGGGCTTTCTGCGTCAAAGGCTTCCGCCCGGAGGTCCACTGCCAGCCCTGCTTCCGGGGCTCCGTCAGTCCCCAACTCAATTCCAAAACCGTGCAGAGCGGCCGGCTCTATGTCATGGATGAGCGCCGAACTTTCCCCTTCCTCTACGTCTGTGGTGTCGGAGTCGGGCCAAAGAATCTCCTGTACCAGAAGAACTTCCATCTCGCCCTCCGCCCCGAACCCGGAGCCCGCGAAGTGCGCGAGACTTACAACGGCTACACAATCACCGTCGAAAACGCCGTTGCGCTTCCCATCCCCGAACTCCCCGAAGGCTGGAATGGCCTGAATCGGGAAACGACCCGTTGCAAGAACTTCCGTTTCGGAGTCGAGTACTTCGGCTGGAACCCAACAGCCCGATCGCTTCCGTATTCGCAGCAACCGACTTAAAACGGTCATCTCTTTCCGGATGAGCAATGCTGCCCCCCTCGCCCTGGGGAATGCCGCCGGCTGCCAGTGTCATTCCGAATTCCGTCACCGGGTCCGGGTAATCTGTCAGGACTTCCGAATAGCTCATCCCCGCTTAACATGCGGAGAATGGGAATTCGCGATCCAGGATCCAAAATATGCTCTCCGGCGGTCACCCGGTCGGGTTGACCGGGATTGTTCTCAAATCCGCAGGCTGGCCGACTTCTTCAAGCTCTCCCCGGCTGCGATCTTCTGCAAGCGTGGATCTCTGCGCCGGATCTTTACTGCTACAATGCAGTAAAGA
Organism: Terriglobia bacterium; assembly: GCA_010084195.1. GTDB lineage: Bacteria > Acidobacteriota > Terriglobia > Bryobacterales > Bryobacteraceae > BOG-234. The sequence continues at coordinate 1,775 of RGPS01000383.1, forward strand.
AGGCTCCCTCCATGCCAACTCCAGTTTCCCTGAACATCAAGAACCCCGAAATCCACGAAGTCGCCGTCCGCTTGGCTCGCCTTCAGGGCGTAACCATCACCGCTGCCGTACTCTCCGCGCTGCGCGCCGAACTGAACCGGGTTCAGTCCACCCGCCGCGGTTCGGAGGTAGAGCGGATGGAGGAATACTCACGCCGGATCGCCGCGTTGTCCGTTCTCGATGTCCGTAGCGATGACGCTATTCTCGGCTACAACGTCGAAGGCCACCTGGACGGTCTGAAGTAGTGGTCATCGACACTTCTGCGATAGTTGCCATTCTGCGAGGTGAACCGGAAGCCGGGCGGCTCCGGGCGGCTCTTGCCGCCACCACCCGCCGCTTCATCTCCACGGTTTCCGTCCTGGAGGCAACCTGCGTCCTGACCTCCCGGCACGGTTCAGGTGCGCTGCTGGATCTAACCATGTTCCTCACCGAGTTCCGCATTGAACAGGTGCCATTCCAGCCGGAACAACTCGCCGCCGCCCAGCGCGCCTGGTTGCGCTATGGAAAGGGTCAAAACCCGGCGGGCCTCAATTTCGGCGACTGCGCTACTTATGCGCTGGCCCATACTCTTGGCGAGCCCCTGCTGTACGTGGGGGCCGATTTTTCCAAAACCGACGCGATTTGCGCCTAGCCCCCCCGATTCAGGGACCCTCTGGGTGTAGGTCACAAAACCAAAAAATAACCTCCACATCCATCATCCCAAAGCACTTAACCCAACCAAACAA
>RGPS01000384.1 GCA_010084195.1 Terriglobia bacterium
TCAGGAGGAGCCCTGGTCCCCCGACAACCACCGCTTCATTGTGTTATCCAGCATCGCGGCGAAGATCCTTGCCCTCGCCATCGACGCGCGGCTCAAACACTGGACCGCCCGGGACCCCGCCATTGTTTCCACAACCTCCCAAGGCGCCTTTACCCCCCTCCTGTCCACGGAGTGGCATGCGCTGGCACTCACGGAGGCTATCAAGGGCCAGTGGCGGGCCAAGAAGGCCGCCTACGTGGCCTTCGTGGACTTCGACAGCGCATACCCCTCGGTGCACCCGGCCGCGCTTGCAGCGGTTCTGCGACGCCAAGGGCTCCCGGCCAACCTGACGGGCGTCATTGAGTCTTGGCTCCTAAACCGCACAGCGTGCGTACAGGTGAACGGCGCCACCACAGACCCAGTACCCACTGCCATGGGTTTGGGGCAAGGAGACGCCCACGCCCCCATCTTGTACACCATCTTCATCAACTCGCTCGCCAACTTCCTACGGACAAAAGGGCACGATCTGGGTATCGACAACAACGGCACGCTGGTCATCCACCTGGCGTTTGCGGACGATGTTGGAGCCCCCGAGCCCAATCCGGAGAATATACAGCGCCACCTACGCCTCATCGAGGAGTGGGCAAAGGCGTGGGGCCACACCATAAAGGTGGGGGAGAAGAAAACGGCCTCCATGTACTTCCCCGTGCCGGGCGCGAAGCCAGAGCCAAACCCCACGCCCGTCATTACACTGGCGTCGGGAACGGTGGTGCCATGGGTAGAGACCTACAAGTACCTGGGTTGCGCCCTAACCCCCAAACTGGATCTCTCCTCCGCACTTGACCTCATCATCAACCGGGTGAAGCTTACGGCCGCACGCCTCTTTGGGTTCAACTCCATCACGTCGCGGCTAGACAATGCCAGCAAGGCACAACTGCTCAAGTGCGCCTTTTCGCCGTACCTCCTGGCCCTCGTCCCACCGACAAAGGCCAACATCGACAAACTCCAAAAGGAGCTGCGGAAACTGGCACGTGTGATCACAGTACTGCCCTCTGTGTTTGCGGACGACGGCACAGTGGACCTGGAGGGCGGCATCCCAACAGCCCTTTACTCCATTATCCGGTCCCGCCTCACGACCCTCCTAGCACTGCGGCTAACCCCGCACCAGGATGCCCCAGCAGCAGCCATCATCCGGACGCACGTGGGGCAGCACGGCCGCACAAACGTGAACTCGTGGGTAGCAACAACCACAAAGTTCCTCCAGCATTACTCCAACATGGGCGCGGGCCCTTTCGACGACATCCGCGCCATCCTGGGGCTAAACAGAGAGCCGCACCTCGGCGACGTCACCCGGGCTGCCCAGGTGTTCGCACGTAAGGCCTGCAACGCCTCCCTCAGGAAGGCCTTCCTCGCGGAGAACGGCGGCGGGGACGTGCCCATCATCGGCCTCTCCCAACGGCCCCCGGTGGGAGAAGGCCCAGTGCAACAATGCCATGCCCTCGCCTTTTCGTACGTGCATTACATCAACCTCCTGGGGACCCTCCCCTTCACCCCCATGTCCTGCAGGGTCACTCTGGGGGGCGGGTGCCCCCTCCCGCTAACCACAGCGCCACTGAGCGAAGCCCAACGGGGCGCCCTCGCCTTCATCCGCCTGGGAGCAGTGGCGCTCAGCGCATCACCGCTCGGGGTCCCAGCTTGGCGCGTCACCAGCACTGGCAAAGGCGCCCGCAGGAATCTCAGCGACCCAGAAACCTGGCGTTTGGCGAAACGCGGGCGCCAGTGCCCACTCTGCGTGGGCACCGCCGCCACCGCTGACCCCTTCCACGTCATCCACGAGTGTATGCACCCGGACGTCGCTGCAGCTCGGGATATCACGCGCGTTAAAGCCCTCCGGTTCGTTCCCATCCTACTGGCAAAGATGGAACAAGCCGCGGACAGCGCAGGGCGTTTCAGCCAACCACCCCCAGCAGGGGGCTGGAAGGCTCCGCCCAACCAACTGGAGGCACACTCGTGGGAAACTACTACGAGCGGCAACCTCCTCCTCCGCCTCCTCGCAGCAGCCCCGTGGCCCGCTGCAGCCGTGGACACGGAAGATGCGCCGCTGGCGCGCCACCTGGGGCGATGCTTTGACGCAGCTCGCCTTAGTAACACCAGCCTGCACGCGGTTTACAACTCGTGGTGTGGGTTCGGTTCCAGAGCATCCCTGGCCCTATTTGCTGCGTACGCTTCAGCGGTGACCGCTGCGCAGCAATAGGGCCCGGGCGGCAGCCCTTTGACTCCTCCCCCTCCTTCCTCCAGGCACTTTCCGGCGCACCATACGCGCCCCGCCGCCCAGTAGGCAATTGCCCACTGGGCGGAGCCTGCCCTCGCCAGAGAGCCCCCCTTCCCTTTGGAGTCCCTTCCTCCCGTCCTGCCACCTAAATGTCGGCCCTAGAGAGTTTTTTCGCGGAGCTGTTTCCGTTTTCTCTCTTCCCGGGGCCTTTTTGTTTGGGCGCTTTTTAGTGTCCGGGGCATAGACCTGCCAGTGGTGGGTGAAGTCC
>RGPS01000385.1 GCA_010084195.1 Terriglobia bacterium
CAAAATCTACTCGCCAATGACCCATCCCCGCACCGGCCTCAAGCTCTTCCCCGCCCTCGCCACCGCGCTCGCCCGAGGCTACGCCACCGCCAGCACCGACACCGGCCACAGTACCCCCGGCGGTTCCTTCGCCCTCAACCACCCCGAAAAGCTCGTCGATTTCGGCCACCGCGCCGTCCACGAAATGACCGTGCAGGCCAAAGCCCTCATCGCCGCCTTCTACGGCAACCAGCCCTCGAAATCCTACTGGAACGGCTGCTCCACCGGCGGCCGCCAGGGCCTGATGTCCGCCCAGCGCTACCCCTCCGATTTCGACGGCATCATCGCCGGTGCCCCCGCCAATTACATGTCGCACCTCCAGCCCTGGTCGCTCTGGGTCCCCATGGCCGTCCACCAATCGGAAGCCAGCTACATCCCTCCCGCCAAGTACCCCATAATCCACAAAGCGGTTCTGGAAGCCTGCGATGCCCTCGACGGTGTCCGCGACGGGGTTCTCGAAGACCCTACCCGCTGCCACTTCGATCCCAAAACGATCGAGTGCAAAGGCGCCGACATTACCTCCTGCCTCACCCCGCCGCAGGTCGAAGCCGCCCGCAAAATCTACTCGCCAATGACCCATCCCCGCACCGGCCTCAAGCTCTTCCCCGCCCTCGAACCAGGCAGCGAAATGGGCTGGACCGGTCTCGCTGGCCCCCAACCCATGGGCATCCCCGTCGATACCTTCAAATACATGGTCCACGCCAACCCCAACTGGGACTGGAAGGCCATCGACTTCGACAAAGATGTCGCCGCCGTGGAAAAACTCTTCGCCCCCATCATCGACGCCGTCAACCCCAACCTGAGCCCGTTCTTCAGCCGCGGCGGCAAGCTCCTCATGTATCACGGCTGGAACGACCAGCTCATCGCCCCCCGCAACAGCGTCGACTACTTCGACACCGTCCGCTACACCCTCGGCACCGCGAAAACCCTGGACGCCATGCGGCTCTACATGGTCCCCGGCATGGGCCACTGCAACGGAGGTGATGGAACCGGAACTTTTGACGTTCTCGGCAATCTGGAACGCTGGGTGGAACAGGGCCAGGCCCCGGATACAATTCAGGCCTCCCGCACCAACCCCGCGCGCACCCGCCCCCTCTGCCAGTGGCCCAAAATCGCCGTCTATTCAGGAATCGGCAGTACGGATGACGCTGCAAACTTCACTTGCAAAGTTGCCCCGTAATCCCTATGCGCCTGCGTCTCACCATCTCGTCCATTCTGTTCGGCAGCTTCAGCACTGTAGCGATGCTGGCCCAGACACCGGCCTTTGAAGTCGCAACCCTGAAAATCTCGCTCCCCATCCAGGGCGACTCCTTCAGCATCAATCTCGGTCAGGTCCAGAATGGAAAACTCACCCTCGGCAACGCCAGCCTCAGTGACTGCATCAAGTTCGCCTGGGGCCTTGTGTCGGATTCCCAGCTTGCCGGACCTGACTGGATCAAGGACAAGAACGTACGCTTCGACATCACAGGCCAGGCCCCACCCGGCACCACCAGAAGTCAGGCCCAGATCATGCTCCGGACCCTGCTCGCGGAACGCCTCAAACTGGCCATGCATACGGAGAAAAAAGAACTCGCCTACCTGGCCCTGGTACCGGCAAAAAACGGCCCAAAGATGCAGCCTGCAAAACCTGACGCCCCCACCACCACGGGCTTCCAGCGAGCCGGCAACATCGCCCACAATGCCATGGGCCTCGACCTCCTCGCCCGCCTCCTGTCCCGTTTCACCGGAGAAACCGTACTTGACCTGACCGGCTTAAAAGACACCTGGGAGGTTCGGCTCCAGTGGGCAGTTGAGCCAAAGGGTCCAACGCCAGCGCCCAGCGAAGCCATGGAAACGCCGGACGGCCCCTCCCTCTACAGTGCCATTCAGGACCAACTGGGCCTCCGCTTGGTTCCGCAAAAAGGCCCCGTGGATGTCTGGGTCATCGACCACGCCGGCAAGATCCCGGCTGACAATTAGCTGCGAACTTTAGGCGTCGCCAAACGTCTTTCCCTTCATAATGGTGCGCTTCCTCGCGGTACTCATAGCCCTCACAGTCGCCAACCGCCTCTCAGCACAGGATGCTGCCGCCACCGAATCCCGACGCCAAGACATTTACCAGCAAAAAGTAACTGCGGCAATGTCGCATTCGAACGGTCAACTCGTCCGACGGGAAATCCGCGAGTTCAACGCCGTCCCCCAAATGGACTCAACCGACAAACAGCGAACCTCATTTTCCGGACTCTACCGTCAGGGTAAGACACCGGTGTCATACACCGCACCCGACGCAGCAGACAAAGGTGACAAGGGCGACCTGGAAGAAATCCACCAACTGGTGCAGGATCTGGTAAACGCGAAGAACACGCGCGACGGCCCCCACCCGAACACTCTTCCCTTGTAACAGTTCAGGTGGGGCGGGAAGTCTTGAGGAGGGATGGGGCCTGTTGTGCCAAACGGTGTGAGCGGATGGCGTGGTTGAGGTAGTCGAGAGGGTTA
>RGPS01000386.1 GCA_010084195.1 Terriglobia bacterium
CGGTGAGACACCTGCACGCCTCCGGCGTCCGCCCCCGCCACCCAGTCCGGACCGCTTTCGCGGTGTCCGCATCTTTGATATCAGTGATATCGGGAACCCGAAACAGATTGCCGCTGTCCAGAGCTGCCGTGGTTCGCATACGCATTCGCTGCTGATCGATCCGAAGGATAAGGACAACATCTACGTCTACATCTCCGGTACCAGCGTCGTCCGCCAGGCCGAAGAGCTTGCCGGGTGCGTGAATGGCGAGCCCGACAAGGCCGCTGATACCTCTCTGTTCCGGATCGACATCATCAAGGTTCCGCTGGCGCACCCCGAACAGGCGAAGATCGTCAGCAGCCCACGCATCTTTACTGATGTCCAGAGCGGCAACATCAACGGTCTCTGGAAGGGGGGTAACCACGGTGAAAATACCCAAACTACGTCGGTGACCAACCAGTGCCACGACATTACGATCTTCGCTTCCGCTGGTCTTGCGGCCGGAGCTTGTTCCGGGAACGGCCTGCTGCTGGATATCTCGAACCCGATCAACCCGGTTCGCCTTGACGCCGTGAGCGATCCGAACTACGCCTACTGGCACTCCGCGAACTTCAACAATGCGGGAACGACCGTACTGTTTACGGATGAATGGGGTGGCGGTGCCCAGCCTCGCTGCCGCGCTACCGATCCTATGATCTGGGGTGCCGACGCGATTTTTACGCTGAAGGACCGCAAGTTGACCCTGGCGTCGTACTACAAGATGCCGGCGGCGCAGACTGATTTCGAGAATTGTGTGGCCCACAACGGTTCGCTGGTTCCGGTTCCAGGGCGGGATATTCTGGTGCAGTCCTGGTATCAGGGCGGAATCTCACTCGTCGATTTCACTGACCCGACACATCCCTTCGAGATGGCCTATTTTGACCGCGGCCCCATCGATGGGGCCAAACGTGCCATGGGCGGGCAATGGTCCACCTACTGGTACAACGGCTATATCTACGGTTCCGAGATCTCGCGGGGCGTGGATGTCATGAAGCTGATTCCCAGCAAGTTCCTGACGCAGAATGAGATCGACGCCTCGAATCAGGTGCACTTCGATGAACTGAACGTCCAGAATCAACCGAAGATTGTCTGGCCGTCAAATCTCGTTGTCGCCAAAGCCTATGTGGACCAGTTGGCCCGAGGGACGTCCGTCAGCGCCAAACGAATTGCGGATCTCAACGCCGCCATTGCGAAGGTGGAAGCTGCGCCCTCTGACAAGAAGGCAGCAGCCGGACTCAAACCGCTGGCTGCGAGCCTGGAAAAAGACGCCGTCGCGGTCAAAGCCGCTGCTGACGTGATTCGGATGAAGGCTTTGGCCGCGATCCTGAATGAGAAGTTGCGCTAACCAGTCGCTCTAACTAAACCACCTGCAAAATCAGGCACTTCAGGTACAGGGTCTCCGGGACTGACAACAGAACCGGATGATCCTGTGCCTGGCGGCGCACTTCCAAAACCCGAACTGTTCTGCCGGCATCCGCCGCTGCAGCTGCGGCAATCTCAATGAGCGCTGCTTCGCTCATGTGGTGTGAGCAGGAGCAGGTCACCAGGATTCCGCCCGATTCCAACAACCGCAGACCCCTCAGGTTGATATCTTTGTACCCTCGCGCTGCGCCGTCGATCTGCTTTTTTGACTTCGCAAACGCCGGAGGATCCAGAACCACCGTATCGAAGGATTTCCGGGCAGAAGTATAGCTGGACAACAGCTCAAACACATCCGCTTCCAGGAACTCGATGTTGTCGAGGCCATTCTTCTTGGCGTTGCGTTCGGCTGTCTCCAGCGAGGGGAGACTGGAGTCCGCCGCCTCCACCGAATCGCAAACCCGAGCCAGGTGCATCGCGAAACCGCCGGTGGCGGAGAAGCAATCAAGGGCCTTGCCATGCGCCCACTTCGCCGCCGCAGAGTAATTTTCGCGCTGATCCAGGAAAACGCCGGTCTTGTGGCCTGTCATCAGGTCCGCTTCCATCTGGAAGCCGTTCATGGACACCGGAACCGGGCCGTCAATCTCTCCCGATAAAACCTTGGTCTCACGGGGTAGTTCTTCCAGAGTCCGAACGGCGGCATCATTGCGGGCCACGATCGCCTTCGGAGAAAACTGTTCTTCGAGCGCGGCTACAAGGAACGGTGTCGCCTTATCCATGCCCTGGTTCAGCGTCTGAATCGAAATGTAGTCGCCATACCGATCCACCACCAGGGCGGGCAACAGATCCGCCTCGGCGTGAACCATCCGGTACGCATTGGAATTCTTGACGATTGTCTTGCGGTATGCCTGTGCGGCAGCAATTCGTTCGCCCAGATCAATGGGGGCCGGCCACTGCGAAAGCATGCGCAGCGCGATCTGCGAAGTGCTCGAATAATGGGCCTGTCCGAGCAGCCGTCCCTGGTGATCCAGCACTCGAACCAGATCTCCTGGTTTGGCTCCGGCGCACTCTGTAACATCCGATTTGAAAATCCACGGATGGCCGCCGCGATGG
>RGPS01000387.1 GCA_010084195.1 Terriglobia bacterium
CGCTGGCGCGTCTGGGCGTGGCGGTGGAACTGGCCCGTGGTGGTGGCGATGCCTCGCTGGCGCTGACGCGGGTGGAGCGGGAGGCTGATCGGCTGAATACCCTGGTGGGTGAATTGATCGAGGTGACTCGTGCTGAAGGTGACCCGGAGGGCCTGAACACCGAACTGGTGCAGCTGGATGAACTGGTTCGGACCATTCTGGATGACGTCCACATTGAAGCGCAGAAGAAGAGTGTGAGTTTGCATCCGCGCATCTCTGAAGTCGCAATCCAGGGCAATCCGGAACTGCTGCGTCGCGCCTATGAGAACATCATCCGGAACGCAATCCGCTATTCGCCGGAGAATTGTCAGGTGGATGTCACGCTCAGCCGACAGGCAGCGGAGGTGAGTCTTGCGGTGCGCGATTACGGGCCCGGGGTGCCTCCGGATGCGCTGCCCAGTATCTTCGATCCGTTTTATCGGGTGGAGAAGGACCGTGGGCGCAATTCGGGTGGTGTGGGGCTTGGGCTGGCGATCGCGCGTCGTGCGGTGGAACTGCACCATGGCACCATGCGCGCCGTGAACCGGGAGCCCGGGCTGGAAGTGGAGATCGTCTTGCCGGTGGGCGTTGCTGTCGAACAATCACAACTGGCCGCTCAGGCTGCATAAGCTGTAGGATAAAACTCAGTTATGAAAACTCTCATCGCCTTCGCCCTTGCGGCATCCGTGGCCTTTGCGGCCCCCCCGACGTACAAAGTTCAGTCGAAAATCAAGCTTGGAGGTGCCGGGCGCTGGGATTACGTTTACCTCGACAATGTGAACCACCGGCTGTACGTATCGCACGGCACCCAGACGGAAGTGATCGACACGACTTCCGACAAGCTGGTGGCGACGATTCCGGATACCAAAGGCGTCCACGGCATCGCTGTGGCGAACGATCTGGGTAAAGGGTACACGAGTAACGGGCAGACCAACGACGTCACGATTTTTGATCTGAAAACCAACAAGGCGACGGGCACGGTCAAGACCGGAACGAACCCCGATGCGATCATCTACGAGCCCGTTACGCACCGCGTGCTGACGTTCAATGGCCGCAGTAATGATGCGACCATTTTTGATGCGAAGACGGGGACTGTCATTACGGCCTCCCTGCCGCTGGGGGGCAAGCCGGAGTTCGCTCAGGTGGATGGTAAGGGCCGCGTTTTCGTCAATATTGAAGACAAGAACGAAGTAGTTGAGATCAATGCGAAGGATTCGGTGGTTGCAAATCGTTACTCCATTTTGCCCTGCGATGGTCCCACCGGCCTGGCGATCGATCTGAAGAAAAACCTGCTGTTCTCGGTGTGCAACAAGGTGATGGTGGTGAGTGACCCGGTAAAGGGAACAGTGGTCGCCACTGTGGCGATTGGGCAGGGTCCGGACGGGGTGGCTTTCGACGATGGCTACCTGTTCAGTTCGAATGGCAGGGACGGCACCATCAGCATGGTGGGGGAGACGGCATCTGGTAAGTGGGAAGCGGTCGCGACTATCGACACCATGAAGGGTGCCCGGACAATCGGGGTGGATCAGAAGGCGCACAAGTTGTATCTGGCGGCGGTTGAGACAGCACCCGTGGACCCGGCGACCGGCAAGGCGGGACCCGCGGTGCCGGATTCGTTCCAGGTGATGGTGGTGGGCCGGTAGAGGCTTGCAGTCGCTGTGGCGGATGCTGTTAACCGCCCGCGTGAGAACGGGAACGCGTCGCCCCGTGGGTTGCTGCGGCAGGGGGGGCGCCTCCCTCGCTGCCGGAGTATCGCGAGATGAAACTGCCTCCGGGCCGGACGCACCAAAGATCGAATTGAAGTGCCCGTCAGGGCGCGCGCGCCGGTTAATGGCCCAGTTCGATGTCGAGGGCCCGGGCGACTTCCTCGTAGAGGATGTACTCGACGAAGGGTTGATTGGCGATAAACATGGTCGGGGTCTTCGTGACTCCGCGCGCCAGGGCGGCTTGCCTGTCCTGTTCGAGAAGGCCGGTCAGCCTCGGGTCGGTTATGGCTGCGACCATGGCATCGGCGTCCAGTTTGTTGCGGATGGCGAACTGGCGGATCCAATGTTCAAGGGAGTCGGTTTTCAGGTGGAGGTGTTCGGCGAGCAGTTCGCGCCGGTATCGGACCGCAAGGACACGGTCTTTTTCAGAAACCCAGCGACCAGCGAGGGCCGCAGCGCGAGCCCACTCATGCTTCGGGAGCGGGAAGTCCCGATGCACGAAGGCCACGCGGGAGCCGTACCTTGGAAGGATTTTTTCGTCGAGGAGGGTGCGGAGTGTGAGGCAGTCCCCGCATTGCAGATCTTCGTAGATCATTACCTTGACCGCGCTGTTGGGGTTGCCTTCGACGAGTTCCATCCTGACTGCTCCCTGGGCCCGATTCAGAGCAACTCCCACCAGGCCAAGTCCTGCAGAGGCCAGAAATGTTCGTCTTGCTTTTGCCTGCGTGTCGCGCACAACTGTCATTCTAAAACCGGACCGGTGCC
>RGPS01000388.1 GCA_010084195.1 Terriglobia bacterium
AGGTCTGCCAATCGAAGCTGGGTGACTGCGTCCGAATGGTGGGGCACCAGTCTAGCCCCGAGCTTTGGATGCGCGCTTCGGACGTGGTGGTGCTGCCAAGCGAGGCGGAACCTTTTGGATTAGTCCTTCCGGAGGCAATGAGCAGGGGGCTTCCTGTGGTGGCCGCCTCTGCGGGTGGCCCGTTGGAAATTGTGTCGCCGGAGAGCGGATTGCTGTTTTCGCCCGGAGACTCTGGAGACCTTGCGAGTAAGCTTCGGGAGTTGATGGGCAACCAAACCCTCTGCCAGCGACTTGGGCTTGGGGCCTCGGGCCGGTGGAGAAGCCACTTTAGTTTGGATCGTATGGCGGCAGAAATCGCTTCTGTTTATTCCGAAACCGAGTCGAACCCGTAGGAAAAGGTTCAGGAGGTCAACGAGGCAAGAGGGCTGTGTGTTGAAATTCCGCAGTCTGAGTCTCGGCTCAAAGCTCTCTTAAAGCTTTCTGGGTCGGAAGCCGAAACAGAGATCAGAACGGATCCACACGCAGAGGATGGTCGCAGTTTGGAAAACCGTATCCGTCCGCCCAACCGCATCCCTTGACTCTCTCAGGCCTCAGTTTCCCGAGCGGGCGGCCAGCCACTTCAATGGCGTCAGCTCAGCCGCTTGACTGGCCAAGACGTCGTTGATCCCGGGTAGCACCGATAAAAGATACTCCCGCACGCCAATCCTGTTGCGTTTGCACGTCTCCACGACCGACGCCACCGCCGCCACGTGTTTCCCCGCCTCCTCACTCCCAATGTGCAGCCAGTTCTTACGCCCCAGCGCTATCGGTCGCATCCCGTTTTCCACCCAGTTGCTGTCCACCTCGATCCGCCCCTCGCTCATAATCGCCTCCAACCGGGGCCACAGCTTCAGAGCGTATTGACACGCCTTCCCTAGCAGGCTCTTTGGGAGCGCTTCTTCAGCCGCCGCAAGCACCAGCTCACGCGCCTGCCCAAGCAGCGCGACACTCCGTTCTGCACGCAATTGGCCCCGTGCGTTCGCGTCCAAACCGGCGCTTCTCGCCTGCTCTTCCACCGCGTAAATCTCCCCGATTTTGAGCAGCACGAACCCCGCATGTGCGTTTCCAGGGTCAACTTGCAGCGTCTCGTAAAACTTCCTCCGCACGTGCGCCAAACAGCACACGTGTTTCATCTCCGAGCCTCCCACTTTCTCGTAGGCCGTATACCCGTCGGTTTGAAGGATGCCGTTGTAGTCTTTCAAAAACTCCTTCGGCCCCGCCCGCTCACGCCCCATTCTAAATTCGTAAACCACGTTGCCACCGGGCCGACTGTACTGCCAGAAGTACCCGGTGTGGTTGGTTCCTTCTTTTCGGCGGTCCTGCACAGGCACCCTGGTTTCATCCGCCTGAATGTACCCGCCCGAGAGTAATTCGGCCTTCATCGCCTCGTTCACCAACCGCAGCGAAGCCCCCGCCTGCATCACGCAGTCGCTCAGCGTGGAACGGCTTGGCGCAAAGCCGCACTCCCGCTCCATCTGTTGGGCTTGCCGGTAGAGGGGAAGGTGCATCGCATACTTTTTCTCCAGCACATCCACCACAAGTTCATTGGAAAAAACGCCCTTCTCCACGATCTGCGCAGGGAGCGGGGCCGTTTTCACTCCCCCTTGCGCGCACTGCGTACACGCCCTTTTTTCCCGCTTGGTAACCTCCACAAAGTAGCGCACCGGCTCAACACTCAGTCGCTCGCTTTGCTCATAACCAATCACACGCGTCTCCCCCCCGCAAAGCTTGCAGCGGCATTCCTCAGGGGAGCACGCAATGGTCCGCTCCTTGCGTTTGAGCGTCGAGGGAAAGCCTTGGCGCGAGGGATGACGGGCGCCCTTTTTCTTCTTTTTCTTTTTGCGCGTCTCCGTCTGGGGCGGATTGGCCGCGGCTTTTTCCGCTTCAGGCAGGGCCGCCTCCTTCTCAACCTCGCCCTGCGTGACGCTTGGTTCGAGCTCGAGCAGCGCGAGTTGGGAGTCGGTGAGTTTTTCCGAACTGGCCCCAAATTTCTCTATTTGAAACAGACGCACCAACTCGCGCAGAAGGGCGTTTTCCCGCACAAACCGCTTTTCAAGAGCCAGGAATGTCTGCTCCCGAAATGAGAACTCCTCAACCATGCCGGCGATGGCGGCTTCAATTTCAAAACGCACAGGCTCGGGGACCCGTGAAAGTAGGCTGGGAAGGACCACCCGGTAACTTCGCACCGGTTGGCTCTCCGGTCAAAAGGGCACGGTGTTTATGGTTCGTTTTTGCGCCACCAATTCCGCTTTTTAGAGAGTGAAAAGTCGAGTCCCCCAAGCAGCATCGACAGTTCGGCCGCGCCCATCTGCATGTTGTAGATCGGATCGCTGAGCAGACGGGCCGGGTTGTACGGCGCCTTGTAGCGCTGCGCCGTGTCCTTGGCGGCAACGGGCGTCACCTGCATGAAGCCCATGGCGAT
>RGPS01000389.1 GCA_010084195.1 Terriglobia bacterium
GTGTAATCCGAATACTGGATCAGGGTCTTGGCTCTGCCAATGCGATATCGCTGGAGGAAGGCGAGGGGCGACAGGCCTTTTGCGTTCTGAAAATGCAGGCGCAGCGTGCGGTCCGTGCAACCGGCTGACCGGGCAATTTCCCGAATCGAGACAGGTCCCTGATACTTCGCTTCCACGCACGCGATCGCTCTTTGCAGAATCTGGTCGCCTGATACCACTTCAACTGCTGTGCGTACTTCTTCCACGACTGCACGATGCTGGTCTCTGCGCAGGTACATGTAGATGATTTCGGTCAGCAGGGCACCGCACATTTCCCTGTACCAGGAGGCCTTCATCTCACCCTCACTACGAATTCGTTCCAGCCGGGCAGCTACGCCCGGCCCCTCCCATCGAACCATCCGCGCAGCCTCCCGCAGGCCGTCCTCCAGCAGCCCGGGCGCAACCCGGAACTTCACGTCCAGCGTGCGAACCAGCGTGTGCGCAAACAGCCCATGAGTCTCATTCGACCGGATCAGGAAAAGTTCATTTTCCTGAATGGGGAAAGTAGCACCCTCCACGGTAATCTGACCTTTTCCGTCAAGAAACAAGATCATCTGCAGATAGTTGTGCCTATGGGGGCGCAATCGCCACCCGACCGAGTAGTCGTAACGGGCGATCCACAGCACATCGACCGGCAAGTTTGAGGCTGGACTCGGCATCATCCTGATGATAGGCCATTTCCGTTCTGGATAAAACAAATGCCGTTTGCCCTCTCGACAACTTGCCGCTTCAGGCGTAGTCTTACATTCAGGCTCTCCTGCGCCTGACTTGGGCGGTTTGTGTCAGGCAGAGCGCAATCCGGACACATAACTATGCAACGACGAACGTTTTTCGCTACCTGTACTGCGGCTGCGCTCGGCCCTGCGGCCTTCGCACAATCGAAAAAGCCAAACATCCTCTTTATTGCTGTGGATGATCTGCGGCCGGAACTCGGCTGCTACGGGCACGACTACATCAAAAGCCCCAACATCGACCGCATTGCGAAACAGGGGATTGTGTTTGATCGGGCCTATTGTCAGCAGGCCGTCTGTTCACCCTCCCGCACCAGCCTCCTCACGGGGACCCGCCCGGATTCCACCAAAGTCTGGGATCTGGTGACCCACTTTCGGGCCGCCCAGCCCGACATCGTTACGTTGCCCCAGCACTTCAAACAGAACGGCTATTTTGTCCAGGGGCTGGGCAAGATTTTTCATCCCGGGTATGACGACCCGCGTTCCTGGTCGGTGGCATGGCAAACCCCGAAGGCACCCATCTACGCCAGACTGAAGCTTGACGACGACGCCGATGGCGACAACGGAAAGCGCAAAGGCGGTCCGGCGTTCGAGGCTGGCGAAGTAGCGGACAGCTTCTACAAAGACGGCATGGTGGCCGACCTGGCAGTCAAAACGCTGGGCGAGATAAGCAAGAAGGCCGAACCGTTTTTTCTGGCGCTGGGTTTCGCCAAACCACACCTTCCGTTTGTGTCTCCGAAGAAATACTGGGATCTCTACGACCCGGCTCAAATCAAACTCGCTCCGAATCCGTACCGCCCGGAAGACGCCCCCGACTACGCACTCACCAACAGTAACGAGCTGCGTAACTATACGGGAACGCCTGCAACCGGCCCTGTGTCGGATAGTCTGGCTCGCCAGTTGAAGCACGGTTACTACGCCTCCATCAGCTACACTGATGCGCAAATCGGGAAAGTTCTGAACGAACTGGACCGTCTCGGCCTTCGCGAGAACACCATCATCGTCCTGTGGGGCGATCATGGCTGGAAGCTGGGCGAACATGGCGAATGGGCGAAGCACAGCAATGTAGAAAATGACACGAACGCACCTCTCCTGCTATCCGTACCGGGGATGAAAAACGCAGGGAAACACAGCAACGCGCTGGTTGAGTTTGTGGATATCTACCCCACCCTCGCTGAGGCGGCGGGTTTGCCTCTGCCCGCCCACCTCGAAGGCTCCAGCTTCAAGCCTCTCCTCGATAACCCGTCACGAGAGTGGAAGCCGGCAGCTTTCAGCCAATATCCCCGTGGCAAAGCACGGATGGGTTACTCCATGCGGACGGATGGGTACCGGTTAACGGTCTGGGTCAATCGTGAGGACCATTCAAAAATCGAAGCAGTGGAACTTTACGACCATCAGGCTGACCCGCAGGAAAACACGAATGTGGCGAAGCGCCCTGCCAACGCGGAACTCCTGAAGAAACTGATGGAACAATGGCGTGCCGGCTGGAAGGCCGCCAAACCACCCGCGACAGCCTGAGCGGAGATATAACATGCGCGTAAAAACTGAAGTTATCAGGCTCCTGACGGTCATTTTCGGCCTTAGCCTGCTCGCACTTTCGGGGCTGGCGCAGAGTCCCTCAGCGACTGTGGTGGGCCGCGTCACCGACCCCTCCGGTGCCGTTGTTCCCGGCGTTGCGGTCCGCGTGACT
>RGPS01000390.1 GCA_010084195.1 Terriglobia bacterium
GGTGTTGCCCGTGATCTCGACGTTGTCGGTCATCGGCAGCAGGGAATCCTCGCCCAGCGAGAGCTGGAAGATTTCCTGAGCGAACTGGGGAGGCACGAGGAAACCGCCGTCCTGGGCCGCGCCTTCGTTGCCAAACGAGGCGGGGGCCACAGCGCCGCGATTCATGCCAATCAGCAGACGGTCATCGATCGAGGAGCCGGGGTTTTGCGCATGGCGGACGGTTTTAAGGAACTCGCCAACGCTTTTGAAGCCATGCTTGGGATCCGATTCGGCGTTGCTCACCACCGTGATCACCGAGCCATTGGGCAGTTGGGCTGCGTGGCCCATCTGCGCTTCCTCGGCAATCAAGGCCGCTTCACGGTCGATCGCGGCCGAGGTGGCTTCGATCCTGGCTTTGAGGGCTTCAAAAGCACTGACCTCTTCTTCGTTCATGTCGCGCTGCTCGGCGGCAGCGATATCGGTCAGGGCGCGTGCGTCCTTGACCAGGGTGGCTTTGCGGGCTTGCAGCTCGCGCAGTTGCTTGCTCATGGGATTAACTCCAGAAATGAAAAAACCGCCTGGTCGAGATGACTCAAGGCGGCGACAGGGATGACGACCAACGGGTCGCAGGAAGGCGCAACCCTCAACGGAGGGCTGCTAAATGAAATGGATCAGATCAGCGCAAGAGCGTCACGGGCCTGTTTCAGGCGGGACTGACTGCGTGGCTTGGTGCTTCGCACGCTGGCCTGCATATTGGCCAGCACATCGTCAAAGGTGGCAATGCCGTCGACCATTCCAGCGGCCAGTGCGGCGTCTGCCCCAAGCACACGACCTTCGCCCATGCCCAAGCGCACTTCGCTTGCCGAGACACCACGGCCTTGGGCCACGGCTTCGATGAAGGCGTTGTAGTAGTCATCCACACGGGACTGCATGAAAGCCTGAGCCTGTTTATCGAGCGGAACATACGGGTTGCCCTCGACCTTGAACTTGCCCGCCGAGATCAAGGTGGGCTTGACCCCTTCCTCTTCCAACGCCTTCGAGTAATCAAAGTGGGCCTGCCACACACCGATCGAGCCCACCTCGCCACCCGGGGTGACATAGAACTCGCTGGCCGAGCAGCCGATCCAGTAAGCGGCCGAGGCCGCCAGGCTGTTCGCCACGGCAATGACAGGCTTTTGGGCTCGGGCCTTGACGATTTCGCTGGCCAATTCGGAGACGCCATAGACGCTGCCCCCGGGACTGTCGATGTCGATCAGGATCTGGCCCACCGTGTCGTCGGCCAGCATCTGGCGCAGGACTGATGTGAACTGCTGGGTGCTGGTGCTGCCCGGCCCGGAGATGTCGTCGACCATGTTGCCGCGCTGCGTCACCACCCCGTACAGGGGCAGCACCGCGATACCGGTGCCCGTGCTGTGGCGGCTCGCCCGCAGACCAGCGTGTCAGGATGCCGGACATAGCCTGCAAACGCTCGGGCATCAGCGCCCAGGGGGTGGTCAGGAATTCAGAAAGCAGAAGTTGTTTGTTCATGTGTTCATTCCAAGTTGAATCAGGGAAGCGGCCAGTGCGGCCTCCTCAAAGGGCTGTGTTTGCAGCTGCGCCCAGGCGCTGACCTTGCTCACCTCAAGTCCAAAGGCCTGGGCAATCAGGTCGGTTTCGTTGGCTCCCAGGGAACCCTTCTTGGCGATGCGCCGGGCTAGCCGGGCTGAGTTGGACTGCACCAGCTTGCGAAAGCGCAAGCTCGATTCCTGATCGGCGGGGTCCGTTTCGTCCTCGGTAGGCGCCGGATCGGAGGATTCGGTCTCCTGCTCAGCCTCTTCGGCATCCTCTTCCTCCACCATGTTCAGTGGGCGAAGGGGTTGGTCCAGGCCTTGCAGCGGGTTGAGGTTTTCTGCAATGCGTGCCTCGTTGCGGGTGAGCCAGCCGTTCTGGATGCCGCTTTGGTAGTAGGCCGAGCGGCTGGCTGCATCGCCGCGCATCAGGTTGGCAAAGTCGAACTCGACTTCCAGCTGATCGCCATCGAGCATCAGATCGGATTCGATCGAGGCCTCCCAGCGTTCGGCCCAGGGCGTCATGGTGTGCATGACAAATTCCAGACTCTGCTGCTCGATGTTCGAGAACGTCGCGCGATCTAAATCGGCAATCATGTGTGGTGGCACACGGAACATTCGAGCGATATCTGTTATCTGGAACTTGCGCAGCTCCAGGAACTGGGCGTCCTTGTTCGTGACCCCCACCTCATGGAACTTCATGCCGTTTTCCAGCACCAGGACTTTGCCCCGGTTGGAGCCGGACTGCGCCGCCTGGTAAGAATCCCTGAACACCCGCTTGGCCTCAGGGTCCTTGAAGGTGCCGGGAAATTCGATCCAGCCGCCCGTGGGTTTGGCGTCGTTCGTGAAGAACCTCGCCCCGTAGTCCTGAGCGGCCAGGGCCATGCCCAGACTCTCGCGGGCCAACTCGATGGGGCTCATGCCCATCAGACCG
>RGPS01000040.1 GCA_010084195.1 Terriglobia bacterium
TGCCTCTGCCAGCAGACGCTCCAGACCCTGCGACGAGATCCGCGCTCCGGCATCGAGAAACAGCAGCCACTCCGAGTTCGCCGCTTCCGCCAGTTGCTGGCAGGCGAATGCCTTCCCCACCCACCCCTCCGGCAAGGGGCCGCCCTCCATCAGCCGAATGCGGTCATAGCGCGCCATCGACGAAGAGACCACGTTTGCCGTCCCATCGGTCGAACTATCGTTATAAACCAGAATCTCAGCGGCACTGGTGAAGACAGCACTCAGCAGGCAGGCCGGAAGGGTGACCTCCTCATGCCTGGCGGGAATCAGGATGGAGACGCGCCCCGAAACGAATTCGCGGGTCACCCGACGTACCCGAAACAGATTGACCAGAACCCAGACCACGAATGCGCCGCAAAGAATGGAGAGGACCAACTTTCACGATAGCCCACGCTAAACTAGGCAACACTTGTTATGCGCCTCGAAATCAACCAGCGGGAACGGGAAGGGATCGTTTTGCTTGATCTCAAGGGCCGAATTACGGCTGGCGAAGAGGTGGGAGCGTTTCGGATGGCTGTCGAGCGTGCCGCAGTGGAGCACCCGCCCAACCTGATCCTGAACCTGCAGCTCACTGATTTTATTGACAGTACCGGCCTCGGCGGCATGGTGATGTGTGCCACCAGGATAGCGAAGGCGGGCGGGGCCATGAAGCTGACCCACCTCAACCGCCGCAACCTGGAGCTGATCGTCCTCACCAAACTGGACACCATCTTCCAGGTCTTCGAGGACGAAACCGACGCGGTGAACAGCTTCTTTCCGGACCGGCAGATCAAGAAATTCGATATCCTGGCTTTCGTCAGAAATCTTAAGGATGAGTAGGCTGATGCGGTCGTGACCAGCCCATGCCGTTCGCGTCGCTCACGCCGCATCCTCGAAAACGACTACCACCCTCTTACCCAAAGCCGCCAAAGCCGCCTGAATCTTGCCCGGCTTCGTGTCATGCTTCGGATTCAGCATCCGTCGGACAACGGTCTCGCTAACCCCCAGCATCTGTCCCAGCCGAGTCTGCGTCATCCCGCTCTCCCGCATCGCCAAATACAAAGCAAACTTCGGTGCCAGATATAGTGGCACCCCTACCGCATGCTGCCCCTTCCGCAACCGCGATGGCTTAGGAATCTCATCCCCGCGCGCAATGCGCCCCGCAATTGCCTCCGCAAGACAGTCTGCCGCCTGCTCCAAAGCGTCCGCGACACTCGACCCACCCGTGAGCGCCTCCCCAAGATCAGGAAAGCTCACCCAAAAGCCCTTGCCGTTTTCCTCGGCATGAAGTTCTGCTGGATAGCTGGCTGTGAACATCAAAGCTCCTCTTTCCGAATCCCCAACTGCTTGCACATAGCAGACAACAACCCCGGTCCAATCTCCTTCGTCAGATCCTTGACGATTGTGAACCTGGATCCCAGATACAGTGTGCCGTGACTCCCCGAACCACGCTCTGCATTCCACTGAACGACAACGGCCTTTCGCTTGGACAAGACCTTGACGCGGCGAAGAAACTCGCTGCCCTTCATGGCTTTAGTTTCGTACACTTCTGTTCGGATTGCAACGGGCGAGAGATTTGCGGACATGTGCCTCGGTCGAGAAAATCGAAGTGGCCTTTCCCGACGATGAGGTACGGTGCCGTCTGCGCGGTGCATTTACCGCAGTTGTGAGATTGATTCGGTTTTACCGTGCCAATCCTGAGTCCCTGGATGCAGCGGTAGCTGCATCTATCCCCGCGTAGTGGCTACCGAGGTAAAAATCTCCGGATCCCAAAATCATAGGCCGCGGCGCCCAGAATTCCGCCGAGGATCGGGCCTACAATTGGGATCCAGAAAATCTTGTCGCCGTCCGTCAGGCCGTTGTTTTTGAACCCTGCCACTACTGTAAAGAGGCGTGGACCGAAATCCCGCGCCGGGTTGATGGCGTAGCCGTGCATTCCGCCGAAGCTCATTCCGATCACCACTACGACCAAACCCACCATCAGGGCTCCCAGATTCGCTCCCGGCGGCTGATTTCGCTCGTCGGTAATCGCCAGAATCATCATCAGCAACAGCGCTGTCCCGATGGTCTGGTCCAGCAAGCCCGCAAACGGAACCCCCGGAAATGCCGGAAACGTCGTGAAAACTCCCGCTGACTTTACCATTTCGGGGTCAAACGCCTGAAACGCGGGCAGATAGTTCCAATACACCAACGCCGCCGCCAGGAACGCCCCGGCTACCTGCGCCACGGTATAGGGAATCACCTTCCGCCATGGAAAGTCGCGATACACGGCCAGCGCCACCGTCACGGCCGGATTCAAATGCGCTCCGGAAATCTTCCCCGCAATATAGATACCCATCGTCACCGCCAGGCCCCACGCGAGCGTGATATTCGTATACCCGCCCTTCACCACTTCGCCCGCCGGGCCGGAGCCAAACAGCGTCACCATAGCTACCACTCCAGTGCCAAACATCATCAACACAAACGTGCCGATCAACTCGGCCAGCAGTTCACCAATCAAGCTTTTCTCCTCTTTCATGCAGGGGCGATTGTAACACCTTCGATGAAGGCCACGGCTCGCGGTCTGCTGCAGCCTGAAACCTCAAATTCCGGGCTGGTTCGTGATAGCATCGGGGAAACGTAGTTGAATCGCTTCAGATGAGGTACGCATGACCAGGTTGTCTCAAATATCGGCACTATTCCTTCTCGCAATTTCTGCTTTCGCGCAGAGTGATCGCGGCACTATTACCGGCACCGTTGCCGACCCAGGCGGGGCCGTCGTTCCCAACGCCGCAGTCATAGCCACCAACCCCGCCACCGGCGGTCTCTTCAAGACTCAAACCACGGACACCGGGAACTTCACCATCGTCTCCGTTCCCGCCGGCACCTACAACGTTTCTGTAGAATCAGCAGGCTTCCGCAAGTTCGAACAGCTGGGTCTTCGCGTGCAGGTCAGCCAGACCTCCCGACTCGACGTAGAACTCCAGATCGGTGCTACCTCGGATTCTGTCACCGTCACCGGCGACGTCGCTCTTTTGAAGACCGAGAATGCCACGGTGTCCTCCACCGTTGGCCGCGAGCAGCTGAATCAATTGCCGCTGAACTTCGCCATCGGTGCCGGAGCGGTTCGCAACCCCCTCAGCTTCCTCCAGCTCACGCCCGGTGCCAGCATCTCCGGCTGGAACACGATTCGCGTCAACGGCGCCCCCGCCGGTACCTTTAAGATCGTCTTCGAAGGCCAGGACTCATCGAGCGGCCTGGACCAGCGCGTTTCTGACGAATCGCAGCCTTCTGTGGAAGCCCTGGAAGAATTCACTCTCCAGACCTCGAACTACTCGGCTGAATTTGGGCAGGCCGGCGGCGGGCTCTTCAACTTCACCGCCCGCTCCGGTACCAATGACTTCCACGGTTCGCTCTACGACTACTTCGCTCACGAAAAGCTTTACGCCGGTCGCCCCTTCACCAACAACGGTACCGGAGGCCTGATCCGCCCCCAGATTCGCCGTCATGACCTCGGTGCCTCGCTCGGTGGCCACATCTCTATCCCGAAGCTCTACAATGGCCGCAACCGCAGCTTTTTCTTCGTGAACTTCGAAATGTTCCGTGACGAGTCTACGAACTTCCTCGGCCTCGGCACAGTCCCCACGGCGGGTTACCGCAACGGTGACTTCTCGCAGGCGCTGACTGGTCGCAACCTCGGCACCGACGGGCTCGGCCGGGCCATTCTCGAAAACACCATCTACGATCCGGCCTCCAACTTCACCAATGCCGCCGATGGTCGTGTTTACCGCAACGTTTTCCCCGGTAACGTGATCCCCATCAGCCGCCTCGATCCGGTTGCGCTGAAGATCCAGGGCCTGATCCCCACACCTGTGACTGGCACGCTCGTCAACAACTTTGAGCGCCGTTCGCCGTACCGCAAGATTCAGGACATCCCGTCCATCAAGCTCGACCACAACATCAACGACAACTCGAAGATCTCCCTCTACACGTCGCGCCAGCGCACCGATAAGGACAACGGTCAGGACGGTCTCCCCGATCCGATCTCGGCGCGTCGCGACCAGATCATCCGTTCCTATACGACGCGCATCAACTACGACCTGACCCTGAGCCCCACCGTCCTGTTCCACGCCGGTGTCGGCTACCAGCGCTATAACAACCCCGACAGCTCCCCCGCCAACATCATGGATTACGATGCCGCCGGGCAGCTTGGCCTGAAGGGTGGTTTCGCTGCCGGCTTCCCCCGCATCACCGGCCTCAGCAGCGCGCAGGGTGGGATGGGTTTCGATTTCGGCCCCACCAACCGTTCCCTTTATCTGCAGGACAAGCCCAACGCCACCGCTTCGCTCACGTGGATCAAGGGCAACCACTCTTACAAGTTCGGTGGCGAATGGAAGTTTGAAAACTTCACCAACATCTCCACTGGTAATGTGGCGGGCACTTTTGCTTTCGCGTCCACACAGACCACGCTCCCCGCCCTGCAGGGTGTCGCTCTCCCCGGCGGCGGCGTCGGCTTCGCGTACGCCAGCTTCCTGCTGGGTTCGGTCAATACGGCCAGCGTTGCCAACCCCCAGAACCCGCAATACCGTCGTCCGGCATGGGCCGGTTTTGTCCAGGACACCTGGAAGATCACCCGCAAAATCACTCTCGACTACGGTGTCCGCTACGATCTCCAGTTCGCCCCGAGGGAACTGCATGACAGGACCTCCATGTTCGCCCCCGGCTTGAAGAATCCCGCCGCTGACAACCGTCTCGGCGCCACCCTTTACGGCGGTAACGGTCCAGGCCGCTGCAATTGCGACCTCACCGACACCTATAAGCTCGCCTTCGGGCCCCGCCTTGGTGTTGCTTACAAGATGGACAACAAGACAGTCATCCGTGCCGGTATGGCGCTCTCCTACGCGCAGGTCACGCCCTTCGGCTACATCGGCGGTGGCCAGTCGCTCGGTATGGGCTTCAACAGCCTGGGCTTCTCCAACCCCAACTTTGGCGAAGGGTCGGTCCAGCTTCGCAACGGTCTCTCTTACAACACGGCCGATCTGCTGTCCGCTGCTTACGACCCCGGCATTCGCCCCCAGACCGGCCAGATCAATTCACCCCCCAACCTGGTTGACCGCAATGGTGGGCGTCCCCCGCGTATGTGGAACTGGAGCCTGGGTGTCCAGCGCGAAATCACGAAGGATCTCGTCGTCGAAGTGTCATACGTCGGCAATCGCGGTGCCTGGTTTAAGGCCGATGGTCTCAACGATTTCAACGGCGTGACCTCCGAGCGCCTGAAGGGTTACGGTCTGGACATTAAGAACGCTGCTGACCGGGCTCTCCTCACGTCGACGATCGTGTCTCCCTCTGTGGTGGCACGGGGCTTCACGAAGCCCTACTCCGCGTTCCCCAACACCGCTACCCTGGCGCAGTCTTTGCGGCCCTATCCCCAGTTCGGTAACCTGAGTTCCATCTGGGCACCTCTGGGCAACAGCTGGTATGACTCCCTGCAGGTCAAGGCCACGAAGCGGTACTCCCGAGGTCTCGACTTTACGGTGGCCTACACCTGGTCGAAGACCCTCTCTACCGTGGAAGACCAGAACGGCGGCGTGGTGCCGCTCAATGACGTGTACAACCGTCGCAACCAGAAAACCTACTCCGCCAGCGACCAGCCGCACATCTTTGTCACCAGCTTCAACTACCAGACCCCGAAACTCGGCCCCAACAATTTCGTCAAGTCTGTTACCGGGGGCTGGACCTTCGGTGGCATCCTCCGCTATTCGAGCGGCTTTGTCATCCGCACCCCCACTTCGAACAACAACCTGGGTGCGCTACTGTTCCGCGGCACCAATGTGAACCGCGTTTCCGGGCAGCCTCCCTTCCTGAAGGATCCGAACTGCCACTGCTTCGACCCCAACAAGGAATTCATCCTGAATCCCGCCGCCTGGTCCGATGCTGCACCCGGCGAGTGGGGCACCGCTGCCTCATACTACGGCGACTACCGCACCTCGCGGCGTCCCGATGAACAGCTCAGCCTTGGTCGCACTTTCCCGTTGAAGGAAAAGATTGCGTTCTCGATTCGCGTCGAGATGTTCAACGTCTTCAACCGCGTGTATCTGAACAACCCCGATTCCGGTAACTTCCAGGCCACTCAGGTCGTGAACGCCGCCGGAGCTGTGGTGTCAGGCTTTGGCCGCGTGAACACCGCCAGCACCAACCTCCCGCCCCGCAGCGGTCAGGTTGTGGCCCGCTTCCAGTTCTAACCACGAACTCGGCACCAGAAAAGGGGAACAAGCGCTTATCTCCGCGCTTGTTCCCCTTTTCGTTCTAATTGGACAAAGCGGAAACCGAATCCACGGCGAACCCGACGCAGGAGTTGCGGTCATCGACACAGTGCTCCCCGCTCCCACTCCCGGATCGACTGCGGATTTACTGGTGTCGCACTGTGTCGCACCTTCGGCCTTCACTTGCCCCTGCCGTCCGTCCACTTGTAGTCACTGAATGTAGTGACAATTGCTCTATGGATATCGGTGTCCGGGAAGCCAAAAGTAATCTGTCAAAACTCGTCGCGTCCGTTCGCAAGGGCGAGAAGATTTACCTGACGAATCGGGGCCGCCGGGTGGCCGAACTGGTACCGGCTTCAACCGACCGAGCCTGGCGACGTGGCTATGGCATGTTCGAGGGGAAGCTCAATCTATACCCCGGGTGGGATTCCCCGGATGCGGACGCGCCAATCCTGGCCTCGTTTGAGGTACTGACAGGAAGAGACGGCCAATGAAAAGGTTCTGCTCGATACAAATGTTCTCGTCAGGATTTTCAACCGGGCCCCTCTCCCCCGCCCCGCGACGAGCATCCTTGACAAGCCGGGGACCGAGCTCATTGTCAGTATGGTTACGCCATGGGAGATTGCAATGAAACCAATGCTGGGCCTTACCCAGGCAAATGTTCGCCTGGGAATTGACGCGATCGGAGCCACCACCTTGCCCCTCGGGTTCAACCACCTTGAGAGGTATGCGGCCCTCCCGGTGCACCTGGACCACAAGGATCCGTTTGACCGAATGCTGATAGCCCAGGCACTGGATGAGCAGCTAACGGTCATGACACCAGACACCCGGTTTGAGGAATACAGCGGCCTCAAAATAGTCTGGGACTAAAGTAGGCCCTGGTGACTCCGTGCGCGTTAACGAACATTTCTGAACCGCGGGTGCTGGCTCGCCTATCTGTCGTCGTCGTCAATATCGAGCGACAACGGCGCGAACATTGAGCTCCTGACGCCGGGAAACGGTGTTTTCCATCCCCGCGTAGCGTGCCACAGGATGCGGTTGAGCTTGTCCGACGGCGCGGCGTCGGGCACGTCCCACCGCATCTTCGCCGAGGCCACAGCCGCGCTGCGGGCCGGGCCGCGCAAGGCGGCAAGGGGCGGATTCAGTTCGAACAGATCCTGACCGGGCACAACATGCTCGTACGGCTTCAGGTCGGCGGTGGAGCCAAAGCCCGCCCGCATGTCGTTGGCAATCAGATCGAAAATGGAGAGCGTCGGCAAACCCAGCATCAGCTCAATTGTCTTGAGCATGCTCTGGTGCGAGTAAAACGTGGAATCCACATGCCCTCGCTTGGTGTAGGGACTCACGGCCAGAGCTACGGTTCGGTGCCCGTCTACATGATCCACGCCGTTCTGCGCATCGTCTTCGACAACGAAAATCGCCATCTTCGGCCAGAACTTCGACTTCGTCAAAGCCTCCACAATCTGGCCCAGAGCCAGGTCGTTGTCGGCCACCATGGCCTTTGGCGTGGAGCCGCCAGGCGTGGTGCCCGACGTGTGATCGCAGTTGATCTCCATTACGGTCAGATTGGGCATCTTGCCGTCCTGTTCCCACTGCCGCAGATCCTTCAGGAAAATCCCCGCCCGAACCACATCCGGTATGGCATTTGAATAGGGCGGATAGTTATGCGCCAGAAACTGGTTCATATGCGCGATGGGGGCAGTAACGTTCCACGTGGAGCTGAAATCGTCGCCCGCCTTCCAGCGTTTCAGGTAGTCCATTCGTCCCACCCCGGTGCCGGTCGCCGACCCCGCGTATTCCCCATAAACCCGCACAGTTTTGCCCAGCTTGCGCGCCGCGTCCCAGATGGTGCCTCCGCGCGAAATGGCAATCGGGTCGGTGCCGTCGAACGGATAGCTGCGCCCCTGGTAACCCGGCCACAGGGCATACGACACTTCGTTGGCCTGAGTCAGCCACTGGTGGCCGTCGGCGCTGTTACCTCCCGAGGCGTAAAAGTTGTCGAGCAGGACAAACTGATCCGCCAGCCGGTGGGCGTTCGGCGTCACCGCCGGACCGAACATCACCAGGTTCGGATCTCCATTGCCTTTTGCGACATCTCCCAGGACCTGATCGTAAGTCCGGTTTTCGCGGACTATGTAGACCACATGTTCAATCAGCGAGGCGTCACCGGCGCGAACCGGAACGGCTCGGGGCGTGCGATCCGGAGCGGCCACCGGACCCGCCGCCGTGCCCGCCAGCGTGAGATGCGTATTCTCTGCCACCGCCGTCGTGAAGCTGGCCAGTTGCGCCGTGTCGGGTATCTCAACAACATGAACCGAACCGCGATAACTATGCACGAAACGGCTGCTCGGCTTGTCGCGCCACGCCGACCCGGCACCGAGCATCGACGAAATCGCCAGGTGCCGCCCGTCCGGACTCACCGCCACCGCGCCCGGGTACCAGCCGGTGGGTATCATGCCTTCCACCTTCGATGACGCGGTATCGATCACCACCACGGCGTTGATACCGCCGCACGCAACAAACAACCGTCGTCCATCCGGGGTCAGCGCCACCGCGGTCGGCGCGATCCCTGGCGTATTGGCCGCGAAGGGCTTCAGCGCGATCTGCCGGAGCACCGTATTCGACTTTGTATCGACGACCGAAACACTGTCGCTGTTGTTGTTGGCGACATAGAGCCTGCCCGCGTTTTCATCCCACACCATTCCGTTTGGATGAAGACCAACGCTGATCGTATGGGTGGCCTTCATGGCGGTCAGGTCGAACCGCGTCACGGTTCCGGAGGAGGTGACACCGATCTCGTCCACCAGCACGGCATCGGCGTCTTTCGCGCTGCCTGTCTGCGCGGTCCGTTCGCCCTTCACCGGGGTGCGGCCTCCCCAGTTCGTGACATAGGCGACGGTGCCGTCGCGGCTCACAGCAGCACCGAACGGAGCGATGCCGGTCTGCAGCATCCCCCGCACTTTGCCGGAAGCCATTTCCACCACAGCCGCCCGGTTATTGGCCGTGACCGGCATCACCGCGACGCCGCCACCGGCCCCCGGGGCACCCGCGTTAAAGGTCCCCAGGTCGCCCGCGACCGGCCGCAACTGCCCGCCCGACACCGTGAATAGCGAAGACTTGCCGCGACGTGGAAACGCCGCCGCATAAGGTGTTCCGTTCACAGTGAGCATCCCCTGCGGAGCGGGTTGCCAGTCGTGCGCGATGCGCTCCAGCACGTTCCCGCTGCGCCAGTCGACACGATAAACCTGCGTCGCGTTCAGCACCCAAAGGTCACCGCCGCTTCCGAAGGCCGCGCCATACACGCGGCCTGTGAAGATCATCGGAACGCCGGCGGGCGTTATGTTCTGGCGGGTGGTTACGACACCGGGATCGGTGACACTACGAACCGGCTTGTCAGTGGTTTGAGCCGAAGCCGGCTGAAGCGACGCCAGCGCGGCGAAACTGAAATAAATTGACAGACGAAAGTTCATAATGTCTCCTGATTTTTACCCGGGCAAACCACACGCTAGAATCTTACCCGAATGTTGGCCTGCATGGTCCGGGGCCCACCTATAGTGGTGGTGATCTGACCGAGCGTGCCCAACCCCGCTGCCGGCACTGTGGTGGAGGAAGGGTTGCCGAAGGTGGCCTGGTTGAAGACATTGAACGCTTCCCAGCGAAACTCTGCAGTCATGCGTTCGGCGAACTTCATTTCTTTACCCAGGCTGAGATCCAACTGTCGTTGCGAAGGCCCGCGCAACGTATTGCGGCCCTCGTTGCCCCATGAGTTCGGGGAGTTGACGAACGCGGTCGGGTTGAAGTACGTGGCGAGACGGTCCTGCACGCGGCCCTGCGGATAGACGTTGTCTAACGAAAAGCCGGGAGCCCAACTGGCCCTGACGCGCCCCGGTTGTGCCCACAGAACATTCGATGCTGCAGTACCGATAACCGTGAAAGGTGCACCCGACTGCAACGTCAGGAAGCCCCCGAGTTGCCAGCCACTGAACAGTGCGCGGGAGGCTTTGACGTTGCGGAAAGGAGTCGGCAGCGAGGCGAACCATGTGGCAGTCAGGCGGTGTGGCCGGTCGAAGTTCGCAAGGCCCCGATTCCCCGCCAGATTGTACGAATCCTGCTCGGCAACATCGCGGTCACTGGACACGTTGTCAATCGCCTTTGACCACGTATAACCGACGTTGGCGGTGATGTACTGCCCGATTCTTCCGCGCAAATTCGTTTGCAGACCGTGATAGGTGGATTGCCCCCAGTTGGAGAGCTGTCTGAAACCGCCCTGGTGGTTCAGGCCAAGAAACTCGGGCTTCACGAAGAAGCTCGGGTTGATCAGGGCACCGGCCCTGTCGCGAATGTCGGAGAATCCATTTACCGGCGTGATTCGCGGATCGAGCGGCTGCGTCAGATTCACACGCGCCAGCAGCCCGATGCCGCGGGTTCCCACGTAACGGATATCGACCAGCGTGGATTTCGTCAGCTTGTACTGCGCGTTCAGGGTCCACTGCTGCGTGTACGGCGTCTTGATCAGCGGGTCGATAAACGTCTGGTTCTTCGGGGCAAACTGCTCCGTCGTGGGAAACGCGGTGCCATCCGGCTTTCGCCATGACGGCGCGCCATTGGCATTCCGGACAATCGACACGGCGAAGGGAATCTGGAACGGGTTCATGTTCAGGTTGGAGTAGGGACGAGCCATGTCCTCGGGACCGTACATGTTGGAGTAGAAGAAGAACGGTGCAGACAATTGCAGGTCCGCCTTCATCGCGCCGCCGATCCGTTCGTAGAACATACCATAACCGCCCCGGACCACAGTCTTCGAAGACGGCTGCCAGGCAAACCCGATGCGCGGCGCAAAGTTGTTGTAATCTTCCCGCAGCGTGGAGCTGGTGACGGCCTTGTTGACCTGATTCAGGTTCCAGGGGGTGCCCGGGGTCAAGACGAACCCAAGTTTGATCGGGTCGAAGTTGGGTTTGAAGAATTCGCTGTTGGCGGGGACCTGGAAGCCGGGTTTGGCGCCCATGGCCGCAGCTGCGGCGGGGGTGTAGTAGTTGCCGATGCGCCCTTCACTGTCCTTGGGGGTTCCGTACCAATCCCAACGTACGCCGACGTTCACGGTGAGGCCGGGGCGCACTTTCCAGTCATCCTGGGCGAACCACGATACGTCGCGAAACACAAACATTCTGCGCGTATTTCCCTGGTCCAGATCGGAACCGCCACCAGGCGCGCCATGTCCGGTCAGAAAAAGCAGCCAGTTGCTGTAGTCGAGATCGCCGTTGGTGCGCGCCATGTACTCGCCGCCGATGGTCGGGCGCCGGAATTCGCCGCCAAAACTGAGCGTGTGGCGAGACGTGGCCCAGGTCACAGTGTCCGAGACCGAAGCCTGCCGCTGCCAGTCGAAAAAGTCCCAGGCGTTGCCGATACCGGAGGTGGATCGCTGCGTATCGATGTCGATGGTGGGCATGAGCGAGGCCAGGCCGCCCAGGCTTGCTTCCAGCGGGTTGTAGATGCCCAGGCTGGAGTTGGTGATGTCCCGGTATTTCGAGATTCGCGTGTTCTGGAGGTCGAAGAAACCGCCCCTCAACTCGTTCACCCAGTTCGGGGAAAAGACGTGCGTATCGGAGAGTGAGGCCACATATCCGGGAGTCAGGCCGCGGGTGGGCGATGCGGATGAATTGGCCCACGGGAAAGCCTCTTCCACGAACTGTTTGCTTTTCACGTAGCTCAGGCGCAGCCGGTTCTTGTCAGACAGATTGTGCTCGATGGCGGCAACGCCCGACCAGGATTCAAAGAAGGTTGGGAAAGAATTCACCAGCTGGAGTTCGCGCCCGAACAGGCCCTTGCCGGGAAGGACCGTCATACCCGGCTGAACACTCGGCAGCAGCAGCTTGCCGTCTCTTTTTGTGTTCAGGACGTTAATCGCCACCTGATGAATATCGGAGGGCGTCAAAGTGCGGAAAGCGAGGGCTCCCGGGGTGGTACTGGTGTAGAACTTCTTCTCCAGAAACGAGATCTGCTCGGCGGGAAAAGTTCGCAGGTGCGTCAGCAGGTTTTGCGCAAAGGTCGGGTCATCCTGCTGTCCCTCGCGCATGTAGCGATTGGCGACATCCGCTATGGTCTCCTTCGTGCGAACGTCTCCCAGCCCGGTGGGAATACCCGTGTACACCGTGGCGCGCTGTGCGTATCCGGAAAGGAAATTCGTGTAGGACAGCGTGGTGTGGAAGAACGTCTTGTTCTTGCCGTTGTAGATGTGGGGGATAGTGATGGGACCGCCAACCGAAAAACTGGTTTCGTTCCGCCGGAATTTCGGCCTCACCGCGCCTGACCGGTTCAGGAAAAACTCGTTGCCGTTGAATTTCTCGTTCTGCAGAAAGTGCGAAATGCTGCCGTGAAAACTATTGTTGCCCATCCTGGTACCGATCTGCAGGTTGGCACCGCCGTTGCGTCCGGACCTGGCCGAATACAGTGCGGTCTGCACGTCCACCACCTCAATCGCATCCAGCGGCACATTGATGTTATTGCCCAGGCTGCCGCTGCCGTTCATCATGTTCGTGGTATCCACGCCATTGATCATCAGCGAATTATTGGTTGGGCGCGCCCCGTTGACCGACGGGTTCAGCGATTGCGAGCCGTCGTCCCCCTGGCCGCCGGGCGAGGTCGCCAGATTCATACCTTTGCCGGTGCGATCGGGCAGCGGAGCCGAAACGCCCGGTTCGGCAACGATCAGGTGGGTGAAGTTGCGTGACGATGTGGGGATCGACGTCAGTTCCTTCGTCGTCAGGCGGGCCCCCACAGTCTGTTGAGAAATCTGAAGCTCTGTGGACGATTCCACTACCTGAACGGACGTTGCCGATTTGCCCGTCAGCAGCTTTTCCGTGATTCGCGTCTGGGTTCCGGCGGCGACTTCCACGCTTTCGGCTCCGGGTTCAAAACCCGCGAATGAGACATTGAGTTTGTAGCGACCAGCCTGCAGTTCGGTCGCCACGAAGATTCCGTCCTGTGTCGTGGAGCCCTTTCTGGTGAGACCATTGTCCACACTGGAAAGCGAGACTGCCGCGCCAGGGATCAAAGCACCAGACTGGTCGATTACGGTCACTTCCACACTACCCGCCCCCTGGGCGAATAATTGCAAAGCCGTGAATATAAGAAAAGCAAGGCGAAGAGTAAAAGGCATACTCCAAGGTTAACGAGATAACATGCGATTCTCTAGTGCAATTGCTGTTCAAAAACACGCGAATTCGCGTCGTTCTGCACTGGAATTGTCGAGATTGTATCGAACCTGTGACGGCGAGGCTCCGGTTATCTTCCGGAACAGCGCGGTGAACTGACTGGCGGAATCGAAACCCAGGCTGTGCGCCACTTCTTTGACCGAAGCCGCTCCCTTTTCGAGCATCGCCTGGGCGCGATCAATCAGCAGTGAGTTGTAGGTCGCGAAGGGAGTGCTCAAAGTGCTCCTGGCAAAAAGCCGGGTGAACTCGGCCGCGCTCAACCCCACCTGTGCGCACATATCCGGAATGGAAAACTCGTTCTTGCCGCGGCTCTGCATGTAGTCGAGCGCCTTGACGAAGTGGCGGCGCGTGAGCAGGCGACCGGAGACTTCCGACTGGTAGGCGTCCATGCCGGGCCAGCCGCGCAGGCTGCGCACCAACATCTCGCGGCCGAGCGCCTCCAGCATCTGAGACCGGCCGGTCTCGTTGCCCGCCAGATCCGCCAGCACGTCTTCCGCCACCCGCATCAAGCCGGCACAGCTGCGTTTGCCCGGAAACAGCGGGACGACGCCGTCTCTGAACCGGTCGTCGCCAAGTTCCGCCAGCAGACCCTGCACGGAACGGCGGCTCGCCACCAGGGTCAAGCCCTCGCAATGCGTTGATTTGCCGTATAGGCTTTTCCGCCATAGACGCGAATTCCCCACCAGAACTTCGCCCGGCAGCAGGCGTTGGAACCCGTTCCCCTCGGAAACCGTAATCTCACCCGCAAGACAGAGGACAATCGCATACTCATCCTGAACTCTCGAGGGATACACGAACGGACGGTCATAACGGAAGTGCTGGAAGCCAAGGTGTTGGTCCGGGGTGAACCAGAACCGATTGGGACCGAGATTAGGCATGTTCTGAAAGTAGCAGCGGGGCGTCACAACCGCGTTTCAATTCGGTTCAAATAGGTCGGCATTTGTAACCTTACGCGCCGAAGGGAATTTGAAAGCCAACAGTAATCGCGCTGTAACCCGCAGCCGACGAGAGCGGGTCGGCTTTAGCAACCGCCCGGGTCGGCGCCGGCGTAACTTCTGGTAATCGGGGACGGGTAATAGGGACGCAGGCGACTGTACGGTTAAGACGCCGGGCAAACCGTTGAGGCTCCCGCGTGTCGCAAACCCGATCCGGTAAAGCGACCTTGGTGGGTCGTTTGCTTCAAACAAACAAAAAGGCCGGCTTTCCTCCCTTGCGGTCAGAAAGCCGGCCTTCTTCAAAACACCGAACCCGAAGGCCCGGCAGAATTACTCCGCCTTAGATCAATCCACCTTAGAAACGGAGGCGGAGTTGCAGTTGGATGGAGCGCATTGCCTGGGCGCTGGTGGCAGCGCCGAAGCCGGCATTCCGGGGTTGCAGCCGAGCTGCATTCACGGTACCGTCCGCATTGTACTGGTTGTTGATCAGCGTGGTGGCGCTGGTCGGGCTGGCGAACTGTGCCGAATTGTTCCGGCCATTGATCACCGTCCAGTTACCGGCATTGAAGACGTCAGCGCGAAGTTCCACGTTGTACTTCTCACCGCCGGGAACCCGAATCCTGCGCACGAGCGACAGGTCGACGTTCCGGTTCATGCAACCACGCAGGTAGTTACGGCCAGACTCCAAACCGAGGCTGTTATAACCGGGACCCTGCACCTTGGTGGCATCGAACTGACCATACGGGTTGTCCGAGCACCCGCTGCCGAGCGCGCCGAGTAAATTCACTGTGCCGCCGTAGTCCGGCGACCCCGTGATATTCACGTTCGAGCCATTGTTCTGGTAGCTATAACCGAGGTTATAAGCTGCGCCGGAACCAAACGTCATGACCGTGGAAACCTGCCAGTCCTTCACCAGAATGCGAAGCGCAGCGGGCTTGCCCGCCATGCCGGGGCTGTTCCAGATGCCGTTCGCCTTAAACAGGTGCGGACGGACGTCCAGCGTTTCATTCAGCTTCTCGTATGCAGCCTGATCGCTGCGCAGCGAGATTTTGCCGTCAGCCGCATGCTGCAGGCGCTGAATCAGACCGGTGTTGCCCTTGAGCGAGATCCCATAGGTGTAGTTGGCACCCCACGAGAAGCCACCCTTGAAGCGGCGGTTCAGGTTCATCTGGATCGAGTGATACTCATCCCAGAAGTTCGTTTGATTTTCTTCCACGCCGGCTAAGCCGCGGAACGGACGGAGCAGGTTGGCCGTGTAGGCCGTCTGTCCGGGAACCGCATTCGTCCCCAGCGTCGGGTCCTGGCTCGAAGGCAGATACGCGGTTCCGAAATCGACCGCGTTCAGGTTGGTGCGCTGGCCGCCCTGGAAGGCACCCATCCGGTTGACGCCGCGGTTGCCGACATACGTGATGTCTCCAACCATGGCCCACGGCAGAGACTTCTGCACGCCGATCTGCCACTGCCACGAAGCCGGAATCTTGGCCTTGTACTGGAAGGTGATCAGCGTCGGGATCGGTTGCGGACTCAGACCCTGGCCGAGCGTTGACAACTGCCCGTTCCGAAGATCCTGCGCCGTCGCAGCCGGAGGATTGCCCGGGGTGGAGAACGTGGTGTTTCCGTCCGGACGATCGTAGAACATACCCACGCCGCCGCGGATAACCCAGTCCGACTTGCCCGAAGCATCGTAGGCAAACCCGAACCGTGGTCCGAGGACCAAAGTCGGCCACGTGTAGTTCGTCTTCGCAATACCATCACCGGCCTTGATGATGCCGTTGAGAGCAACGCCCGTGCCGGGAACCGGTGTTCCGATTGCCGCCTGCGTATTGGCCGCGCCTGCAGCGGACAGAATCTGCCGTGTGCGCGGATCCATCGCGTTGCGATCATTACCGGAGCAAACCGCCGCTCCACTGCGGCAACCGGCGATGTACAGCACCGGGGCGCCACTGGCCGAGAACTTCTCCGGGAAGAAGTTCGACATCTGCAGGAATTTGTCGTACTGCGGTTGCTGATTCACAAAACGCATGCCGTAATCCAGCGTCAACCGATTCGTGACCTTCCAGTTATCCTGGACGTAAGCTTCACGCTGGTTGTAGATCAGGTTGCCTTCAATGAACTTCGAAGCCTGCAGGTACTGCGTGAAGATACCCAGCCCGGCGTTCGAGAAACCGAACCCGGTGTCAAGGGCATTGTTGGTGTCGTTGCCAAAGTTGACGTAGCCCTGGAAGCTTAGGTTTGCAATGCCGCCCGCTCCCACGTTCTGCGCTTTGAAGCTGTAGTTGTGGTAGTAGCCAGCCTTGATGGTATGGCGTCCCGTTACATGGACCACGCTGACTGCCAGATCCTGCGTCTTGTTGATGTTCAACCAACCCGGGTACCGCTGCTGCGGCGGTGCTGCGCCAATTCGGTTGCCCCAGCCCCAGATGGGCGGCAGGTTCAGTTGCTTGCCGTCAAAGAAGGGTGCCTTCTCCGCTGTCAGCACTTTGTAACCGTAGTACCGTTCGTCCATCACGCCCGCATTCGGATACAGGATGGGGAAGTCCTTCAGACTCTTCAGACGATTCGATTCCGGGTTCGTCAGAATGCCGCCTTCATTACCGTCTGCCAGTTCGTTCTTGATGCTGCCATAGGTGACTTCGAGGAACGTTTTGGGGCTGAACACGTAGTTCGCCGTGAATGCCCAGTTGGTGATGAAGGGATACGGTGTGTACACATCCGAAAATCCGGGGATCAGGCCTTGCCGCGCCACAGGGCGTTGAATTTGTCCGGAGTACTTGCCGCTCACACGCAGTTTGTCCGTGATGTTGTAGTCGATCTTCACGGCGGGCTGCTGCGTCAACTGGTTGTAGTAAACCGGGTTCGCCTGGTAGTTAAAGTTGGTGCCCACTGCCTGATCCAGGGTGGGGAGCGGGTAGCGATTCAGCACCGCCACGCCAGGAGCATACAGCCGACTGGCCGGAATGATCTGGCTGGGGAAGGGGGCTGCCGTTGTCGGATCGATCAATGCCGGCAACAGCGCGCCGTTGTTGTCGCGGCTCGCCGAGAAGTTGCCGGCGCGCTCCTGGGCTGTCGGGACGCGAAGCCGGATCACGTTGCCGCCGTTTGTGGCAATCGACTGCGGACGGTATTCGTGCGCGTAGAAGAAGAACAGCTTGTTGCGGCCATTCATCACTTTCGGAATGATCGCCGGGCCACCAATCGTGTAGCCATAGATCTGCTGGGCCTGCTTCGGCTTAATGTCGCCGTTCTTCCACTGCACCCAGGTTGGCTTGTTCCAGTCGGAGTCGGTGAAGACGCCGTAGCCGGAACCATGGAACTGGTTCGTACCACCCTTGGTGACAGCGGTGATCTGCAGCCCGCTCGACCGACCGTACTCTGCCTGATACCCCTGTGTGAGGATCTTGACTTCGCCGATCGATTCGATGTTCATGTTCAGCATCTGGCCGTTATTGCCCGTGTCCATGGCCGAAATGCCGTCCATCATGATGTTGTTCTGGCTGGCACCACCCAGGCGAGTGCCGCCGGCTGAGTTACCGCCCTCAATCACGCCCGGCGTAAAAGCAGTCAGGCTGGTGAAGTTTCCGCGGTTGATCGGCAGGTAGTCGATCTGTTCCGTGGAGATGGCGAACGACCGCTCGCCGCTCTGTGTCTGCACAAGCGCCGCTTCGGCGCTCACAGTAACAGTTTCGGTGGTTCCGCCCAATTGGAGCGAGATGGGTGGTACACCCACGCGGTCACCGCCGGTGACGAGGATTCCCGTACGCTTCGACGTCTTAAAGGATGCCGCGGTGACTTCCACCGTATAGGTGTCAGCAGGGACGTTCGGGAATACATAGTCCCCCGTGGAGTTGGTGTCAACGGTGAGTCTCGTACCACGAGCCTCACTGATGAGATTGACCTTGGCTGATGCCATGACTCCACCCGAGGAGTCGACCACCAGACCTGAAATTGTGCCGGTCGTGATTTGCGCCAGTGCCCAAAGCGGCAACAGGAGCAAGGTCGCGACCAAAATTGTAATGCGACGTAGCATAAATGAACTACTCCCTTGTGAATTACTGCCTTAGGGCCAAAGCCACCCATTGCGTCAGACAGTTCTATGCATCATATAGGAATGTCAGGCTGCGATCAACGGATTTTGTGACTTTTCTTTACGAAACTGTCATACCGCACACGTAACCTTTCCCCCGGAGCCTGCGACAGCCGGCCGTGTGTTACGAAAGGCACGGTTGGACCACGAAGTTGCCCTCTTACTGGCAGGACGAAAGGCTCCCTCTCGCGGCCTGACTCCCCCTTTATCCCCGCCGCCTTCTCCCCGCAATACCCGAACTGCGTCCAAAACGCACCAGGCCACCCGGAAAGCCAGAGATCTAAATCTTTGCTATACTGACACTTATCCTTCAAAACCATGGCTGATCAGGAACTCCCCCCGCAGGGTCCCCCCGCTCCTCCCCAACCGCCCGAGAAGATCCGGCACACTGGCCAGGAGGGCAACCACAATAACGTCCCGATAAATATCGAAGACGAAATGCGTCGGTCTTATATCGATTACGCGATGAGCGTGATCGTTGGCCGCGCTTTGCCAGATGTCCGTGACGGGCTGAAACCCGTCCACCGCCGCATTCTGTATGGGATGAGCGAAATGGGCCTGGCGCCCAATCGCCCCACGCGGAAATGCGCGAAGATCGTCGGCGAAGTGCTGGGTAAGTTCCACCCGCACGGCGACTCCTCCGTCTACGACGCTCTCGTCCGCATGGCGCAGCCCTTCAGTCTGCGGTATCCGCTGATTGATGGCCAGGGCAACTTCGGCTCCGTTGATGGTGACCCGCCCGCAGCGTATCGGTATACCGAAGCCCGCCTCGCGAAGATCGCCACTGCCCTTCTCGAAGACATCGACAAGGAAACCGTCGACTTCCGTCCGAACTTTGACGACAGCGAAGTGGAACCCGAAGTTCTCCCCACCCGGGTCCCGAATCTCCTCGTCAACGGCTCCTCCGGGATCGCCGTCGGCATGGCTACCAATATCCCGCCGCACAACCTGCGCGAGATTGTGG
Source organism: Terriglobia bacterium (assembly GCA_010084195.1). Taxonomy (GTDB): domain Bacteria; phylum Acidobacteriota; class Terriglobia; order Bryobacterales; family Bryobacteraceae; genus BOG-234. Next base: position 19,455 of record RGPS01000040.1, read on the forward strand.
AAGCCACCATTCTGATGATTCGTGAGCCGGACGTCACCTTCGACCGGATCTGCGAAATCGTCCTTGGCCCGGACTTCCCCACGGGCGGTATTATCCTGGGCCGCGCCGGTATTCTGGACGCGTTCCGCACCGGTCGCGGCAGCCTGCGTATCCGGGCCAAAGCCGAGATCGTTCCTTTCGGTAAGGATCGCCAGCAGATCATCGTTTCCGAGATCCCCTACCAGGTGAACAAGTCGCGGCTGATTGAAGCCTGCGCCGGGCTGGTCAACGAAAAGAAGATCGAGGGCATCTCCGAAATCCGCGACGAAAGCGACCGCGATGGCATGCGCATCGTGTTCGATCTGAAGCGCGGTGAACAGGCTCAGGCCATCCTGAACAACCTGTATAAACAGACCCAGCTACAGACGAGCTTCGGCGTCATCAATCTTTCGATTGTGAATGGCCAGCCCCGCGAGCTGAGCCTGATGAGTACCATCAAGTACTTCATCGAGCACCGTGCCGATGTGGTCCGCCGCCGCACGGATTACGAACTCCGTAAGGCGCGCGAGCGCGAGCACATCCTGCTCGGCTTCCGCCTTGGTCTCGACAACATCGACGAAGTGATCCGCATCATTCGGGCCGCCAAGTCGCCGAAGGAAGCCCGCGAGAACCTGGTGGAAGCTTCCACTCGCTTCTACTTTAATCCTCTTTATCTGAAGGCTGCCGGTGCGGCCGAGCCGCTCACACGGCTCAGCGAACGTCAGGCGCAGGCCATCATCGAACTCCAGTTGCAGCGCCTCACCGGCATGGAACAGGACAAGATTGCTGCGGAACTGGCTGATATCCAGCGCCGCATCACCGAGTACCTGGAAATCCTCGGTTCCGAACTCGTCCTCAAAGAACTCATCATTAAGGAACTTCGCGAAGTCCAAAAGGACTTCGGCGATGCCCGCCGCACCCAGATCGTTGAAGACACCGGCGATATCAGCCTGGAAGACATGATCGCGGTCGAAGACATGGCCGTCACGGTCAGCCACGGCGGTTACGTGAAGCGCACTGCTGTGGATACCTATGTCCGTCAGGCTCGCGGCGGCAAGGGTCGCATCGGCATGGGGACTCGCACGGAGGATTTTGTTGAGTACTTCCTCGTGGCTTCCACGCACGACTATATGTTGGTCTTCACCAACAAGGGACGTGTCTACTGGATCAAGATCTACGAGATCCCCGATGCCTCTACCACAGGCAAAGGCAAGCACGTCTCGAATCTGCTCGCCCTCCAGCCCGATGAACAGGTCAAGGCGTTCCTGCCTGTCAAAGCGTTTGTGGCCGATAAGTTCATCGTTATGGTCACCAAGTTCGGGGTCATTAAGAAGTCCGAACTCAGTGAGTTCGATCACCCGCTTTCCCGCGGCATCATCGCCATCGGGATTGATGAGGGTGACGAACTGATCGCCGCCCGCCTCACCTCCGGCAGTGACTGGATTTTCCTCGGGTCCCACGACGGTCAGGCGATTCGCTTCAACGAAACCCATGTCCGTCCGATGGGCCGCCCGGCGCGCGGTGTTCGGGGCATGGATCTTGCCAAGAACGACTACATCGTCGGTGCCGAAGTCGTTGGGGAAGATGGCCTTATTCTCTCCATCTCTGAGATGGGCTACGGCAAACGCACCAGGCTCACGGATTACCGCCTCACCAACCGCGGGGTTAAGGGCGTCATCAATATGAAGGTGACGCGCAAGACCGGCAGCGTGGAGGCGATTCTTTCTGTGAAGGAAGATTCCGAGCTGATGATCATCACCCGCGAGGGTAAGATGATCCGCATCGACTCCGGCGAAATCCGGCAGGCTGGCCGGTCCACCCAGGGTGTCCGCCTTGTCCGCATGGAAGACAAAGACACCGTGGCTGCGGCCTCGCTGATCCCGGAAAGCGAAAAGCCGGTCGAGGGTGAGCCGGAAGCTCCCGCTCCGCCCGCGATTCAGTAGCGCTTTATCAGTACAAAGTGGCGGGGACGCGAGTGATCGCGTCCTCGTCTACTTGTTTGGCCTCAACAAAGCCTTTCGTTTGCGCTTCCAGCATGGTTCCGAAACTGGGGACTGTGCCTTCTGCCGCATGTTTGGCGGGATTCCACAGGTCGGCGCGCACTAAAGCCCGGCTGCAGTGGATGTAGACTTCGTTGACTTTCACCACCAGAACGGTCCTTGGCGTCTTTCCGCGTACCTCAAACTGGCTGGTCAGCGAAGGGGCTCGGCTGATGCATGCTTCGCCATTGACGCGCAGGGTTTCGGTGACGCCCGGCACCAAAAACAGCAGGCCCACCTGTGGGTTGTGGACGATGTTTCGCAGCGAATCCAGGCGGTTGTTGCCACGCCGGTCGGGCAGCAACAGCGTTTGGTCGTCTGCTACTTTTACGAAGCCTGGGATGTCGCCTCGCGGTGAGACGTCACCTTGTGTTCCGAGCATCACCATGGGGGACGCCGCGATGAACTGACGGCAAAGCTCGTCGAGCCGGGTCAGTTGCTTCAGGACGGAGCGTTCCAAAGCATCCCCATACATTTCGTCAAGCTCAGTTGAGGAGGTAATAAGACGGGACGGATCCAGGACCATATCTTTTATCTTACTGGCATCAAACCTGCATACTGTCCGGCGTGGCACAACACAAACTCGGTCGCCGGTCACTTTTTGGCCGGGCTGGCATGGCCTTCCAGGCTGATGAGGTCCTCGAAGCGTCCCCGCAGAACGTCAATCGGAACTCGAAACCGTCTGAGTTGAAGATCACCGATCTCCGCGTCGCCACCATCCGGGGTGCGCCGATGACGGACCCCATCATCCGCATCGATACCAACCAGGGGATTTATGGCCTCGGCGAAGTGCGTGATGGAGCCAGCGCCCTGTAGGCTCTGATGTTGAAGAGCCGAATGCTGGGCGAGAATCCCTGCAATATCGAGCAGATTTTTCGCAAGATCAAGCAGTTTGGCGGTGATGCGCGCCAGGCGGGCGGCGTCTGCGGCATTGAGATGGCACTCTGGGATCTGGCAGGCAAAGCGTACAACGTTCCCGTTTACCAGATGCTCGGCGGCAAGTTCCGCGACAAGATCCGTTGTTATGCCGGTACCACTGAGTCCCATGACCCGAAGATCTATGGCCAGCGACTGAAAGAGCGCCGCGATCAAGGCTTCACCTGGCTCAAGATGAATCTCGGCATTGACCTGCTGGAGGGTCAGCCCGGTACCCTCTCCCGCCCCCTTGCGGCAAAAGGGGATGGCGTGAGCAACAACACCCAGCACATGTTCACAGGTGTCGAGATCACACCCAGGGACGTTGACAAGATGGCCGAGTATGTCTCAGTCATCCGCGAGGACGTGGGTGATGACGTGCCTCTGGCCGCCGACCATTTCGGCCACATCGGCGTCAACTCCTGCATTCGCCTCGGGCGCGATCTGGAGAAATACAACATGGCGTGGCTCGAAGGCATGATCCCGTGGCAGCAGACGGAGCTTCTGCGGGAGATCAAGCAGGCCATCAACATCCCGCTGCTGACAGGCGAGGACATCTATCTCAAAGAGAATTTCGTGAAGCTCGCCGCCGCCCGCGCTGTCGATATCCTGCACCCCGATCTGGCCACCTCCGGCGGCAGCCTGGAGACCAAAACGATTGGCGACCTGATTCAGGATTACGGCGTCAGCACGGCGATGCACTTCGCCGGCTCGCCGGTCTCCTGCATGGCGAACGTCCATTGTGCCGCCGCCACTGAAAACTTCCTCGTTCTGGAAAACCACTCGGTGGATGTGCCCTGGTGGGGTGACCTGGTGGAGGGCGTCTCGAAGCCCATCGTGGACCACGGCTTCATTACCGTACCCGAAGGCCCCGGCCTCGGGGTGACGCTCCATGACGAGGTCATGAAGCGCCACCTGATGCCGAATACAACTTACTTTGGCCCGACCGACGAATGGAACGTTGACCGGTCAAATGATCGCTTGTGGAGTTGACAGAGAGTCTTTGACATCCTGTAGAGCTGCTGCGGCGCGCTCCGGATCTTCCAGCTCGCGCTGGAGTCGCTCTAGTGCCGCACCGACCACGTCCCGATGATGAAGCTTCGAACCAAGTTGGGTGGAAAGTCCGAGCCAGATCTGGTGCGACCGCTCCACATCCTCGGGCCATAAACGGGGCGGGTGCGGGCCGAGATTGACGAAGTGCGAAGGCCGGTCGGGAGTGAGGATTTCGAGCGAGAATGCGTGGCGGGGTTCGGGCAGTTTCTCCCAGGCCATACCGATTCGGCGCGCCAGTTCCGCTGTCTCCATGCGGAGGGATGCGCCGGTGACCACGCGCGACATCTGCAGCGTCTGAGCCGTCTGCATGATAGCCCCGAACGGATCGGCACCAGGTACGACCAGCAGTTCGACGGTCTTGCCTTCTTTCTCGGCCATGCTGACGACTTTGCTGAAGAGCTCTTTTTCGTAACTGGTGAAGACTTCGTCAGTGGTCGTCGGAGGTCGAACCGTCATGACGATAATGTCGTGGCGCCGCAGATTCGTTTTCCGCAGAACTGACTCCAGATGCGCGAGGTTACTCATCTCACGAGCCGCCACCAGGATCGCCCCCGGTCGAGAGGAAGGCATTGACGTTTCGATATTGAATTCTTTCAGACCCGATTCATGGTGGTCTTTCCGCCGCCGGTTGATATGCTCGGAAACCGTGAAGATGACGAACAGCAGGACGGTGAAGATGATGCCGCAGATGGTTGCGAACTTCTTGGAGAAGAGGTTGGCGACAGCCGTGGAACCGAGCAGCAGCGTCGTCATCGCGAGGCCAATTGGAAGCTTGCTGCCGCGAATCGTGATGTTACCCGGGAACTTGTATTCCTGATCGTGCCGGTGATACCGACGTACCAGAACCCCGAGAGCTTTCAGGAAGAAGCTCCAGACCACACCGAAAGCATAAGCTTCACCCAGTAAGTAGATGTTACCGCCGCTGAGCACAATGGTAACTACCTGCAGCATGGCGACCAGGTTGATGATCCGGTAAGTCGTGCCGAACTTAGCATGCGGCTTCCGGAACCAGGGAAGCAGGACGCCGTCTTCTGCCACGCGGTTCATCACGCTGTTAGCCCCGATGATAGAAGCATTGGTTGCCCCTGAGAGAATCAGGACGCCAACCACTACCACGAAAACGTGGAAGCCGAGGCTCAGAAATTCCGGGCCTGCCAGATGCATGGCAAGGCCGCCGAGTAAGTTATCCACATAAGTGGGGCGGATCTTATCGGGGATAATCATCGCGGCGAAAACACTCTTGTCCAAAACACGTTTCCGCCAAAACTGATTTTGGACAAGAGTGCCCTTTGTTTAACCAAAGGTAAGCCCCGTAAAACCGCCCCCCCCGATTCTGCCTAGAAGAGTGTCGCAGCAAGAATTCGGCAATTCGAGCGCAGCATGAGATTGTTAGGTTGTGGAAGCCCGCGCAAAGTTGGTCGTTCAACGGTTAAGGCAAAAAGGCCATGCTGCGTGGCTGGTTGGCGGCTGCGTTCGCGATATCCTGCTGGGCCGCACGCCGAAGGATTTCGATGTTGCCACCGACGCCGTTCCGGACGAGCTTCGGACGATTTTCCCGGGAGCCAAAGAGGTGGGGGCGCACTTCGGCGTGATTCTGGTGGGCCCGGTTGAGGTCGCGACGTTTCGCAGCGACGGTGCCTATTCCGATGGCCGTCGACCGGAGTCGGTGCGCTTCGAAACCGACCCTCGGGAAGATGCCCTGCGGCGTGATTTCACGATCAATGGCCTGCTGCTCGATCCGGAAACGAATGAGGTGCTGGATTTTGTCGATGGCAGAGCAGATCTGAATGCGGGTCTGATACGGACCATTGGCAAGCCGGACCTGCGCTTCGGTGAAGACCATTTGCGGATGCTGCGGGCGGTAAGGTTTGCGGCGGCTTTGGAGTTCGAGGTGGAAGCCGGGACGCTGGCTGCCATCCGACAAATGGCCCCTGCGATTCAGCGGATTTCCATGGAGCGCGTTCGCGACGAGGTCTCCCGGATTCTTACGCGGGGTAATCCGAAGCGAGGTTTTGAACTGCTTTCCGACACGGGTTTGCTGCGGGAGATTCTGCCGGAGATCGAAGCTCTGAAAGGTGTTGAGCAACCGGCCCAATACCATCCGGAAGGGGATGTCTGGACCCACACGATGCTGATGCTGGAGGGCCTCGAAAGCCCTTCTCTCGAACTCGCGTTAGGCGTGCTGCTGCACGACGTGGGCAAGCCTGCGACTTTCCGCGTCGCGGACCGTATCCGGTTCGATGGCCACGTGGCGAAGGGCGTGGAGATCGGCCGGAAGCTGCTGAACCGGCTTCGTTTTCCGCAGGCCGTTACCGATGCCGTCTGCCTGCTGATCGACAATCACATGAAGTTTCGCGATGTTCCGGTGATGAAGGAAAGCACGTTGAAGCGTTTTCTCCGTTTGCCGAAATTCGAAGAACATCTGGCGTTACATCGGCTGGATTGTTTATCGAGCAATGGTCATCTGGATAACTACGCGATGGCGAAAGCCAGATTCGAGGAGACACCCGAGGAACATCTGCGGCCGGAAAAGCTGCTGACAGGCCAGGCTCTGATTGCGGCCGGTTTCACCCCGGGACCTGCGTTCGGTCCCGTTCTGCATCAGATAGAAGATGCCCAGTTAGAGGGCCGAATTACGACACCTGAGGCGGCTCTGGCGTTGGCGCGGACTCTGCTTCTTTCAGCTTCTGCTGCTGAACCGCAATCAGAGTCTTAGCCAGCAGGGCCGCGAGCAGGATCAGGACAATCGCCAGAACCTTGCCGTTCAGGATACTGACCGCGATGATCATCAGGACTGCAAAGGCACCGATGGCCGGTGCGAGCTTCTTGTTCATATGCGCACCTAAATTGTGACACGTCGAGATCACAAGTACGTCAACGGCGAACCACCACCATAGAAGCCCACGCACTGGCACCTTTTGCATCCCAGGCGCGGACGACCAAGGTGTTGGTGCCCCGGTACAGGGGTATTCCTGCCGCGAGCCAGGTACCGGTCCCCCTGGCTACGCCTGTCGCACCAGCCGAAGTCTGCCAGGTGACACGCGTAATGCCGGAGCCCGAGGCAGCTACGCCCGCGAGCGTCATGGTGGCAGTTGAGACCGTTGTCACAACAGGTGCGGGGCTGCGAATCGAGATCGAAAGAGGCAGGTTCGAGGTGGAGGTAGCCGCTGTCAGACGTGTGACACTCACCGACACCGAGGCGCTCTGTTGCGCGCCATCATAAGCACTGATGGACAGGGTGTTGTCTCCCACTGACAACGGGACGCCCGTGGTGCTCCAGGCACGGGAGCGAAGAGTAGCCCGTCCGCTGGCACCATTGGCGGTCTGCCACTGCACAGAGACGGGATCTTTGCCTCCTGCTGCAGTGCCCGAAAGCGTGACCGCCTCAGCCGTGGTCGAAGAGGGCACAGTGTCAAGGGTGAGCCGCAAAGGCGTCACCGCAGCAGGCTCCACCGGTTGCGTGACGGGTGCCGGGGCGCTGTTCAACGGCTTGCCATACAGGCTTTGGGCAGCGGCGATATCATTTGCCGAGAGGGCCGCACGACTGCGGTAATAGGGGTACATCACGTCACCGGGTTTATCGGAATGCCCCAGGCCAATGGCGTGCCCGGCTTCATGGAGCGCCACGCTGTAGATGTCGGTATCTCCACCCGCATGCCAGTTTTCGTCTGCGTCCAGGTGCATGTCCCCGGCGACCGTTTCCGCGTTCACCGGGACGGGGTAGAACGTATGCGCGAGGGAGCCGTTGGGGCCGTCGAACGGGTAGGAGTCCCCGTGCGCACCGCTGACGAACTTGATGAGAATATTGCGCGCCCCGGCCGGGTTTGGACCCTGCCGGAAGCTCAGATTCGTCACTTTAGTCCATTCGTTCAGGGCTCGGATCACCTCTGCCTGTGCGAGGAGCGACGGCACCTTCGGGGTCACCGACCCGAACAGATACGTCAGGTGAACGTAGCTGTCCGGATCGAGGTCCCAGCCGTGGATGATGGTGGCGTATTGCCCCGCCATACCATTGGTAGTCAGCATGCCTGCGCAGGTGATAAGGCCATCCGGCGAGGTATCGGCGAAAAGCTCAGGATCAGCGGGAAAGAGATAGGCGACCTCATCGTAGCCGGCTAGTTTTTGCAGGGTGGCAAGATCTGTGCTGACAATGCCGTGTTGGCTTTGCAGGTAGGGAACTCGCTTCAAGGCCAAACCCTCGGCCCCCGCAATAGTCTCCTGCTGGCCGGGCGTGACGTCAGGGTGGAACTCAATGAGGACATTGATGGGCCCGTCACGAGGGAGGTCCGGACTCATCTTGTCGGACGGGTCCATCTTTCCTGCCCACGCAAGACCCTCAATGGCGCTCAGCTTGCCGCCAGGAGCCGATACCATAACGGCATTGTCGGGCAGGGCCGCGACCACCGTGGCTCCATCCCGGATCAGCGCCGCTATGTCATCCGGGCCAGGCGGATGGTCATATTGCAAAATCTTGTGGACCGCTGAAGTATCCTCCAACGCGTCAGTGATAGCTAATGCGCCTGCCTTGCTCGTGAGAGTACGTGTCTTGAAATGCAAATCCTGGCCCCAACACGTACACGCCAACAGCAGCACGCACCTCCGAAGGTGCCTTTCCATGAACTACATATCGACGCGGAGGCACACGGACTCCATACCTCCTCACGTTAATCTGGAGATACACCCGTGAATAAGACAGCAGTAGCCCTGACAATTGCCGGGTCTGACCCCAGTGGCGGCGCTGGTCTTCAGGCCGACCTGAAGACCTTCCACCAGCACCGTGTTTACGGCGCTTCCGCTATTACGCTGATTACCGTGCAAAACACGGTGGGCGTCTCGCGCGTGGAGTTGTTGCCGCCGGAATGGCTTGCGCAGCAGATTGCAGCCGTGCTTGCCGATATCCCGCCACATGCGGTGAAGACGGGAGCCCTGGGCGGTATTGCGGCCATCGAGGTGATTGCGGCGGCGCGCCTGAACTGTCCTTTGATTGTTGATCCGGTGATGATCAGCAAGCACGGCGCGCCCCTGATGGCGGAAGCGGCACGGGAAGCCCTGAAGACGCTGCTGCTGCCTCTTGCCACGCTGGTGACTCCGAATCTGCACGAGGCGGCGGCCATTACCGGGATCGAGGTCAATTCCGTGGAAAGCATGAAGGAAGCGGCCCGCCGGATTCAAGGCATGGGTTCTGACGCGGTCCTGGTGAAGGGCGGGCATCTGGAGGGAGATGCCATCGACGTTCTGCTGGCTGACGGCGAGTTCACCGAGTTTCGATCAGTGCGGTTTCCCACGCAGCATACCCACGGCACCGGGTGCACGTATTCTGCCGCCATTACGGCGCTGCTCGCGCGCGGCTATGCTCTGTCGGAGGCTGTGTCGGAGGCGAAGACCTTTATCTCAGAAGCAATTCGCACGGCACCAGGGCTGGGGGCCGGGTCTGGCCCGGTCAATCACTGGGCCCGTTCGATATAATCGGTGTTTCATGACCAAAGTCCAGAAGCGTTTCCAGCTCCAACAGCCACTCGATGAAGCCCTGATGCAGCAGATTGCCGATGCCCACTCTCTCTACGGGATCGAACGCATCATCATTGGCAGCTCCAATCAGGATCTTGTGGTGGAAGTGGATGCAACGCGGATGCGCAGCGCCGATATTGAAGCCGCGCTCCAGCGTGCAGGTATTCCCGCCGTCGCCATTTAGCGTCGTCGCCGAGAGGCAAGGACGCACAGGCAGAGCCCGCCGAGCAGGGTGGCTGTTGTCCCTGGTTCCGGAACTCCCTGGCCGACTTCCACTTCGATGTCGTCAATGGTGACGCGGTCAACGGCGATGCCGGAATCGTACGCCGTATCCTTGCTGTTCGATGTGCCAATTGCCAGATAGTAATCGCCGGCAGCAGCGACTGTGAATTGCGCTCTTACCCATCCGGTATTGCCGCAGCCTGGGCCATAGCAGTTGCCGGAAAAGCCACCTAACCGGTCCCAGGTTGTCCCCGTGATCAGCGAGACACTGGAGGGCGTAAGGGTCGCGCTGTTGGGCGGCAGACCAAAGCCAGGAAAGATGGGGCCACCGGCATTGGTGCGGGCGGCAAACAGCTGCGCTGCCTGCAGATTCGTGTTGGCGTCTATCAGCGACGCCCACCCATAGTCGGGGTATGTTGCCGTGCCATCGGACGTCAGGTACAAAAAATTGAATTCCAGAATGGCATCCGGATTGCCTGTAAAAACAGAGAGCAGCCACGTTCGTTGAGAGCGACACGCCCAGGCCCAGACAAAAGCACAGCGCGAGTTTTTTGATTTCGGATCCTCCGGAAAATATCGGATCCGACTGCATCAGGTAAGGTTCTGTCGTGGTTCGATTTCTGTCAAACTACGCGACAGAGACCCAGTGGCTGTTCGTCGCGGTTAGAGAAAACTGCGATGACACATGCAATGGGATCTACGCCGAGTGTATGCCCAATTCCCCGCCATGTAAAGGGCTTTTCAGGATACTCAACCCGGGTTACGCCCACCACTTTTCACCTGGAGCGAGGTGGGCCTTCACCGTATCGGGGTTGAGGTCGACGCCGAGACCGGGCTTAGACGTATTCACCGGTACGAAGCCATTTTGGATGTACGGACCTTCGAGGGCGAGTAACTGGTCCATCCAGCCGCCGGCTCCCGTGATGGTTTCGCAGCACAGGAAGTCGCGGATAGCCCCGCCCCACTGGCAATTGGCCCAGGTGTGGAGCTGGCTTGCCGTGTTGTGCGTGGCCATCGGCAGGTCATAGATCGCGGCCATGTCGGCAATGCGTTTGGTTTCGAGGAAGCCCCCGGAATTGCGGAGATCGGGGTTCAGGATATCCGCTCCCTGGTTGGTGATGAAGTCGCGGAAACCCTGCCGCCGAGCGAGGTTTTCTCCCATGCAGATCGGGACTTTCGAGCTCAACACGAGGCGCTTCCAGGAGTCGGAATAATCGACGCCGAGCGGGTCTTCGAGCCACATGGGCTTCATGGGGGCGACCGCTTCGGCAATCTGGATGGCGGTGCGCAGATCGTATTCCCAGTGGCAGTGCACCATAATGTCGTGGTCCCAGCCGATGGCTTCCCGGCAGTTCTCGAAGCCCTGGGCGGCGTTCATGAGTTGTTTGACGGACAGCGTTCGCTCCGTGGCGTGCTGGAGGCCGAATTTGTGGGCAGTGAAGCCGCTCTTGTCCTCTTTGATCTTCGCGGCCCATTCGCGGCAGGAGGCTTTGTCGGACATGTCACGCGGTGCAGCGTGGTCATAGACACGGACCTTATCCCGGAAGGCCCCGCCGAGCAGGACCGTAACCGGCTGGCCGAGGAGCTTCCCGGCCAGGTCCCAAAGCGCCATTTCGACACCGCTGGCAGCTCGCATAAAGTTGTGTGCCGAGCCATCAGTTCTGCTGCCGCTCAGGTTCTTCGTGCCTTCGCCGAGGTGAGTAAAGAGAGAGTCGATTTCGAGGGGATCTTTACCGACCAGGAAGGGCTTGAGGTCGAGGATTTGGTCTTTGACGCCGACACCGGGAGTGCCGTAGGCCTCGGCGATACCGTATGTGCCGTCATCGGCCGTTACCTTCACCAGGACATAGGTGCGGGGGCCGGTTAAGGTCATGGTCTGAACGTCGCGGATCTTGTAGCGTTTGCGATCCGGTGCGGCCAGGGCACCAAAGGTGGGCAGGAGGGCAGTGCCTCCGAGGATGTTTGCGAACTGGCGTCTGGAGATGGGCATTGCGGTACCTCGTTGCTGGGTTTGAGGTTCGGTCTGGTCCGGAATTCGTGGACCTGAGTCACATGCCAGCATATAACGCCCGCCTGGGCCGCAGGTGTGCGCGACGGAGTACAACCAAAGTCAGCAGGTCCGATCAGAGTCGGCCAGAAAGGTCGCGGCGAATATCCCGGTGACCGTGAAGGACTGCCACACTCTACAGCGGGCGAGTTTCAGGCCGGAATACAATCGCGTAAGAGTAGACGGTGAAAAATCTGACTTGTTCATCTGTCAGGTCCCGGCCCCAATGTCCGCCACCCGGCGTACCTGCGAGGTAAACGAACTTCTGCCGAAGGTCCGCTTCCACCCGATCAGCCAGCCGGATATGGGCATTTCGATTCCGACCAGATCCAGCACGGGATCTGGCGCGAGGAGGTAACGACGCTTCGTTCCGCCTCGTGTTTCAGTCTGGCAAGGTGTTCATCGAACTGGTCCTCGCCAATACCCTCTCCACGTTGCAGTTGCTCAAGGCCTCTCCGAAGCCTCGCATTGAGGGCGGGTTGATTCTCCAGGCGCCAGATGTCCTGTTCTTCCTGGGTGGACAGCAAGTGCTCCAGCGCCAGGGCGGATGTCGTAGCTCCGCGTACAGTACTCATAGAATCGGGGAGCCTCGCTTTAATGGATTTCGGGTTCGGTCCACGGTACACGTTTTTCCAGGAAGTCGAAGTCGCAGCCTTCGTGAGCCTGCGTGACGCGCTCGGCATACAAGGCCAGGTAACCTCGCGTAAACTTTGGTTCGGGTTTGACCCACTCGGCGCGGCGCCGGGCCAGTTCCTCTTCGTCGATGAGGATATTCAGGCTGCGGTTGGGCACATCCAGACACACCGGATCGCCATCGCGGACGAGTGCGAGGTTGCCGCCAACCCAGCTTTCCGGCGACACGTGCAGGACGCAGGTACCATAAGCCGTCCCGCTCATACGCGCGTCGGAAATACGAACCATGTCGCGGACGCCCAGTGGCAGGAGTTTCTTCGGGATCGGCAACATACCCCACTCCGGCATACCGGGGCCACCAAGCGGACCGGCGTTTTGCAGGATCAGGACGGAATCGGGGGTGACGTCCAGGTCGTCACTGTGGATGCGGGCGTCCATGTCGTTATAGTCCTTAAAGACCACGGCAGGCCCGGTGTGAGTCAGAAGGTTTTCGCTGGCTGCGGAGGTCTTGATGACCCCTCCGTCCGGACAGAGATTGCCGTACAGAACGGCGGTGCCACCGCTGGACACCATAGGGTTCTCGCGGGTCCGGATGACCTCATCGTTGTAAGTGGGTGCCCCGGCGTTGTTCTCACCGAGGGACTTGCCGTTAACCGTAATGGCGTCGGTGTGGAGGAGATCCGCGACACGGGCCATCAGCGCCCGAAGACCTCCGGCGTAAAAGAAATCTTCCATCAGGAAGCGACCGGACGGGCGGATATCGGCCAGCACGGGGACGCGCCGCGAGATCTGGTCGAAGAGATTCAGCGGGAGTTCAATATTGGCGCGACGAGCCATAGCAACGAGGTGGATAAAAGCGTTGGTGGAGCCCCCAATCGCCATGTCGACAGTGATGGCATTTTCGAACGATTCGAGAGTGAGGAAGGTGGACGGTTTGAAATCATCCCAGACCATCTGAACGGCGCGCTCCCCGCACTCCATGGCCATGCGGACGTGGTTGGAATCAGCGGCCGGGATGGAGGATGCCCCGGGCAGGGTGAAGCCGAGGGCTTCGGCCAGGGCTGTCATGGTGGCAGCGGTGCCCATGGTCATACAGAAGCCCGGGGAGCGGGCGATACCGTTTTCAATGTCGCCCCAGTCCTGTTCCGTGATGGTTCCGGCGCAGCGTTCGGTCCAGTATTTCCAGAGGTCGGTACCGCTGCCGAGAGGTTTGCCGCCCCAGTTGCCGCGCAACATGGGACCCGCCGGCAAGTAAATCGACGGGAGGTCAATAGAGATGGCTCCCATCAGCATGCCAGGAGTGGTTTTATCGCAGCCCCCCATCAGGACGGCACCGTCGACAGGCAAACTGCGCATGCCCTCTTCCACTTCCATCGCCAGGAGATTGCGGTAGAGCATGGGACTGGGCTTGGCGTAGGTCTCCGAGATGGAAAAGGCGGGGATCTCGACGGGGAACCCGCCGGCCTTCCAGACGCCTCGCTTCACCGCCTCGGCCCGCTCGCGGAGGTGGTAATGGCAGGGGTTGATCTCGCTCCACGTGTTGATGATGGCGA